>MGBT01000187.1:0-6920 GCA_001788395.1 Candidatus Rokubacteria bacterium GWA2_70_23
CCCTCGGAACGTCCCAGTCGCCGACGACGGCGGGCGAGATCCGCGCTCCGCTCCCACCCCACGCGGCGACGCGGCGGCGCGGGCGATCCACCGGGCTGAGGACCTCCCGGCGCTTGACGGTCGAGGTGATCGAGCGGTCGTGAGGATCCCTCGCAGCGGCCGCCGTCGAGGCTCCCACTACATCTGGTATCGTGTTGAGGTAACAGGATAAGCACGACTCCGCTTTGCGGTCCCGACCGAGCACTGGGTCGAGCTCGCGGCCCGCGAGCGCGAGGTCGTTGCCACGTGGCGGAGACGGGGCCCGGCTACACCACGCCTTCCCTCTGGAATCTCTCGATGTCATCGCGTGAGAAGCCCAGCTCCACAAGAACCTGATCGGTGTGCTCGCCCGGGTCGGGTGCCGCGCTCCGCAGCAACCCCGGGGTGCGCGAGAGGACGACCGGCAGCCCCTGGATCCTGATTTCTCCCAGCGCGGAATGTCGGACCGGCTCGGCCAGTCTCAGATGCTTGACCTGCTCGTTCTCGAACACGTCCTTCATGTTCAGAATCGGTCCGGCCGGCACGCCCTGCGAGTTCAGGAGATCGACCCACGCGCGGCTGGGCTTCTGGCTCAGGATCCGTTCCAGCTCCACTGTCAGCTCGTGACGGTTGCGGGAGCGGTCGGCCGGTGCTCGAAAGCGAGGATCATCGGCAAGCGGCTCAATGCCGAGGGCCGTGCAGGCCCGGCGAAACATCCGCTGCCCGGAGGCGGCGATGTTGATGTGGCCGTCCGCGGTCTTGAAGACGCCGGTCGGAATGCCCGTGGGGTGGTCGTTACCGGCCTGGGGGGGGATGACGCCATCCATGAGCCAGCGCGTGGCCTGGAAGTCCATCACGGTGACCATCGCCTGCAACAGCGACGTGTGCACCCACTGCCCCTGGCCCGATCGCTCCCGCTCCAGCAGGGCCACCAGGATGCCCTGGGCCAGGAACAAGCCGGCGGTGAGGTCCGCGACGGGGATCCCGGCTCGCACGGGGCCCTGTCCGGGCAGCCCGGTGACCGACATCAGCCCGCCCATCCCCTGGGCGATCTGATCGTAGCCGGGCCGGTCGCGATACGGACCGTCCTGGCCGAAGCCCGAGATGCTGCCATAGACCAGCCGCGGGTTGATCCGGCTCAGAGTGTCATAGTCGATTCCGAGCCGGGTCTTGACCTCGGGGCGGAAGTTCTCCACCAGCACATCGGCGCGGGTGACCAGGCGCTTCAGGATCTCGAGACCCCGCGGTGATTTGAGGTCGAGGGTCATCGAGCGCTTGTTTCGGTGGAGATTCTGGAAGTCCGATCCGCGTCGCGCGTAGTCGGCATCGAGGTCCTCCCGGGCTTCCACCTGGATGACGTTCGCCCCCATGTCCGCGAGCTGGCGCACGCAGGTGGGTCCGGACCTGGCCCGGGTGAGATCGATGACCGTGTAGGGGCTCAGCGGGAGCGCCATCAGCCCCCTCGCGGGCGTGAGGAGTCGCGCCGACAGGTGCGATACCGCCGGCCGAAGACGCGCACTTGAGGGTGCCAGCGCTCATGGGCCCCGCCGAACTCGTGCACGCACACGAGGGGCGTTCCCCGCCCGATCGGTTCGCCGAAGAGCGTGATCCCGTTGATCCGGGCCAGCGGCATGCCGTTTCCTCCTCGTGGCGAGCGGCGCTACCTGACCGTCACCCAGTCGGGCCGGGCCTTCCGCATCAGGTCCGGCACGGTGTACGTCGCAGCCCGCGGGGCCTTCGGGATCTGCTTCGCCGCCAGCTGCGAGTCTGCCGCCCCGTCCATCTCGTTCAGGAAGGCCTGATCGATCAGCATGGTGTACTTGTTCCGGCCCATCATCTCGGTCAGCTCGTCCTCGGGAATGCTCAGCTTGCGAGTCAGGATCTTGATGGCCTCCGCGCGGTTCGAATGCACGAAGTCGTTGCCGCGGGCCAGGCCCTTGAGGAGGGCCACCAGGGTGTTCGGGTTCTTGTCGATGAACTCCTGAGGCGTGAAGACGACGATCGGCAGGCCCCACAGCCGGTACGTCTCCTTCTTCTCGGGGAAGTTCGCCTGGGCCCCCGTCAGCACGACCGTGCCGCCTTGCTTGGCCGTGCGCGTCAGGTGGGGCTCCCAGATCAGGGCCCCATCGATGTCGCCGCGAGCGAAGGTCGGCGCCAGGTCCGGCGGCTGGAGGTTGATGACCTGGATCTTGTTCCGGTCAATCCCGTGGCGCGCCGACATCCGCGCGAGGAAGTCCATGGTGGCGGCGTAGACGAATGTCCCCACCTTCTTGCCCTCGAGGTCTTTCGGGGAGCGCACGTTCAGGGCGTTGCGGACCGCGAGGCCCATGGCGCCCGAGATGTCGTTGATGGTGCCGATCACCTTCACGGGAAAGTCCCGGGCGATGAGGTTCAGCGCATTGTTGTGCGCGGCCATGGCCACCTTGATGGATCCCCCCGCCATCGCGGGCGGGATCTCGCCGCCGCCGCTGAGGTACTTGACCGTAACGTCCAGCCCTTCCTCCCGGAAGTACCCCTTCTCGACCGCCAGCTCGATCTGGACGGCGAGCTGTGGGTCCCTCGAGGTGTACACATCCAGGCTCTTCAGCTCCAGGGTGGCGGCGGCCGTCGGCGCCGCCGGCACGGCCAGCGCCAGGATCCCCATGATCCCGACCAGCATGTTCATCCTGCCTTGGCTCATCGTGTCCCTCCGTCATCGGTTCGCGTCATGGTCGTTTGCCTCGTGATTCCGCCCCTGCCACCCTCCCCGCCTCCTCCGGCAGCTCCTGCTGAAGGAGATCGGCGAGCTCCCGCTTGAGCGTCACGAACGCCGGCGCCGCGTCGTCCCGGGGCCGGGCCAGACTCACCTCGTGCACGGCCTTGATCCGGCCGGGCCGGGCCGTCATCGTGACGACCCGATCCGCCAGCAGCAACGCTTCTTCGATGCTATGGGTCACGAACAGGCAGGTCTTCTTGGTGGCAGCCCAGATCTTCACCAGCTCGTCCTGCATCATCCGCCGGTTCTGCGCATCGAGCGCCCCGAAGGGTTCGTCCATCAGCAGGACCTTGGGATCGTTCGTGAGTGCCCGGGCGATCGCGACGCGTTGCTTCATCCCGCCGGAGAGCTGCCGTGGCCAGTGGCGCTCGAAGCCAGTCAGCCCCACCAGGTCCACGAATCGCTGCCCCATCTCGAGCCGCTCGCGCCGCGGAACGCCTCTGAGGCGGGGCCCGAAGGTGACGTTGTCCAGGACCCGCATCCACGGGAAGAGCGCGTGTTCCTGGAACACCACGCCTCGGTCCGAGCCCGGCGCCGTCACCCTCTGGCCCTCCACCAGAACGTGCCCGGCGGACGGGCGCAGGAAGCCCGCCATGATGTTCAGCACGGTGGACTTGCCGCACCCGCTGGGGCCCAGGAGCGCCACGAACTCCCCCTCGGCCATCGAAAGAGTGAACTCTTCCACGGCGACTGTCGGCTCCCCCTCCTCGACCTCGAACGTCTTCCTCACTCCCGCCGCCTCCAGGTATCCCATCGCTCACTTCTCGTCTCTGGGGCGCCATCGCAGGAGCCTGGCTTCGCCCGCCCGGATCAGGCTGCCGATCGTGAACCCGATGAGCCCGATCATCAGGGCGCCGAAGACCATCCAGTCCACCTTGAAGTAGTTGCGCGACTCCATGATCCGGTAGCCGAGCCCGGCATTTGACGCGATCAGCTCGGTCGCCACCAGGGCGAGGAAGGCCATGCCGAACCCCAGGCGGAGGCCGGTGATGATCTGCGGCAGGGCCGCCTGGAGGGTGACCAGCCTGAACATCTGCCCGCTGGTCGCCCCGAGGCTCAAGGCCGCCCGGCGCAGGAGCGGGTCGGTGAACTTCACGCCCTCGATGGTGTTCACGTAGACCGGAAAGAAGGCCACGAAGGCCGTGAAGTAAATCTTGGACGGCTCGCCGATCCCGAACCAGAAGATGAACAGGGGGAGCCAGGCCAGCGGCGGAATCGGGCGCAGCATCTCGAGGGGAGGATCCAGGAAATCCTCGATGAGCCGGACCGACCCGGCCGAGCATCCCAGCACCACCGCCACGGCGGCGCCAAGGAGGAAGCCGAGGACGACTCGGTAGAGGCTGTACAGCACATCGAGATACAGGATGCCTTCGGCGACCTGCTCGGAGGCGCCGCGCACGACGCCTGCCGGGGTGGGGAGAAGGGCCGGGTTCATGAAGCCGACCGCCTCGTTCGCCCACACGATGAGCTGCCAGACCGCGAGGACGCCGATCAGAGAAAGGGCGCGCCGAGCCCAGGGACTACGGCCAAGCCGCCCGGCCCGATGCGAGACCATCACCATCGTGTCGGTGGCCATGACACGCCCCCCCCCTCACGCTGAACAGCCTGGCCCCTCAATGGGGTGCGCTCCCGTCACCGCCCTCCGTCTCGGCTCCCGGAAGCTGCCCGGAGA
Organism: Candidatus Rokubacteria bacterium GWA2_70_23; assembly: GCA_001788395.1. Taxonomy (GTDB): domain Bacteria; phylum Methylomirabilota; class Methylomirabilia; order Rokubacteriales; family CSP1-6; genus UBA12499. The sequence goes on from MGBT01000187.1 coordinate 4,446, forward strand.
CGCTACGCTAGAGGCGGGACCGTGTCAACCGGAGGTCATGGGGACATCGTTTTCCCGGAGAAGCGCCCGCCGCGCTTCACCTACCGCTCGCGCCGGTCCCGCGTTGACGCTGGCGGGCTCATCGCGCGCGGCGCCAGCACGAAGCTGCACGCGGCCTCGAAGGCGCGGGCCGCCGCGAGGAGCGCACGCTCCCCGAAGGGCGGGCCGATCAGCTGCAGGCCGATGGGCAAGCCCGCCCGGCTGAGCCCGCACGGAACGCTCACGGCCGGGCAGCCTCCGAGGCTCGCGATCGCCGTCAGGTCCGCCTGGCCGGCCGGCGCCGAAGCGGAGAAGGCGAAGGCCGGCTGAGGCGCGGTCGGGGCGATGATGAGATCCACTTCCGTCAGCGCTCGGCGGAGCAGGAATCCGGCCACCTGGATCGCAACCTCGGCCTTGACGAGTCGCGCGGCCGGCACGTCCCGGCCGAACTCCAGCATCCGGCGGAAGGCCGGCGAGAAGGCACCCGGATAGGCGGCCAGGTCCCGCTCGTGGACGACGGCGCCCTCGGCCTCGCAGACGAGGAGCCCGGCGCGACGGGCCAGCGTCGGCTCGTAGCCGGGCAGGTCGAGCCGGCGGAGCGTTCCGCCGAGGCGCTCGAGGATCTCGATCGACTCACCGAACGCCCGCCGAACGTCAGGGTCCATGTCCACCCGCTCCAGGCTCTCGATGAGGCCGAGACTGAGGCCCGCCAGGTCTCCGCTGGCCGCCATCGCATAGCTCGGGCCCTCGGGGGCCCGAACCGACTCCATGTGCTCTGGGTCGAAGCCCGCCATGGCATCGAGCATCAGCCCCAGATCCGTCACGCAGCGGGTGAGAGGTCCCACGGCATCCAGGCGCCAGGAGAGCGGGACGACCCCCCGCGTGCTGACGACCCCGAATGTCGGCTTCAGGCCGGCGATCCCGCAGTAGGCGGCCGGCAGCCGGACCGAGCCCAGCGTGTCGGTGCCGATCCCGCCGGCACAGAGCCGCGCTGCCACGGCGGCCCCTGTTCCACCGCTCGATCCCCCGGGCGTGAAGCCGAGCCGCCAGGGGTTCTGCGTCCGCCCGTGGTGCGGGTTGTCGGTGGTGCCCCCGAGGGCGCCCTCGTGCATGTTGAGCTTCCCGAGGATCACCACGCCGGCGGCCCGCAGCCGCCGCACCACCTCCGCGTCCCGCTCGGGCGTCGTATCCGGGCGCGGGCCCATCCCGTTGGTGGTCAGGATGCCCGCGACGTCGATGTTGTCCTTGAGCGCGATCGGAATCCCGTCGAGCGGCCCGCGTCGCTCTCCTCGCGCGCGCCGTGCGTCCGCCGCGCGCGCCTCCGCCCGCGCCTCCTCGGCCCGCACCGCGACGTAGCAGTTGAGCGTCGGGTCCAGGGCGGCGATGCGCGCGAGATAGGCCTCCGCGAGGCCGGATGATGAGACCTCGCCGCGCGCCAGATGCTCCGACGCAGCGCCGATGGCGAACTCGGTCAGGTCGCTCACGCCTTTTCAGCCGATGTGTCCTTCGGCACCAGGAGGTACGTCTGCCGGGCGACGGCGTCGCGCTCGCTCCAGCGGCCGTGCTCGACCGCGCAGATGAAGTTCTCCACCGCGGCGTTGAACGCGGCCGGCTCCTCCAGATTGATGGTATGGCCGGTCTTCGGCAGCATCAGCAGGCCGCAGCGCGGGATGTTGCGCTTGAGGAATAACCCGAGCTCGAGCGTGGATTCATCTTCGTCCCCCGCCACCACCAGCACCGGCGCGGGAATGGCGGCGAGTTCTGCCTGGCGCTCGAAGAGTGGGGCTCGCTGCGCCTGCACGCCCAGCATCGTCAGGGCGTGGCCGCGCGCGGACCCTTCCGCGAAGCGCCGCTTGAACTCTTCCCAGCCGCGCGGATCCTTGCCGCGGTACTGCACGCGAGCGGGTCCCGCGCAATAGAGTTCGGCCATGGCGGCGATGCCCTCTCGCTCGAGCCGCTCGGCGAAGGCGACGCAGTCATCGTGGAAGCGGCGTTTTTGTACGGGGTCGGTGCTCGCGCCGCCGCCACAGGCGGCCGCGGTGAGCGACCGTGCCATCGCGGGATGGCGAATGCCGAATTCGAGCGCCGCGGTCGCACCCATGGACAGTCCCACAACGTGCGCCGTCGCGAGCCCGAGTTCCCGCAGCACCGCGGCGGCGTCGTCCGCGGCACGAGCCTGCGAGTAGGCGCTCACGGATTCCGGAATGTCGGACGGCGGCCAGCCGCGCGCGGCATAGGTGATGCAGCGGTAGCGGCGCGAGAAATACCGGACCTGCGGTTCCCAGCTCAGATAGTGGCCGCCGAACTCGTGTACGAACAGGATCGGATCGCCCGCTCCGGTCTCCTCATGATAGAGCCGTACACCGTCGTCGGTCGTGATAGAGGGCATCGTGTCGCCTCCTGGTTCGCCGCGCTCGGCCCGGAACCGGCGCTTGCGCCGGTTCCTCGGAGCTCACA
>MGBT01000187.1:6948-14881 GCA_001788395.1 Candidatus Rokubacteria bacterium GWA2_70_23
GATCCACGCGCGGCCCCGGATGCGTCCGGCCAGCCGTGAGAAGAGGTCGAGCCGCCGCGCCTGCCAGCCGTACTTCGCGCGCACAGCCGTGTGGGCCCGGTCGATCGATGCGGGATCCGTCACGATACGTGCCGTGGCGCCCCGCCACGCGCCGCGCACGCCACCGCGCGCGTCGGAGGGGGCCACGAGGGCGCGCGACGGCTCGCGGAGCCGCTTCACCTTCCCGGCATCGCCGGCGGCCACGACGTCGAGCTTGCCGTCGATGACGGCGAACCAGACCGGCGTCTTCACGTCCACCCCATTGCGACGGAAGGTCGCCAGGCTAACGGAACGCTCCCGGGCCAGCTCTTCGCCGTCGCTCATGTCTTCCCCGGCGGCGGCAGGATGGCCGAGCCCGTCTGCGAGAGCGGGTTGCGCAGCGGCCAGCGTCCCGCGTCCACCGCGGTCAGAAAATCCAGCAGCGCGCGGTTGAACGCCTCGGGCTCCTCGAGGTTGATCGTGTGCCCGGACTTCGGAAGCACGACGAGCGCCGAGGAGCGGATCTTGCGCTTCATGAAGATGCCGGGCTCCAGACACGGATCGTCCTCGTCGCCGGTGACGATGAGCGTGGGCACCTCGAGTGTCTCGAGCCCGGCCTCCAGCTCGTAGACGGACGGGCGCGACATCTGCACGCCGCGCATGGTGCGGGCGTGGCCCTTGGCCGACTGCGCCGCGAACTGGTCGTAGAACTCCTTCCAGCCCCGCGGGTCCTTGTCCATGAACTGCACGCGCGTGGGGCCTTTGGTGTAGAACTCCGCGACCTTCGCCATGCCATCCGCCTCGAAGCGGCGCGCCACCTCGCCCGAGTCCTTGCGGAACTTGTCGCGCTCGGCGGGCACGCTGCCGTAGCCGGCGCCCGCCACCGTGATCGACAGCGCGCGCTGCGGGTAGCGCAGGCCGAAGTGCAGCGAGGCATAGCCGCCCATCGACAGCCCGCACACGTGCGCCTTCGCGATGCCGAGGTGATCGAGCACGCCCACGATGTCGTCCACGGCCTGGTCCTGCGAGTAGGCGCGCGGGTCCTCGGGCACGTCGGAGGGCGGGTAGCCGCGCGCGTTGTAGGTGATGGTGCGGTAGCGGCGCGAGAAGCACCGCACTTGCAGGTGCCAGCTCGCGCTGTCGCCGGCGAACTCGTGGACGAAGATCAGGGGCAGACCCTGACCGGTCTCCTCGTAGAAGAGGTTGACACCGTTAACGCGCGCGTGGGGCATGGTCGGCTCCGGGGTTGAAGGTGTCTTCGCGGACGAGCGCCAGCAGCCGGCGCTTGAGGTCGTTGAAGCGCGGCGAGGTGGTGACCTCCAGCGACCGCGGCCGCGGCAGGTCGACGGCGATACGCGTCTTGATGCGCCCGGGGCGCGCGGTCATGACGCTCACGGTGTCGGCCAGCAGCAGCGCCTCCTCGATGTCGTGCGTGATGAACAGCACGGTCTGCTGCCGCCGCTCCCACACGGTGAGCAGCAGCTCCTGCATGACCGAGCGCGTCTGGGCGTCGAGGCTGCCGAAGGGCTCGTCCATCAGCAGCACCGCGGGCTCCATGATGAGGACACGCGCGAGGCCCACGCGCTGCTTCATGCCGCCCGACAGCTCCGCCGGGTAGTGACGCTCGAACCCGCGCAGCCCCATGACGTCGAGCAGCGTGTCGATGCGCGGGCGGTACTGCGCCGCCGGCGTCCCCCGCGTGCGGGGACCGAAGGCGATGTTGTCGAGCACGGTGTACCACGGGAACAGGGCCGCCTCCTGGAACACGACGGCGCGCCCCGGATGGGGCGCCTGCACGGGCTCGCCCTCCACGAGCACCTGCCCTCGCGTGGGCCGCTCGAAGCCCGCCACCATGTTCAGCAGCGTCGACTTGCCGCAGCCGCTCGGCCCCAGGATGGCCGCAAACTCGTTGTGCGCGACGGCGAGGTCGATCGACTCCACGGCCACCACGTGGCGGCCGCGCGCCGCGAATTCCTTGGCGACTCCTCGAAGCTCGACGGCGGGCGCCATCGGCTCAGCCGTGCGCCTCGAGGGCGCGCCAGCGCAGCGCCACCCGCGAGGCGCGCAGGATAACCTGGTCGGAGAGAAAGCCGAGCAACCCCACCGAGAACATCGTGGCCACGCAGATGTCCATCCGTCCCACGTAGTAGGCGTCCCACAGCACGTAGCCGAGGCCGGACTTCACCGCGATCATCTCGGCCACGATCACCGCCGTCCACGCCACGCCGATCCCGAGGCGCAGGCCGGTGAAGATCGAGGGCAGCGCGGAGCGGAAGACGACCTTGAAGAGCACCGCGGCGGGACCGGCGCCAAGCATGCGCGCCGCCCGCAGCAGCAGGAGATTGGTGTCCCGCACCCCGTGCGTGGTGTTGACCACGATCGGATAGAACGCGCCCAACCCGATCAAGAAGCGCGCGCTCGCGTCGTAGATGCCAAAGACGGCGATGGCGAAGGGCAGCCACGCCGTGATGGGGATCGGGCGCAGCATCTGGATGGACGGGTCCACCGCCCGCGCCACCGCGCGGTTCCAGCCGATGAACACGCCGAGCGGGATCCCCAGCGCGGCCGCGAGCAGGAAGCCCTCGATCACCCGCCGCGTGGAGTGCGCCACGTTCGCCAGCCACGTGCCCGAGTAGGGGGAGAGCGATGTCGTCGCCGTCCCGAAGATCCACGTGTACCAGGCGGCCGCCACCTGCGCCGGCGCCGGGATGATGCCTTCCACCACCCATCGCTGGCGGACGGCCAGGTCCCAGAGGACGAAGAGGGCGATCGGCAGCGCGAGCGCCCACGCGAGGCGACGGACGGTCATGCGCGTCGTGGCCGCGCCGCGCGCTACTGGTTCAGACCCAGCTCGGCCGGCGATTTCCCCGTGGCGCGGCTCAGGAAGTCGAACGTGTAGGAGTGCGCGATGTCGCCCGACACGTCGCGAGCGATGACGCCGTTGTCCGACAGGAACTTCGAGATGCGCTTGATGGACTCCAGCGGCAGCGTGGGATCGAGCTTCGTGATGCGGATCGACTCCACCGCCACCGGCAGGGGCAGCCCCGCCTTCTCCGCGTAGATCTTCGCCCAGCGCTGCTGATCGGCCTGGGCGACCTTCAGCACGTCGAGGTAGGCCACCACCAGCCGCTGCACCGCGTCGCGATTCTTGTCCATGAAGCCACGGTTCACCGCGAGCACGGAGATGAGCCCGCCCACCGTCTTCGAGCGATTGTGATCGAGGGTGGGATACTGCGCGAAGCCGTCGACGACGCCCTGGGCGCAGAAGGGTTGCCAGACCACGGCCATGTCGATCTCCTTGGCCTGCAGCGCCTTCAGATAGTTGCCGCCCCCGCCCATGATGTTGACGATCTTGAGACCGCCGTACTCGAGGCCATTCTCCTTCACGGAGGCCGCGAACTTCAGCCACGAGATCGACCCCGCGCCCACCCCGATCGCCTTGCCGCGCAGCGCGCTCCAGTCCTTGATGTCGTCCCCCTTGCGGACGATCAGGCAGTCGTTGCCGGAGCCGACGCCGGCCACGCCGACCATGGACCGCGCGCCCTGTCCCAGCGCCAGCGAGATGTCCTGGGGGCCAAAGGCGGTGAGGTCGATGTCGCCGGAGGCGAGCGCGGTGCGGGCATCCGCGAAGCGCTGGAACATCACCGTCTCGATCTGCACGTTGTACTTGGCCGCGAACTCGGGCAGCAGCCACAGCGGCGACAGCGCGGGCACGTTGAGCATGCCCTGCTTGAGCTTCACCGGCGCCGGCAGCGGGCTGCGGATGTCGCCCTGCGCGAGCACCGCGGAGCCGCCCGCCAGCGCGGCGGCGACGGCGAAGACGAACACGGCGACCGAACGACATCGGCTCATCGAGAGGCTCCTTTCGGATTCATTCGACCGTGCAGGGAGGATCAGCACTGGCGCCGCACCTGGGCGCGATACCGCTCGGGGACGCTGTCGACCCGATCGGTCCAGGTCGTGACGCCGTGGTCGTCGGTCCACCGGAACGTTTCGCGTGACCCGCTCGGCGGCCCAGAGGAAACATTCACGCCAGTTCGCATCACGCGGCCCCAGGCAGCGGGCCTCCAGAACCCCCTGAAAGACCCCAGCGTCGTCGAGCCGCCGGCCCCGGTGCGAGCGTAGTCAACATCAAGGCCATGGGAAGCTACGCGGCCCACCCCCTGGCCCCCTCGGGCCCCGAGAGCTTGACAGAAGGGGCCAGACTCGGCCGCCGGCCGCCCCAGGAGCCGATGGCACAGCGGACATGACGGGCCTCCTCGCGCGCCGACCGCGCCAGCCCGGCTGAGCGGCATGCTATGCCGGCACGCCGCCGCCGTCAAGCGGCAAGTGGACCCGCCGGAGCAGCGCTGAGGACGCCTCACGGCGCAGGCACGACGGCGTCCGCCGCGCCCTCGAGAAGCCGATCAGGGCGCGCCGGCGCCGGGCGCAGGTGGGGCGGGGCCGGGGCCGGGGCTCGGCCCTGAGGGGCTGACTCCCACGTGCGCGAGGATCTTCCGGATGACCGCGGGATCGTGGAGCGTGGCGATCAGACGCAGCCGGCCCCCACAGTGCGGACAGGCCAGCACGTCAATGGCGAACGCTCGGTGCATGAGAGCCGCCCAGCTCCAGGCGCGCGGGGTGGGCTTCACCCCGGTGCCGTCCGGACCTGCGGCCAGCGGCGGCGCCAAGGCCGGCGAGCGTAGTCAACATCAAGGCCATGCGAAGGTACGCGGCCCACCCCCTGGCCCCCTCGGGCCCCGACAGCTTGACAGAAGGGGCCAGACTCGGACGCCGGCCGCCCCAGGAACCGATGGCACAGCGGTCGTGCATGATCTGCTGGATCTGGTGAATGAGCGCCTCGCGCTTCTTCCGGTCGGTCTCGCGGGCCTGGCGTGCGTAGAGGTCCTCGATCTCCGGCGCCAGCTTCCGCGCCGAGCACACCAAGAAGCAGGCCACCGCGCGGCGCGCACAGCCTACCGCCTAACCACCATGACCTAGGTCCGGTCATCGCACCGCACTGGCTCCCTATGGGCGACCCCGAGTGGCTCTGCTTGGCCGGCCGTTGACAGGAGGGCGATGACCTGATGGAGCACGGTGTGCTCGGCGTCACGGGGCCGATACACGGGCGCGACACATCCCATGCCTCTGGGTAGCGCGCCCGCCCCGCCCTGCCCATGCCCAAAGATGGATACGCCGGCTCGCTGACGCCCCCGATCGCGCCGAGGCCCGCAGGCGCGCGAGGGATCGTCCTCCGTGCCGCTCGGTCGTGAACATCCGCGATCCCTTGGATGCGGGCCCGGCGCATGGCGCCTGGCCGGGTGTCGCGATACGATACGCGCGCGGCGAGCACCCTGCGGCACCGCCGCCGTACGGCCCGCGCCAGTGAAGCCGCCGCGATGACGGGCCCGGTGACCCCGCGGGGCCGCGCCTGATCCCTGCGGGTGGGCCGCGATCCCGCGTCCACCCGACGCCATCCGGCGTCCGCGTCGGCCAAGGCAGTCGTCGCCCGGGCGCCCGCCGGAGCGAGGGGAGGTGCGCGCCATCCCGCGACGTGCGGGATCCCGCCGGCCTTCAGCACCGAGGCCGCCGACCTCTACATCGGATACTTCGAGAACCGGCACGGCGAGCAGTGGATCTTCACGTTCAATCGCGCGACGCGCGAGGCCAGGCTCCGGGGCGGGGACGCCGGCTGGGCCAGTGCGCACCCGGTGCGTGACGGACGGGTCGACGGACTGATCCTTGCGCCAGAGGAGGCCGCATGGCTGCAGGCGTGCTGGAGCGCCACGCGAGCGTAGCCGGATCCTCGGCGGGCACGGCGCGCGCCCCACCGGCCGGCCTCGGGCCGACCTCGCCCGCCCGAGACGCCAGTGCGCGCCGCGCCCTGCGCGCTCCCGCGCGAGCGGCGCCTTCCGCGCCGCCTCCCTCGAGCTCCCGCGGCGCACCCGGAAGCCGATCGCGGCGGAGCCTGCTCCCGCCGCGCGCGCGAGCGCTCGATCGCGTCCGTCACGCGCTCCTTGCCAGCCCCCGACTCAGCCGCGGGCAGAACCATTACGTCGACGGGCGCGATGCGCTCGACCTCGCCGAAGAGCGCCGGCATCGCCCTGGTCCGGCAGATCGGGCACGAGGAGCCCAGACTCCCGCCGCGGGCGACGATCGCCCCGAGGAGCCGCGCCAGGTTGGGGGCAGGCCCGGGCACGCCTCAGGGAGGACACCAGGGCCTGATGTCGGGCGCCGCCAGGTCGCCCATTCACCAACTCCGGCTCGTCGCCGCCTCTACTCGTCCTCCCCTCCCGCCTCGCGTGCTCGAAGGGGATACGGGCCGACGTAGCCCCTCGCCGGGACGCGGCGCACCGACTCACGGCCGCCCTCGCTCTCGGCCGAGCTCGCGACCTCCACCACTCGCAGATCCTTCGCCTCCGGCCTGAGCCGCGCGGCAATCTTCCACGCCTGCCGCGTCGCGCCGAGCTGACCCGGCGCCACCTCCCCGGCCGCGAGCAGCACCGGCCCCATCAGGAAGTCGGTGTCGAAGAAGAACCGCTCCACGATGGCGTCGAAGTCGATGGCCTCGATCTCGTACGGGCCGACCTCGTCCTCGGCGCCGGTGGCCCCGTCGTTGTGGAGGTCGCAGAAGACCTGAAGGCACGAGTACAGGACCAGCCAGTGGTAGTCGGTGAGCTGGTAACGCCGCTGGGTGTCTCGGCTGGCGCGCAGGAGGCGATCAATGAGCCGGGCCAGCTCCCGGCGCGTGAAGAAGGGCGCCAGCTCCGGGAACAGGTCGAGATAGGACTCGTCCAGCTCACGCCGCTGCGCCGTGGTCGGCCGATGACCCTGACGATAGCGGAGGAGGTGGACATCCCGCGCGTGCGTCAGCGCCTCGTGGACGATCGCGAGGAAGATGGCATCGGGCTCATCCTGGAAGACGATCATCGGCTCCCCCACGCCCGTGGCGTCAGCCGACTATAGCCGAGAATGACAACGATCAAGAAGGCGACCTTCACACCGTCCCTTCATGCCGGCACATACCGCGTCGCCGATCCCTTCCCGACCGGCCGCAAGAGCCCGAGCCTCGCCAACAGGCTCAGCTCCACCCGCGCCGTCTCTCCCGAGACGCCACATCGCGCCGCGAGTTGGCGCCGGTTCACGGCACCCTGCTCCTGGGCCATCCTCAGCGCGGTCTCCCGCCGCTTGTCCGCCGACAGCGGCGCCCCCGCGACGGGCGCTGGGTGCGCCGGGCCCTCCGCCGCCTCGGCCGTCGGCCTCCCGAGTCGTGGGCCACTGGCGATCCTGAGGTCGTCCTGCTGCACCCACCCCACCTCGCGCAGGATCATGGCCTCCTTGAGTACTTTCGCCAGCGCGCGCACGTTGCCCGGCCACTCATGCGCCATCATGGTTGCCAGCGCCCCCGGCGCCAGCCCCTCGATCGCGAGGGCATGCGTCTCGTTGAACAGGATCCGGAAGTGCTCGACGAGGAGGGGGATGTCCTCTCGCCGCGCGCGCAGCGGCGGCACCTCGAGCACGATGTCGCTCAGCCGGTGGTAGAGGTCCTCGCGGAACTCCCGATGCCTCATCGCCTCCTCCAGGTCCCGGTTCGTCGCCGCGATCACCCGCACATCGACCCTGACCGTTCTCGTGGAGCCCACCGGTCTCAGCTCCCCGTTCTCGAGGAAGCGGAGGAGCATGGCCTGCGTCTCGATCGGCAACTCGCCGACCTCGTCGAGGAACACCGTGCCCCCATGGGCAAGGGCGAGGAGGCCCTCCTTCCGGGCGATGGCGCCGGTGAAGGCGCCCCGCTCATGGCCGAAGAGGTCGCTCAAGAGCATCTCCCGTGTCAGCGTCGCGCAGTTGACGACCTCGAAGCCGCGCTCCTTCCGGGCGCTCAGCCGGTGGATCGTCGAGGCGACGAGGTCCTTCCCCGTCCCCGTCTCGCCCTGGA
>MGBT01000188.1 GCA_001788395.1 Candidatus Rokubacteria bacterium GWA2_70_23
GCACGGCGCCGATGACCTGGTCGGCGACCTTGCCCTGCTTCACAAAGAGGATTGTCGGAATCGAGCGGATCCCGTACCGGGCCGCGAGCCCGGGGTGCTCGTCCACGTTGACCTTGGCGAGGGTCACGCGGCCCTCGGACTCCCGTGCGAGGCTCTCGAGGACCGGGCTGACGGCGCGGCAGGGGCCGCACCACTCGGCCCAGAAGTCGACCATCATCACGCCCGTCTGGGCGGCGAGGGCCTCGTCGAAGTTCTGCTCGGTCAGGTGGACGGTCGCGGCGTCAGCCATTCGGGGCCTCTCCTCGGTGAAAAAGTCAACACCTACGCTAACATGCCGACTGCCCCGGCGCAATGTCAGCTGACGAATACCTTGTCAGTCTGACACCGGGCCCATGCTACAGTGTCGAGAATCATGGAAGCCGCCAAGGTCCTCGTCGTCGATGACGAGCCCTCGATCCTCCGGCTCCTCCGGGAAGCCCTGGCCCAGTGGGGCTACCAGGTGGCCACCGCGAGCAACGCGCGGGAGGCCCTCGACGCCCTGCGCACCGATCTCTATGACGCCGCGATCACCGACATCCGCATGCCCGAGATGGGCGGCCTCGAGCTGCTCAGGGAGATCAAGAAGCACGACGACTCCATCGAGGTCATCGTCATGACCGGCTACCCGACGATCGCCTCGGCGGTCGAGGCCCTCAAGGAAGGCGCCTATGACTACCTCTCCAAGCCCCTGATCCTCGATGAGCTCCGCCACCTCATGGCCCGGGTCACCGAGCGCAAGTTCCTCAAGGGCGAGGTGCAGTCGCTCCGCGCGCGCCTGGGCGAGGAGCTGACGGTCAACGAGCTCGTCGGCAACTCCACGCCCATGCAGCGGGTGAAGGAGATCATCGCCAAGGTCGCCGGGACCGACTCGCCCGTGCTCATCGAGGGCGAGAGCGGCACGGGCAAGGAGCTGGTGGCCGCCGCGATCCATCGCCTGTCCTCGCGCGCCAAGGGGCCGTTCGTCCCCGTCAACTGCAGTGCGATCCCCGAGGACCTGATCGAGTCCGAGTTCTTCGGCCACGTGCGCGGCGCCTTCTCGGGCGCCGTCTCGGACGCCCTCGGCCTCTTTCGCGGGGCCCACGAAGGCACGATCTTCCTCGACGAGATCGCCGAGCTGTCGCCCGCCCTCCAGGTGAAGCTGCTGCGGGTGCTCCAGGAGATGCTGGTCCGGCCGGTCGGGTCCACCAAGGCCTACGCCGTGGACGTGCGCGTCATCGCCGCGACCAACCGCGACCTCGACCGCACGATCGCCGAGGGCCGGTTCCGCCAGGACCTCTACTACCGCCTCAACGTCGTGCGCGTCACCCTGCCGCCCCTGCGCGCGCGGCACGAGGACATCCCGGCCCTCGTGAACCACTTCATGCGCCGGTTCAACCGCCGCTTCCACCGCGACGTGCGGGGCATCGCTCCCGAGGCGCTCGCCATGCTCGACACCTACGACTTCCCAGGCAACGTGCGCGAGCTCGAGAACCTGGTCGAGCGCGCCTACGCCATGGGCGCGCGCGAGCAGATCACGCTCGCCGACCTGCCCACGCTCACCCGCAGCGTGGCGACGCCCGGCGCCACCGCCACGGCCGGCGCGATCCCGCAGCTCGCCGACGTCGAGAAGGAGCTGATCCTTCGCGCCCTCGCCTTCTATCGTGACGACAAGGAGGCCGCCGCCAAGGCGCTCGGCATCTCCCGGCGGACGATCTACCGGCGCCTCAAGGAGTACGGGGTACTCTGACGATAGATCGGCACGGAAGTCTGCCGAACTGGCACAACCAGGCCCGTCTCACGGAGTCGACCCCAGTAATCTCGGGCACTTGGACTTGGCATCCTGGCTGCATTTGTCGGAAAGCCATGATTGAGCAGACAGCGCTCACAGCCGCGGAACTCGCAACGGGAAGGGCCCTCAGGGTCGGGGTCGGCTTCTCCTCCCATCCCGACACCATCTGGGCAGCCGTCCGCGCCACGGCCATGGCGCGTACCGGCCTGCACGGCCTGACGCCGGATCTCGTCCTCCTGGTCACGGCGGGGGTGCCGACGCAGGACGCGGTCCCCATGATCCGTGGCGCGCTCGGCCCGGTCGGGGTCGCCGGCGGCGCGACCACCGCGATCCTCACGCACAACGGCGCCGTGGGCGCGGGCGCGCTCGTCATCTGCCTGGCCAACGGCGAGGGCGCGGTGAGCGGCGTGGCCGCCGCGCCGGGCCGCAATCTGGCCGAGGCGAGCCAGGGGATCGCGCGGCTCATCCTCGCGGGCTGGCCCTTCAGGATGCGCTACCCGCGGGGTCTCGGCCTGGCGTTCGTGCGGCCCGGCCTCGGCGGGCCGGCCGAGCAGTTCCTGGCGCCGTGGCGCGTGCTGATGGGCCCCAAGATGCGCACGGTGTGCAGCGTGCTCTCCTCGCCGATGGTCTACGGCTCGTCAGCCGAGCCCGTCGCGAGTGCGGCGTGTCTCGAGGCGAACTACGCGACGGGCCTGGGCTACGCCGACGGCTTCCCGGCGAGCGAGACGCTCCCCGACCGCGACGCGCTCATCCAGGGCTCGGTCGACGCGGCGGCCGCCGCGCTCAAGCGGCTGGAGGCGGACGTCGCGCGGCTGGTGCTCGTCGTCGAGTCGACCGCCCGCCACCGGGTCCTCGGCTCGGCCGCGAGCAAGGAATGGGCGGCGATCCGCAACGAGGTGGACCCGCGCACGCCCTGCGTCGGCTGGCTGTGCGAGGAGGTCGCGGCGTACGGGCGCGGCGTGCGTCCCGTGGACGCCCACGGCTCGCTCGTCGTCGTCGCCCTCGGCGACGCCCCGCAGCGATAGTCAGGTCGGGTTCGCGGGCGTAGAATGTCGTGCGATGCGCCCGCGTGAGTGGGTCCGGAGGCGTCCCGACCTCGTCCTCGCGCTGGCGCTCCTGATCCTGCCGTTCCTCGTCCTGGGCCGCGCCCTCCTGCCGGGCAAGGTCCTCTCGCCCGCCGACAACGTCGTCATGTTCACGCCGTGGGCGGCGCTGGCGCCCGGCGTGACCCCCGCGAACCCGCTGCTCTTCGACATCACGTTCCTCTTCCAGCCGGCGACCATCTACGCCGCCGAGGAGATGGGCGCGGCAAGGGCGAGCCGGCTGAGAGGCGAATCTTCTCTTGCGACGAGGACTTATGTTCACCGGGGACCTCGGGAACTCGCTGGAATGTGCGGCTCTTGAGGAAATCGTGTGGATTCATGGGCGGTACCCGCTATGCTCCAACTCAACACGCAGAGGGGACGCGGAGCGATGTACGACACGACCAATGCCGAGCCATCGTAGGGCTGCCCCCTCGTGGGCGGTGACCGGCGTGGACTGGGACGTGAAGCGGCAGCGGGTCGTCGTCGGCGTCCAGGTGGGCGCCAGCGCAGTGGTGCGCGGAGGCCAAACTCGTCCCATGAGGCTGTTCCGCGTGGACGACGGCGACGAAGGGGTTGTCTCCGCGTCTCGCCGCTCGTCGTCCAGGGCAGTTCCCGTACCACGACCTCCATTACCCGCAGATCCTGCCGTTCAACAGCCAGCGGATCCGGTCGCACGTCGTCCAGCACGGCTAGAGGTGATGCAGGAGAAGATCGGTGCCGCCGAGATCTACACGCGCCCGCCGCCGAACGGCCGGTGATGAAGCGTCGCGCTTCTTTCGCAGGCCACCCACGATGCGAGTCTGACTCGCGGGCCCTGCTCCAATGAGCGCCGGCGACCTGACGCCGCTCTCTGTCATCCTCCCCGTGCTCAACGAGCGAGACAACCTCGAGCCGCTGCACGAGCGCCTGACGGAGGCGCTCGAGCCGATGGGGCGCGACTGGGAAGTGATCTACGTGGACGACGGTTCGACCGACGGCTCGTGGGACGTGCTCCGAAAGCTCGCGGCGGCCGACGAGCGGGTCCGCCTCGTGCGGCTGCGGAAGAACTTCGGCCAGACGCCCGCGCTCGCCGCCGGCTTCGCCCACGCGCGGCATCCGATCCTGGTCACGCTCGACGCCGATCTCCAGAACGATCCGCAGGATATCCCGCGCCTCGTCGAGCAGCTCGGAGACTCCTACGACGTCGTCTCGGGCTGGCGCCGCGACCGGAACGACCCCTGGCTCACGCGGCTCCTGCCCTCCCACGCGGCGAACTTCCTGATCAAGAAGGTCAGCGGCGTACCGCTCCACGACTTCGGCTGCACGCTGAAAGCCTATCGGCGGGAGGTCGTCCGGGATGTGAGCCTCTACGGCGAGATGCACCGGTTCCTCCCGGTCCTGGCGGCGTGGGTCGGCGGGCGCGTGACGGAAATGGAGGTGACTCACCACCCGCGCACGCGGGGCGTGTCCAAGTACGGGCTCCTCCGGACCTACAAGGTGCTCGTCGACCTCATCACGCTGAAGTTTATTGGAGACTTCCAGTCGCGGCCGAACTATATCTTCGGAGGCTTCGGGCTCCTCTCTCTGATGCTCGGCTTGCTCGCCCTCGACGTCGTGGCCTACCGGGTATTCCTGCTCAGGCGGTTCGAGGCGACGCCGTTGGTCTTCCTGATGGTGCTCTTCTTCATCACTGGGATCTTCTCGCTCTTCATCGGCTTTCTCGCGGAGATCGTGATCCGCGGTTTCCACGACACGCAGCGCAAACCCACGTACTACGTCCGCGAGACGGTCGGGCTGGACGGAAAGGCATAGCGCCCGTGTGCGGCATCGTCGGCAACGTGTTGGCGCGCGCCGACCGGACTCCCGATCCGGTGATCCTCAAGCGCATGAACGACCGGATCGCCCACCGCGGCCCCGACGACGAGGGATTCTTCGTCCAGGGGCCGGTCGGGCTCGCGATGCGCCGGCTCAAGATCATCGACCTCGCGACCGGTCACCAGCCAATGAGCAACGAGGACCGGCGCGTCTGGGTGGTCTTCAATGGTGAGATCTACAACTACCGCGAGCTGACGCGGCTCCTCGCGGCGCGCGGCCACGTCTTCGCGACCTGCTCGGACACCGAGGTCATCGTCCACGCCTGGGAGGAGCGGGGACTCGGCGCGCTCGCCGAGCTGGAGGGTATGTTCGCGTTCGCGCTCTGGGACGCGCCCACCCGGACGCTCGTCCTCGCGCGCGACCGGCTGGGGATCAAGCCGCTCTACTACGCGGCCCTTCCCGACCAGATCGTCTTCGCCTCGGAGCTCAAGGCCCTGGTCGAGCACCCGGCGGTGGAGCGGACGCTCGACCTCACGGCGCTCTCGCGCTACCTCGCCCACGAGTACGTCCCGGCTCCGCACGCGATCTTCCGCTCGGTCCGGAAGCTCCCGGCGGGCCACTGGCTCACCTACACCGACGGGCGCCTCAAGGTCGAGCCGTACTGGGACCTCGCCTTCGGCCGGCGGGGGACGGTCACGGAGGCCGAGGCGATCGAGGAACTCCGCACGACGCTCGACATCTCGGTCCGCCAGCACCTGGTCAGCGACGTCCCGCTCGGCATGTTCCTCTCCGGCGGGATCGACTCGAGCGCGGTCGCCGCATTCGCCGTCCGCCACGCCCCGGGGCGGCTCAAGACCTTCTCGATCGGCTTCGAGGACCCATCGTTCGACGAGTCCGCGCACGCGCGGCGGGTGGCGCGGGCGCTCGACACGGATCACCACGAGGAGATCCTGGGCCCGCGCGCGGCGCTCGACTTGGTGGCGCGGCTGCCGGAGCTCCTCGACGAGCCGCTCGGCGACGCCTCGCTGATCCCGACGTATCTCCTCTCCCGCTTCACGCGACGTTCGGTGACCGTCGCGCTCTCGGGCGACGGCGGCGACGAGCTGTTCGCCGGCTACCCGACCTATCAGGCCCACCGCCTGGCGCGCGCCCTCGAGCCGGTCCCGCGCTGGCTCCGCCGGGGCCTGATCCGGCCCCTCGTCGAGCGACTGCCCGTGTCGCTCGCCAATCTGAGCCTCGACTTCAGGCTCAAGCGTTTCGTCCAGGGGATGGAGTACGCTGGCGTCGAGCGCCACGCCGTGTGGCTCGGCTCGTTCACGCCCGCCGAGCAGCGCGAGCTCTTCACGCCCGACGCGCTCGCCAGGATGGAGACGCCTCCTTCGTACGACGCCTTCCACGAGATCATCGCGCACGCGACCACGGCCGTGGGGCTCGAGCGGATGTTCTATCTCGACCTCAAGGGCTACCTGGGCGAGGGCGTGCTCTCGAAGGTGGACCGCGCCAGCATGGCGTGCTCCCTCGAGGTGCGCGTGCCGCTGCTGGACCGGCGCGTCGTCGAGCTGGCGGCGAGCTTTCCGATGCGCCTCAAGCTCCGCGGCCTCACGACCAAGTGGGCGCTCAAGCGCGTGGTGCGCGACATGCTGCCCCGGGACATCGCCCGGCGGCCGAAGAAGGGCTTCGGCATCCCGCTCGGCCACTGGTTCCGCGGTGAGCTTCGCCCGCTCCTGCGCGAGGCGTGCGCGCCCGACGCGCTCCGCCGGACCGGCCTCTTCCGTCCCGAGGCCGTCGAGCGGCTCCTCGTGGAGCACGAAGCCCGACGCCACGATCACAGGAAGAAGCTCTACACGCTGCTGGCGTTCCAGCTCTGGGCCCGGCAGTACCGTCCGGCGTGAAGCGGCGACTGCTCGACCTCCTCGCTTGCCCCGCGTGTCACGGGGATCTCGCTCCGACGCGAGCGGTGCCGGAGGCCGGCGACATCGTCGAGGGCGAGCTTGCGTGCAATCGCTGCTCCGCCCGCTACCCGATCACCCGTGGAGTCCCCCGCCTGCTCCCAGAGGCACTCGCCGAGGAGGCCGCCGCGACGGCACGGCGCTTCGGCTACGAGTGGACGCACTTCTCTGAGATCCGCCCGGAGTACGACGAGCAGATGCTCGGCTGGATCGCCCCCGTTGGACGCGAGGCCTTCGAGGGACGCCGGGTCCTGGACGCGGGCTGCGGCAAGGGCCGCCACCTGCGTCTGGCCGCAGCCTTCGGCGCCAAGGACGTCATCGGCATCGACATCGGACCGGCCGTAGACGCGGCGGCGCAGAACACCGGCGATCTCGACAACGTCCACGTGGTCCAGGGCGATCTGACGCGCCCGCCATTTCGCCTTGAGAGCATGGACCTGATCTACTCGATCGGCGTGCTCCACCATCTGGGAACGCCCGAAGCGGGATTCCGCGCGCTGGCACCGCTGCTCGTCCCGGGCGGGCGGTTCGTCGCGTGGCTCTACGCCCGCGAGGGCAACGGCTGGGTCCTGGCGCTGGTGGACCCGACACGACGGCTCACAAGCCGGCTGCCGTTGCCGCTCGTGCGCGGGCTCGCGTGGGTCCTCACGATACCGCTCTGGATCGTGCTGCGCCTGCTCTACGCGCCGGCACGGACGCGCCCGCGGCTTGCGCGGGCCCTCCCGTACAGCAGTTACCTGACGGACCTCGTCCAGTTCCCGTTCCGGGAGGTGCACTCGATCGCGTTCGACCAGTTGCTCGCACCCGTCGCGCACTACATGCCGCGCGCTCACGTCGAGCACTGCTTCGCCGAGGGCGGCCTCACGCTCGACTCCCTCCGCTGGCACCACGCCAACAGCTGGGCTGCGAGCGGCACGCGCGGCAAGACCTGCGAGTAGCCGACGCTTTCGACAACCATCATCGATCTCACGAGGGGCTCGGCAACATCGCGCCGTCGGATGTCTATGATCGGCGGCGCCCGGCGATGCTGACCCACCGGAAGGAGCAACACGCGGCGACCTTCGCGCGAAGGCTCGCATATCACCGGAGCCGTCTTCTGCAGCTCAGGCGAGATGAATCACCGCCTCAGGGCTCGGGTGCGCCGGCCGTCGCAGACTCTCAGAGGCGCCGACGACGAACATCGTCCGGCCGCCGCACACCTTTCTAGGGCAGCGTGACGGAGATTCCCTCGCTTAGCGGCGTTGCGCTCCGCGACGACACACGAGAATCCGATGCACACGCGTGACCTCGTCACTGTCGACGCCGAGTCCCGCGTGCGCCAGCGATGCGCGCAGCGACTCGAGCGAGGCGCGAGCGGGCTGGACGAGGATGATCGGCCCTCGGGTTGCTCGAGCAATCACGTCGAGGCTCGCGCGCCCGGGTTCGGCCATCCCGCGGACTAGTCCGATGTCAAAGAAATCCGCGGGGAAGTCCGTCATCGCCGCGTCGGCGATGAGGAACCGCTTTCGTACGTCGCGGCGATAGCGGCGGCGGGCTTGAGCAACGGCCGCCGCGTCGGTGTCGAGCCCCAGGTAATCCGCGGGAGCGAGGCTCGCCAGCTCTCCCGCCCCGCAGCCAGCGTCGAGCATGCGGTCGCATGGCGTTACTCGCAGCCACTCCTGAATCCGGCGCTTCACGGCGTGGAGGTCGCCGCGAGCCCGCCACCCATAAAGCGCGGCCGGCCATGATCGCGGGTGCGACGGAGCCGCGACCAGCCGATCGGCGGGCTCGCAGCGCGCCACGTAGCGCAGGGGCAGCCAGCGGAAAGGAATCGCTTCCAGGCGCGCAACGCGCAGCCCCCGTGGGATGGCGTTGAGTAGGCCCTTCCGATTGAACGTGTGCAGGTGCCACTCGTCGTCCATCCGCTCGGGCATCGCGTAGTCGCTGGTCCCGGTCCGCAGGACGGCGCGGGATAGCCCCGTTTTGCGAACCGCCGCCTTGAGCCTGTTGATCAGGCGCTCGTTTGGTACGGAGACAACGACCACGCCGTGCGTGGCGACGATCCGCTCGATCTCAGCCAGCGCGGCACGCGGGTCGGCGAGGTGCTCGAGCACCTCCGAGCAGTACACGCGATCCCACGCGCCGGTACGGAAGGGCAGACTCTCCGCGTTCGCCTGGAGAAGCGTCCCCGGATCGACTCGCCGCTGCGCCCTACGCAGCATGGACTCGGAGAGATCGAGACCGAAGCGCCGCCCCTCGGGGAGTCGCTCGAGAAGGTGGCCGGCCCCACACCCCACCTCGAGCACGCGGTCGCGGGGACCGGGCGCCAGGAGCGCGAAGGTGCGGCGGATGCGCTTGCCCTCGACGTAGCGTACGAACGGACTTGGATGGTCATGGAAGCGCTCGATGTCGTACTTCTCGACCATCGAGTCGTTCCACGCCTTGAACTCCTGCTGGTTGCGGAACACGACGCGGGTCATGCCCGGCACCGCTCGGCGCGGCTACGCTCCCGGCCTTCGTTCAGCGAGGACGCCACGCGTAGATCTCCGTCTCGCCGACGCGGCGGGTCAGGACGTACCCGCTGCGCACGAGGAGGTCCCGGTAGAACGGCTTCGAGCCCAACATCCAGTTGCCCACGACCGCGACCGGTGCGGTGCGGTTGCGGATGTGCCATTCGAGCTCGGGGTACGAGATGAACTTGTACTTCGTGATCTGGAGGGGGCTCAAGTTCGAGGAGTACCAGAGAGCATACGGGTTCTCGAGCTTGGCCAGGACCGAGCTGTTCGACTCGAGCAGGTAGCCCGGCCACCAGCTCAGCGTTTCCCCCGACGGCACCGGGGCCGCTTCGTCGATGGCCCTCGACACCTGTCGGATCATCGGGATCGTCCAACTGGGCGCGTTCTGGCGCGTGAAGACGCCCGGGACCTTGTCGCCG
Source organism: Candidatus Rokubacteria bacterium GWA2_70_23 (assembly GCA_001788395.1). Taxonomy (GTDB): domain Bacteria; phylum Methylomirabilota; class Methylomirabilia; order Rokubacteriales; family CSP1-6; genus UBA12499. Next base: position 9,550 of record MGBT01000188.1, read on the forward strand.
CCGACAGTGTAGCGGTACGCCGCGAACGGCGCCGGCAGCAGGTATGCGACGAGGAATGCCGCGAAGAGCGCGTGGACGTATCGACGGAGCACACGGCCTGCCGGGCTCGACAGCTCGTCTCGTAGCCGCGCGCAGCCGAAGACGGCGTTGACGATAAGGAACGGCACGGCAATGCTGAAGTATTGCGCGTACGTCGGCGTGGGCAAGAGACTCACCACTATGATCGCGACGGCGATCCCCGCCGCCAGGGGCGGCAGCTCCTTCGACCGGAGCGTCGCCGCCAGCGCCGCGGCATTGAGGAGGAGGAGGAGCGTGAACTGGAGGCTCCACCCGCCGTACGTGGGGTTCACGCCGAGGAGGTCAGTGAGCAGCTCGATCTTCTGGGACGCGAGGCCGACCAGCCCGAACGGCGACCGGATACCGTGCACGCCAAGAACGTTGAAGAGGTAGACGTCGGGGTCCACAAGCAGGAAGAACTCGTTGGGGAGGAGGGCGATGACCAGCCCGACTGTGAAGCGCGCCACCTGAAGCCGGCGGTCCCCGGTCTCCGTGCGAACGAGGTGGACCAGTATCAGTGGGATCACTACGACTAGGTAGAGCCGCACGTCGATCGCGAGCCCGAGAAGGAGACCGCTGACGAAGTATTTCCAGCGATGGCGACGCGAGAAGACTACGGCGTACGACGCGAAAAGTAGGAAGGTGGCCAGCGAAAAAGTCTTGACGGGCGAGAGCCATGCCAGGCCGAGCGTACTCGAGGCGAAAAGCGAGGCGGCCAGGATCCCGAGTGGGTGGCTTCCCGTCAGCCGCGCGACGTGAGCGTAGAGGAGCAGGCCGAGCGCGACGGCGAAGAGTGCCGACAGGAGCCGGCCGGAGTACCAGGAGACACCGAAGAGCTTCATCCAGAGCCCGTAGACGTAGGGCAGCAGCGGCATCTGCGGATAGAAGAAATCGTGGTACGGCAGCTTGCCGCCCATCACCAGCTTGGCGTTGAGGAGGTAGATGCCCTCGTCGGCATCGACGAGCCGGAAGAGGGCCATCGGCACGTACACGGCCGCCAGCGCGATCCCGAGGGCCACGACCAGGAGGCGCGTCCTCATGCGCCCCACGGCCACCAAGACCGCCCCGAGCGCGAGCGCGCGGGCGCGGACGACGTCCGAGCCCAACGTCTACCTCGTTCCCCGAGCCGTCCGCCTCAGCGCGTCCTTGAGGCGATGCTCGAACACGGTCGCAGCCGCGTGGCGGGACATGAAGACGTTCCGGATGGTCCGCCAGATCCGTGCCGGGTACAGCACATAGCCGATCAGGTAGTTGAGCAGCATGAAGCCGATCCGGTAGAGCGCGAGCTCCCGTGGCCCCATCACGGGGTTCAGCGTCAACGGGTTGATGCGCGTGTAGTCGCTGTTCAGTGAGGTGAGCTGGAGGAAGTAGCGATCGCCGAGCCGGACCTTCCCGGCCTCGATGAGCCCGCGGGTGAGCTCGGAGCCTGGGTAGGGCGAGAGGATGTTGATGCTCACCTCATCGGCCCCGCGGGCGGCGAGCATGAGCCCGTAGCGAATGGTCTGGAAGACATCCCGGCGGGTCTCATGCGGGAACCCGATGATGAGGTTCGTGCGCACGACGATCCCCTGTCGCTTGGCCTCGAGAATCGAGGCGGTGATGCGAGGGAGCTGGATCTTCTTCTTGATCATCTGGAGCGTGTTCGGCGACCCGCTCTCCGGCGCGTAGACGAGGTAGCTGCAGCCCGTGCGCTTGAGCAAGCCAAGCGTCTCGTGGTCGAGCGCCTCGCTGCGCGTCCCGGACGGGAGCGACCACTTCAAGTCGATCCCGCGGGCCGTGAGTTTGTTCGCGAACTCGACCGTCCAGCTCTTCTTCGTGATCGCCGTGAGGTCGTACAGCTGGAGGCTCGTGATCGCGTATCGCGTTCTGTAGTGTTCTATTTCGGCGATCACGTCGTCGGCGTCGCGCAACCGGTAGAGCGTGGTCCACATCTGCGGGCTCGAGCAGAACGTGCACTGGTACGGACAGCCCCGCGAGACGAGCAGCGGCATGTCGCGTTCGGAGGCGATGCCGTACGACTTGCCAGCTGCCCAGAACTTCTCGAGGTACCCCTCCGGCCAGTCGGGCCACGGGATCCGGGCCAACTCGCGGATCCGTGGCATGTGGTCGTTCGCGCGGAACCGGCCGTCGCCGTCCAGGTAGGCGATGCCGTTGACGGTGCCGAGATCCCGCCCCTCGCTCAGGCACTCGAGCAGCTCGAGGAAGGTGTGCTCTCCCTCGCCCCGGACGCACACGTCGAGCGCAGGGCAGTCGTGCAGGCTATACTCGGGCAGCGCCGTGATGTGCTCGCCGCCGGCGACGATGACCGCCTTCGGGAACTCCCGGCGCGTCGCTGCGATCAGCTCCCGCTGAACCGGCCATTCACCGGAGAACATCGCGGAGAAGCCGATGACGTCGGTGTCGCGCGGTATGCGCGCCAGGATTTCCTCGACGGTAAGTCCTTGGCAGACGTAGCCGCGATGCGCAGGCACCGCCCAGTAGCAGTTCAGGCCCTCGCCGATCGCGTCGACGATCGTCGGCGCGTATCCGTGCGCCCGCGCGTACGCGGACACGTACGCGAGGCCGATGCACGGCGTCGCCTCGTTGTTGACCGAGCGCGCCGTAGAGACAATCGGCCCACGGACCAGTGTGACACGGAGCTTTGAGGCTCGAGAGGCAAGCGCAGCGCTCATCATGGCGGTGGTCACGGCCCGATGGCAAGGACTGAACGGCCGACGGACGCGCCGGATCGGCCTGCTACGTCAGGCTTGCCGGAATTCGAAGGACGGACTCCCTGAGGGAAAGTCACCAGCCGCCATATTATCGGAGATGAGCGAAGAGGATGGCAATGTGGGGCCTGCGGTGGGTGAGGCCGGTCACACGTGGACATCGCAGCGAGAGATAGTGCAATTCATGGGCCAAATTTGCTCGCGTGCTGAGGTTGCAACTATCAGATTTTGGGTCACTGCTGTCCAAATTCGGGTCGAAACGCGGTTCTTGGACGGGGTAAGCGCGTGAAATCACTGGAGCTTCCGCTCGGCGTCCGGTCGAGGTCTGCTGGCACTCGTGAGATGCTGTCCAAGTTGTGGAGCGGACCTCTCGCGGCTCGGAGACGCCGAGGATCGTCGTTTCGCGGCCAAGAACGGGCATCCCGTGGGCCGTGGGCAACCCAGTCTCCTCGGGTGGAGGGTTCGGATGCTGTCCAAGTCGGCCTGCGTGAAACCCAATTTGGACAAGAGTGATTTTGGGTACTTCTGTATCCAGGAGGGAGAGCGGTCGTCAGCGTCGTGTGAGCCGATGACACAGAACGCAACATCCTGGCAAACCAACGAACCACGATTCCGTGCTTCCCCGCCCCGCTGCGCGGGGTCGGCCCGCCGGGCTAGTACCTCGCGTGCAGTTCGTCCGCGCGGCGGCCCGCAGCCCACGCGCCGGTATTACGTCTACCGGCCCCTCGTCGCCACGGTGAGAGTCGCGCCGAAGCCGGATGGCGGTGGAACCCTGTTCGCCCTCTGGGACGGCTCGGGCTCTTGACGCTTGGGGGCGCTCGCCGTGATCTTCACGGTGGCGCCCCGCGAGCGCGCCGGCGCCGACGCCGCCCGGAGCGCGTGAAGAACCCAGCGTCCCTGACGCCGACTCAGGGCGGGACGCAGTAGCCCTCGAGGAGGTCGCGCGCGACGAGGTCAGGAGGGCGCCCGGCGGCCGGGCCGTAGCCGCCTCCGCCGGGCAGGTGCACCTCCACGAGCGCCCCCGGGGGAACGGTCTGCTCGGCCTTCGGGTTCGCCGGCGCGACGCCGTCGATCAGGACGAGGCCGGGTGCTCCGGGGGCGCCGCCGAGGAAGCCGGCGGCCGGGACGCGCGTGCGGTCGCCGAGGATCGAGCAGACGAAGGGCTCGTGCGTCCGTACGCGGAAGGCGATGGTCTGCCCGAGGCCGCCCCGATAGCAGCCGCTTCCGCCCGAGCCCTCGCGCAGGCACTTCCGCTCGACGACGAGCGGCGAGAGGGTCTCGATCACCTCGACGGGCGTGCCGAGGACTCCCGAGGGGAACGCCGTGGCCGAGAGGCCGTCCTTCGTGGCGCGGGCGCCGGTCCCGCCGGAGCAGAAGGTCACGAAGGTGAACGGCGCGCCCGCGAGGTCCTTGCCCGAGACCTGGATCCCCCAGATGTTCGCCGAGCCCTCGGCCATCACCCGCTCGGGGAGCGCCTGGCCGAGCGCACCGGCGACGACGTGCGGCAGGAAGTGGCCGATGACGTGACGCGCGGCGACCGCGGCCGGGTGCCGGACGTTCAGGATCGAGCCCTCGGGCGCGGTGATCCGGAGCGGGCGGAAGGCGCCCTCGTTGTTCGGGACGTCGGGGCTCACGATCACCTTCACGCCGTACGTCGTGTACGCCTCGGTGTAGTTCATGACGACGTTGACGCCGCGGCGACTCGCGGGCGAGGAGCCCGCGTAGTCGACCCGGATCTCGTCGCCCCGCACCTCGCAGCGGGCGCGGATCGTGACCGGCTCGTCGAAGCCGTCGGAGGTGATCGCGTGCTCGTAGACACCGGGCCGGAGCGCGCGGATCGCCTCCCGCATGGCGCGCTCGGTGCGCCCGACGATCTCGTCGGCCAGCGGCTCGAGGCGCTCGAGGCCGAACTCGGCCATGAACTCGAGGAGCCGGTCGCCGCCCACGGCGCCGCCCGCGATCTGGGCGTGGAAGTCGCCCAGCACCATCTCGGGCAGGCGCACGTTGGCGCGGAGCATCGCGAGCAGCGTCGCGTTCGGGCGCCCCGCCTCGTAGAGCTTGAGGATCGGGATCTGGAGCCCCTCTTCGTACACCTCGCGCGCCTCGGCCGAGAGCACGTGGCCGCCGATGTCGGCCGTGTGGCAGGTCGAGGCGAAGAATGCGACGCAGTCGGCGCCGCGGAAGACGGGGGAGCAGATCGTGACGTCGTTGAGGTGCCCCGAGGTGAGCCACGGGTCGTTCGTGATCAGCACGTCGCCCGGCCGGAGCGTCTCGAGCGGGTGCGCCGCGAGGACGTGCCGCATCGCGAGCGCCATCGAGTTGATGTGGCCGGGCGTGCCGGTCACGGCCTGCGCGATCATGTAGCCCCGGCGGTCGAAGACACCGGCCGAGAGGTCGCCGGCCTCGCGCACGATGGAGGTGAACGAGGTCCGCATGAGCGCCGCGGCCTGCTCGTTGACGACGCCGATCAGGCGGTTCCAGCAGATCTCGAGGGTGACGGGGTCGAGGCTCATCCGGGGATCTCCACGACGAGCGCCAGGCCGTCGTCCACCCGGCAGCGCGCGCCCGGCCCCAGCACGGCCGTCGACTCGCGCTCCTCGACGATCACAGGGCCGGTGAAGGCCGCCCCCGGCGCCAGCGCGTAGCGGTCGAGGACGGGCGTCTCGACGGTGCCGCCGGCCTCGGCGAAGTAGGCCCTGCGGGCGCCCTTCTCCGCGGAGTCGGCGCGGGCGGCGGGTGGTCGGCCCAGGGCGCCGGCAGGCTCCGGACGTCCCGCGAGCCCGCGCGCCGGCTCCGGGCCAGAGACCATCGCGCGCCAGTTGAGGGCCTCGATCGGCACGCCCTGGGGGAGCCGGTGGTAGAGCGCGCGATACGCCGCCTCGAAGCTCCGGGTGATGGCGCAGAGGCTGGCGGCCGACAGCGTGCCCGCGGGCACCGCGCACTCGACCTCGTGGCCCTGGCCGACGTAACGCATCTCGCCGATCCGCGCGACGCGCACGTCGCCGGGCGCGACGCCCGCGCGGGCGAGCAGCGCGCGCCCCTCGGCCTCCATCTCCTCGAAGCGCCGGTTGATCGCGCCCCAGTCGGCGCGTTCGAGCCGCTCCCGCCCGGTGCGGACGAAGTCGAAGGCGAGCGGCGCGGCGAGCAGGCCCCAGGCCGACATCGCCCCCGCGCCGAACGGGAGCAGGATGCGCGGGACCTTGAGGACCTTTGCCACCTGCCAGCAGTGGACGGGGCCGGCGCCGCCGAAGGCGAAGAGCGGATACTGGCGCAGGTCGCGGCCGCGCTCGATGCCGTGGATCCGCGCCGCCGCGGCCATGTTCTCGTTGACGACGCGGTGGATGCCCCACGCGGCCTCGGTCGGGTCGAGGCCGAGCGGTCGCGCCACGTGCTCGGTGACCGCGCGGCGCGCCGCCTCGCGGTCGAGCCGCATGCGCCCGCCGAGGAAGAAGTCGGCGTCGAGGTAGCCGAGCAGGAGGTCCGCGTCGGTGACCGTCGGGAGCCGCCCGCCCAGGCCGTAGCACGCCGGACCGGGGTCGGCGCCGGCGCTGTCCGGGCCGACCTTGAGCAGGCCCATGCGGTCCACGCGCGCGATCGAGCCGCCGCCCGCGCCGATCTCGATCATCTCGATGACCGGCACGCGGATGGGGAGCCCCGAGCCCTTCTTGAAACGGTCGGCCCGCGCCACCTCGAACTCGCGGCCGACGAGCGGGGCGCCGCCATCGATCACGCACGCCTTCGCCGTCGTGCCGCCCATGTCGAACGAGAGGAGCCGCGGCTCGCCCCGCTCGCGCGCCGCCTGCGCGGCGGCCAGCGCGCCGGCCGCCGGCCCCGACTCGACCAGTCGGATCGGGAGCCGGCGCGCGAGGGGCGGCAGCGCGATGCCGCCCGAGGACTGCATGACGTAGAGCTGGCCGGGGACGCCGAGCTCGGAGAGTCGCCGCTCGAGGTCCGTGAGGTAGCGCGCGACCAGCGGCGCGACGTAGACGTTCGCGGTCGTCGTGGACGCCCGCTCGTACTCACGGATCTCGGGCACGACCTCCGACGAGCAGGAGGCGATGATCTGCGGGGCGAGGTCCTGGACCAGCTCGGCGAGCCGGCGCTCGTGCGTCGGGTTCGCGTGGGCGTGGAGCAGGCAGATCGCGAGCGCCTCGATCCCCTCGGCGGCGAGCGCCGCGATCACCCGCCGCGCCGCGTCCTCGTCGAGCGGCCGCAGCACCGAGCCGTCGGCCAGGAGCCGCTCGGACACCTCGCGGCGCAGGTGGCGCGGGACCAGCGGGGCAGGCGGATCGATGAACAGGTCGTACATGTCGTAGCGGCCCTCGCGGCGGATCTCGAGGGCGTCGCGGAACCCCGCGGTCGTCAGGAGCGCGGTCTTCGCCCCCTTGCGCTCGATGAGGGCGTTGGTCGCGAGCGTGGTGCCGTGGACGACCGCGCGCACCGCGCCCGGCGCGGCTGACGCCTCGGGGAGCACCGCCTGGATCCCCTGCTCGACGGCGAGGGCGGGGTCCTTCGGCGTCGTCAGGACCTTGCCGACGCGCGCGACGCCGGTCGCGTCGTCGACGACGACGAGGTCGGTGAAGGTGCCGCCGATGTCCACCCCGAGGCGGGACGCCACGGCGCCCAGTGTACACCGGGGTCGCGGCCGGGATCAGCGGGTGCGCGTCGGGAGCGCGGCCATGCGGGCCTCGAGGGCGCTGCCGGGGCGGACGAAGAGGGTGACGAGCTTGCGGAGGTTCGCCGTGGGGCTCCCCGCGCAGTACCACGGGATGCCGCACCCTGATCCACAGGGGCAACGGACCGGTCTCGACCGGCCAGACGAAGCACGGGCCGCACGCCGGCGCGCGACGGGACCAGCGCCGACTTGACCGCCCCCGGCGCTTCGCCTATCTTCCTACCACCCGTCGCAGGCAAGGAGGACTCCATGAGGAAGCTCGTGACCGTCGTCATCGTGGCGGCGCTGGCCGGCGCGCTCGCGCTCCCGCCGCCGCCGGCCGCCCAGCAGCGCCGGCTCGTCACCATCGCCTCGGGCTGGGTGGTCGGCGTCTACTACCCGCTCGCCGGCGCGATGTCGCGCATCGCGT
>MGBT01000189.1:0-65 GCA_001788395.1 Candidatus Rokubacteria bacterium GWA2_70_23
CGTCTTCTGGGCGGCGGCGGAGCAGGGGATGTACTGGCTCGTGCTGGTGGGCGCGGTCCTGACGG
>MGBT01000189.1:167-27810 GCA_001788395.1 Candidatus Rokubacteria bacterium GWA2_70_23
TCCTCATCTGCACCGCCGGGGTGGTGGGCATGGGGATCTACCCGAAGCCCTGGGTCATGGCCGCCCTGCGCGTCGCCGCCACGCTCTTCTAACGTCGGGCGGCCCGTCCACGCCGCCGCTCGTCCTCTCCCCAGGGGGACTGGTCGGGGCCCCGGCGGATCGTGGAGAGCGCTCGCCCCCCAAGAACGCGACGCGACGAAAACACGCAGTCCGCACAACCCCCCGACGATCCACCCACCAGGCACCCCCCGGCCGCTGAGAAGTGGCTGGGGCCGAGCATTAGCAGCGCGGCGCCCTCGAGCACCGACCCTGTGTGAGCATAGCCGACATGAACGGTGTCCGGCGGGCCCAGGCCGGGGCGGCGCCGTCGGTGGGGCGCACCTTGCCATAAGGGGCCAGACTCGGACGTGCCCCGCGTCCCCAGGAGCCCCAGGAGCCGATGGCACTGCAAGACCGTGGACCATCGGCTCAGCCCGCCGGAAGCGAGAATCTACAAGGAAGGGGCCGCGGAGTACCGCAAGCTCAAATCGCTGCTGCGCCGGCTGGAAAAGGTCTCGCGATGCGTCCTCGTGTACAAGGCGCGCAGGGCGTGACCCGACGGTGACCGGGCGCTACGCTGTGGCGCGATATGGCCTTCGAGGTCTGCGGAAAGTAGGATCGTGCTTATCCGGTTGCCTCAACACGACGCCAGATGTCGTGTCGAGGCATGGGCGGCAGAAAGCCGGGCGACTACCTCTCGCTCTCGCAGGCCGCGATGAAGCGAGCGGGCCTCGAAGGCAAAGCCGGGCCGGGCGTCCATCGGGTCGTCTCGAACCTGAAGACGTGGCTCCTCGGCACGCACCACGGCGTCGGGGCCGATCCCCTCGACCACTCCCTCAACGAGTTCGTCTTCCGCTTCAACCGCCGCGACTCCCCGATGGCGGGCTTCGCCAGGCTGCTCGCCCTCGGAACGTCCCCGTCGCCGCCGACGGCGGGCGAGATCCGCGCTCCGCTCTCACCCCACGCGGCGAAGCGGCGGCGCGGGCGATCCCCCGGGCTGACGACCGCCCGGCGCTTGACGGTCGAGGTGATCGAGCGGTCGTGAGGATCCCTCGCAGCGGCCGCAGTCGAGCTTCCCACTACATCTGGTGTCGTGTTGAGGCAACCGGATAACACTACTGTGTCACAAAACGAGCGAGAAAGCCCAATTGGCTGGGATTTTGCCTCGATCAGCCCCAACCGGTCGGGGACTCTCCCCACGAGGGCAACTCGGGTCTTGTGACACAGTAGTGATAAGCACGAGTAGGATAATCGGGTCCAAGGAGACGATAAGGTGGGACATCTTGCCGGAGGCGGCAAGTCTCGTCATCCAGATCGCGCCCGGTGAGCATTAGTCTCATTCCAGCCCGAGCTTGCGCAGACGGGACCGGATCGCCCCTTCGTTTCTGCCGAAGCGCTGAGCCAGATCGTGGATAGTTCCACCCGCTCGGGCCTCCTGCTCGAGTCGCGCGTCGTCTTCCTCTGTCCATGGAGCATACGCGTTTCTGTACGTCGCGCGAATCCCTTCGACGGAATATGTTTTCCCGCTGACGCCTCCTTCTGGTCTCTCTTCTGCCTCTAGCATGGCTTCTGGCGCACCGCCCTCAAAGAGAAGTCGCGCAAGCCGCAGATCTTTAATGCTGTGGCGACTAATAAGGTGGTCGTAGTCGAGACGCTCGGTGCCAGAGGATCGAAATGCGTTCCCTATGGCCTCCATAGCGGATTCCTTCCCGCTTGTAAGGTGGGCGATATCGGCGCGTCGAAGTTTCCTGAGGGCATGCAGACCTTCAAGGTGCTCAAGGATCTTTCCTTCACTACGACCACGTTCGCGCGCGACTTCCGCGATTGTCTTGCCGCTGCGGATCAGCTCAAGGGTTTTCTGCCAGCGTCTTTCTTTTCGGTCTTTCGGCCGCGAGGTAGTGCTCTGCTCACCAAGCCACGCACGTCTCTCCTGCTTCCCTCGTGTCGCCGGCGCCTTGCCGCCAGCAGCGGAGATGAAGTCGGCTTGGAGGGCTGCGAGTTCCTCTCGTCCCATCGCGGCGAAGGACTGGCGCGCCTGCTCGGACGCCGCGCGGAACTCCGTATCCTTGGCAAGGACCTCTGGATGGACCTCGAACACGCGGTCGTTGAGTCCCAGGATGTGAAGGCCCGCGAGTGTCCTCACGCGCGAGAGCGCGACGTACCCCTGGCCGTACTCAAAGGTCCTCGAGAGATCCATCACCGCAGCATCCAGACTGAGGCCCTGGCTCTTGTGGACGGTGATCGCCCAGGCAAGCCGCAAGGGAACCTGCGTGATCTTCGCGACACGGCGCCCGGCGTCCTCGACGCTCCACTCCACCGGCTCCGCGGTGATCGTGCGGTCATCGTGTGTTCTCACGACGGGGTACCCGCCGTCCTTCGCAAACCCGACGACCGTTCCCAGGGTACCGTTCACGAACCCGTCGGCCGGATTGTTCCTCGTGAACATGACCCGGGCGCCTCTCTTGAGTGACAGCTCCTCGGGAGAGAGGCACCCGTCCTTGAGCATCTTGACCAAGGGCGCCGGACCTTGGGCGGCCATCCTGAGTAGGCACGGCTCCCCGGGCAGCCGTGCGAGTTCCTCGGCATTGATGCGGTCAACATCCGCGTTGTGCGGGAAGAGGCGCGCTGCCTTGCCGGCCCCCTCCCTGGAAGCACCCTTCCGCGACCTGATCCGCTCTCGGTCCTCAGGCGAGCAGGCGTTCCTGCGGATGGCGGAGAGGATGCGCAAGAAGTCGCGATCCTCCTGGCGGTGCTGCTCGGTCAGATAGCAGATGACCGGGTTAAGGGCCCTCCAGGCCCTCGACTGATAGGCGAAACCGCCCGGGCTGTCTTCCTCTTCGTCAGGAAGGAAGTGGAGAGCTCCTACGTCACGGCTTCTCTGCACCACCGGCGGCAGCTGGAAGAAGTCTCCGACGAGCACCACCTGGAGCCCGCCGAACGGAGCGGAAGAGCGGCGGACCTTGCGACAGACGGCTTCCACCATTGACACTATGCGCGCGGAGAGCATCGATACCTCGTCAATGATGAGGACGCACGCTCGACTTACGCGCGCCACGACCCGGCGGTTCTCAGCGATTTGCTTCAGATCCTCCGCTGAAAGCGCCTCGCGGATCCCGATCCCGCTCCAGGAGTGGAGGGTCATGCCTTGGATGTGCGTCGCGGCGATGCCGGTCGAGGCCGTGATCGCCGGCTCGATGCCGCGCTCGCGCAGGTACGCGACGTAGCAGTTCACGTTGTGGGTCTTGCCACTGCCGGGATCGCCGGTCAAGAAAACATTGGTGCCGGTTTTCAAAATGGCGAGTGCTTCGTCCTGGGTCATGGAATCAGATGCTACGAGGCCATTACTGCGCCTACGAATGGAGTCATGGAGCTATCCACGGGCGCTCTTCCGCAGCCGCCTTTCCTGTGACAACGGCCATCGAGTACTGGGTGAGTAGGCGCTGCGGCCCAGGCGATGACGCGCCGACGAGACGCGCCGGCGACAACCACTTTCTCGACCCTAAGGGCAGCCGCAAGAACAAGTCTACATCTCTCGTGCGGGAGCGACGGTGTAGTTCCAGGCAGGCAGTGTGCGATGGGGCCGGGAGCATCGCCGACATGAACGGTGTCCGGCGTGGCCCAGGCCGGGCCGGCGCCGTCGGTGGGGCGCACCTTGCCATAAGGGGCCAGACTCGGACGTGCCCCGCTTCCCCAGGAGCCCCAGGAGCCGATGGCACAGTACACACAAAGGTCTCCTCGCGAGCCGAGAGAGCCCGCCTGACTGAGCGCCATCCTAGCCGGGCACAGCGGCACCGTCAAGTGGCAGACGGACCAGACTGACCAGGATCAGAACGTTACCGACGGCACTTCGAGCATACGTTCGGGCGCCGCGCGGTTGTCGAAGATATCGTGGTAGGCGGCGTCCATGCGCTTCAGCACGTCGGCGTGGAAGTACTTCTCCCCGCACTGCGCACAGACCCCCGCCGGCACGTTCGAGATCACGAGCAAATGGCCGCGACGCCGGTAGTCGTATTCGATGCGTCCTTCCTCCACCGGTCCTCCACAAAAGGTGCAGTCGCCGAAGCCTTTCATCATCGCTCTCCTCGCAGACGGGCGTTGGGATTGACGATCAGCATGCGGTAGGCGCGGGCGAGCCCAGGGACGGCTCGGGTCCGCCGGCTGCATTCTCTCTGGCTCAGGCGGCCCACCGAGTCCCCAGAGTGCCCCACGAACGTCACAGGGCGCAAGCGCGCGCTTCCGAATGTGGGTGCCCGACACCTACGAGGCGGCGCTGATGACGTTCGTGTCCGGACCCATGATGCGCTCGGGAAGCTGCGACGGTTCGCCCGGCCAGCCGTGGCCCGCGCCGGTGAGCTTCCAGAGCCCGACCTCGGCGCCGCCGGCGCACGGCCCCCGAACGAGGAGCGTCGCGGTGTGCCCGGCATCGCGCCCGCCTGCCGGCGCCGTGCGATGCTCGGCCACGCGGGGCTCCCCGGGGCAGCCGTCGTGGGCGACCCAGCGCGCCAGCTCGGGCTCGACCGCGCGATGACCGATGCGCGTGCTGGTGAACGGAAACGGCGGCCCCAGACCGCCCGCGTAGAGGGCCCGCGGGTCATCCACGCTGTGGATGTGGAGCAGGGGGACGGGCCGCGCGGGCAAGAAGCTGTCCGCCACCATCATGCCGGCGATGGGCGCGATCGTCGCAATGCGCTCAGGCGCCTCGACGGCCAGCCGGTACGCCAGCATCGCGCCGTTCGAGTGGCCGGTGGCATAGACGCGCGTCGGGTCGAGCGGCAGGCCGCGCGCCAGGTCGCGGAGCAACGCCACGACGAAGGCGACGTCGTCCACCTTCGTGTCGCTGGCGTAGCCGCAGCAGCTGCCCGCGTTCCACGTCAGGAGCCGGCGCCCCAGGCGGCCCGAGCCGTCAGGGTAGACGACGACGAAGCCCTCGCGGTCGGCGACGGCGTCGAGTCCAGCGTAGCCCTGGAAGCCCGCCGCGTTCCCGCCGCCCCCGTGGAAGGCGAGCACGACGGGCAAGGGCCCGCGCTCGCCAAAGCGCGGAGGGAGATGCAGGAGGTACGTTCTCTGATGCCCGCGGACGGTGACCGCGCGGTCACGATCCTCCGCCGCGACATCGCCGATGCCGCAGGCCGCAATGATACTCAGTGCGGCGAGAAGTCTCACCGCCACCGCAGGATCAGCGTGCTGCCCATCGTCTCCTTGGTCCAGCCATCATCCGAGCACTCGTCTGGTGTACGGTAGGGACCGTGACCGCCAACCTCCGTCCGGATTCCCGGTTCGTCCGCGTGGACGGCTGCGACCTCTGCCGGGCGGTGCGGATCACCCCGTGGTACTGGGAGGAACCCGTCCAGGTGCCGTTCCTGCTCAAGCTCTCCATCGCCTGCGGTGCCCTATATCCGGCCGAGGGCCAGGTCGGGCACCCGCTCGAAGTGGCGGCGATTGCGGGTGAGGAGAACCCCGCGCTGCGCCAGCACGATGCCCGCGATCAGGCTGTCTCCCATCCCGATCGCGAGCCCCTGCTTCTCGAGTGTCCGGCGGACCTCGGCAGCGCGGTCGGCAGCGGTCTCATCGAGCGGCAAGCAGGGCAGCGCCGCCAGGAGCTCGGCGATCAGGCCTTGCTGGCGGGTGGTGCGGGCGCCTGCAAGGAGCTCGAACCGGGTGACGGCGGTGGTGCTGAGCTGCCCGCGCTCCAGCTCGATCTCGATCCTCCGGGCCACCGGCTGGTCGTCCTGGAGAAAGTCGATCAGGACATCCGTGTCGGCGATCATCATCGCCAGGATCGTCTGATCTCGGCGGTCGACGCGCGGAGACTCTCCGCCTCCTTCGGTCGGAGCGCTCCCTTCAGCATCAGCGCCCGTTTCCGCGCCCCGCCGCGCCCCTGCTGGGCCTTGAGATACGCCTCCAGGGCTTCGGTGACGAGCTGGGAGAAGCCCTTCTGGCCTCGGCGGGCGGCCAGGGCGAGGAGGCTCGCCCGATGCTCCGGCTTGATCTCGATGGTGGTGCGCATGGTGCGAGTATGCATGCACGTGCATGGAGAAACAACCCGGGAGATCCCCCGCGCTGCCCGCGCCCTCGGCCCCTCGCCCGGTGCCCCACGACCGCTCCTTGACTGCGCGCCCACGCCGGGGGCACGATGCCCTGAGGCCGAAGGGCCATCGCTGTGGCCACCCCTCGCCTTCTCCCCCATGAGGCTGGCGTTCCCGGGTGCCGGGCCGAGGTTCCGGGGGTCCCGGGTTCCCCCAGAGGGGCCGGAGGCCCGGTCCGGCCCGTGACTGCTTCCTAGCCCACGAGCCCACGGAGGACGATCAATGGCCCTCGACGCCATGGCGTACCGCAACTTCAAGCAGGAGATGATCGGGTTCATCTGGAAGGAGCTTGACCCGTACGAGCACGAGATCGAGCGGACCGGGGAGATCCCCCGCGACGACCTCTTCCCGAAGCTCCGGCGGATGCGGTGCTTCGGGCTCACGGTGCCGGAGGCGTACGGCGGCGTCGGGCTGTCCGTCTCGCAGTACGTCCCGATCCTCGCCGAGCTCTCGAAGATCCACGGCGGCATCCGCGTGATCGTGCACGTCCACAACATGACCGCGAAGGCGGTCGCCGCGCTCGGCAGCGAGGAGCAGAAGCGCGCGCTGCTGCCGAAGGTCGCCACGGGCGAGTGGTCGGTCGCGTTCGGGCTCACGGAGCCCGACGCGGGCACCGGCCGGGACCTCAAGACGCGCGCGGTCCGCGACGGCGATCACTTCGTGGTGAACGGCAGGAAGCACCTCATCACCAACTCCGAGTTCGCCAGCCACTTCATGGTCTTCGGCTACACGGATCCGAGCCGTGGCGCGCGCGGCATCAGCGCGCTCATGGTCGACCGCGGCACGCCGGGCTTCACCATCGCCGACATGCCGGAGACGATGGGGTGCCGGGGCGGCCAGCACGGCTACCTGACCTTCAAGGACTGCCGGGTGCCCGTCACGAACGTCCTCGGCACGGAAGGCGAGGGCCTGCTGCAGATGACGGCGGCCCTCGAGACCAGCCGGCTCTTCATCGCCGCGACATCGCTCGGCACGGCCGAGCGCGCGCTCGAGCTCTCGCTGGAGTTCGCGAAGAAGCGCTCGACGTTCGGCAAGCCGATCGCGGAGCGCCAGGCGGTGCAGGCGTACCTGGCCGACATGGCGACGGACATCTACGCCCTGCGCACGATGGTCACCGACGCCGCGCACAAGGCCGACCGCGGCGAGCGCATTCCCGCGGAGGCGTCGATGTGCAAGCTGTTCGGCCTCGAGGCCGTCGGCCGCGTCACCGACCGGGCGCTGCTGGTGCACGGCGGCGTCGGCTACACGCGGAAGTATCCCATCGAGCGGCTCTACCGGGACGCGCGGCTGAACTGGGTCGAGGAAGGCACGCCGACCATCCAGCGGCTCGTCATCGCCCGCGAGTTCATCGAGGGCTACCGGTGGACGAGCGATCGTGATCTCGGCTGACCCGGCCGCCGTCAGGACGACGGTCGGCGCCGTGCTCGCCGACCGCGCCGCTCGCGATCCCGGCCGCCCGTACCTCGAGTGCGATCGTGTGGTGCTCGGTTACGCCGAGGTGGACGACCGCGACGCCCCGCTCCCGCCGGGGCAGGTCGGCGAGATCGTCTACCGCAGCCACGAGCCGTACACGATGATGCTCGGCTACTACGGGAACCCCGACGCCACGCTCGAGGCGGGGCGCAACTTCTGGTTCCACTCCGGCGACCTCGGCTCCCTCGACGAGGACGGCTACCTGCACTTCGTCGACCGCAAGAAGGACTCGATGCGGCGGCGCGGCGAGAACATCTCGTCGTACGAGGTCGAGAAGGTCGTGAACGACCATCCGGCGGTGCTCGAGTCCGCGGCCGTCGGGGTGCCGGCCGAGCTCGGCGAGGACGAGGTGAAGATCGTCGTCGTGCTGCGCCCGGGAGAGGCGTTGCGACCGGAGGCGCTCGTCGCCTGGTGCGAGCCGCGCCTGCCGTACTTCATGGTCCCGCGCTACGTCGAGTTCGTCGACGCGCTGCCGAAGACGCCGAACGAGAAGGTCCAGAAGTACCGCCTCCGCGAGACCGGCGTCGCCGGCGCGTGGGACCGCGACCGCGCGGGAGGCCGCGTGGCGCGATAGGAGCCGACCGCATGGATCTCGCGTGCAAGTCCCATTCGGGCACATGGGGGCCTTGCTCGTGGTGGAGGCCGGGGCCCAGTCCGACGGGTCGATGAGCATCGCCGCCTACAAGGGGCTCGCCCAGCGCTCGCCGGTGCTGGCGCTCTGCATGCTCCTCTTCCTGCTCTCGCTGGGCGGCATCCCGTTCGTCGCGGGCTTCTGGGCCAAGCTCTACGTCTTCTGGGCGGCGGCGGAGCAGGGGATGTACTGGCTCGTGCTGGTGGGCGCCGTTCTGACGGTGGTGGCGCTCTTCTACTATCTGCTGGTGGCCAAGCGCATGTACATCGACGCGCCCGAGCGGTCCGGCCCCGTGGTCGTCTCGCCCCTCCTGGGGCTGTCGATCCTCATCTGCACCGCCGGGGTGGTGGGCATGGGCGTGTACCCGAAGCCCTTCGTCTGATCTCGGCGGTGGACGCGCGGAGACTCTCCGCCTCCTTCGGTCGGAGCGCTCCCTTCAGCATCAGCGCCCGTTTCCGCGCCCCGCCGCGCCCCTGCTGGGCCTTGAGATACGCCTCCAGGGCTTCGGTGACGAGCTGGGAGAAGCCCTTCTGGCCTCGGCGGGCGGCCAGGGCGAGGAGGCTCGCCCGATGCTCCGGCTTGATCTCGATGGTGGTGCGCATGGTGCGAGTATGCATGCACGTGCATGAGAGGCAACGAAACGGGGACTGGTGGGGCACCGGCGGATCCTGCAGGGTGGTTGCGCACCGCGTCAACCTAGCGGCGGCGGCATCGTGACGGCTGTGGAAAGCGGGTCCCACCCGGCTGGGCCACCGGGGCGAGCGGGGGACAGCCGGGCGCAGAGGAATCCAGCCCCCCGCCCCGCTACCCCACCGAACGACCTATTCAACCTAGTGCACACGGCTCAGAACCGGGAAGGGTGGCCTGTCGGGCCCTGAAATTGCTATAAACTGATCTCGCCCGCTCCGCCGCCCAGGCAATCGAGTCCAGCGGAGCCACGGGGCAAGACCCTAATGATCCGGCCCAATGCGTCATAGCGGGAGTGCGACATGACAATGGCTCCGTCCTCACCGCCGCCCCCCACCGCGGCATCGTCGCAGCAGGCGCGCCCGGAACGGACGATCCTCCGCGTCCCCGAGCACACCGTCGAGGTTGTCTCCGACTCCGGCGAGGGCGCACAGAAGTGCGCCCAGATCTTCGGCCGCGTCTCGGCGAAGATGGGCAACGGCGTGTGGACCGTGGAGATCATCCCCGCCGAGATCCAGCCGCCGGCGCGCACGCCAGAGAGCGCCAGCGGCAACCGCATCCGGATCGGCACGAAGCCGGTGACCAACTGGGGCGACCACGCGGATGTCGTCGTGGCGTTCAACGAGCAGGTCCTCCTCCACCGCCACCGGCTGGGCGCGCTGGCGGAGGACGCCATCATCCTGATCGAGGACCAGTGGGCGACCCATGACGATCCGGACATCCGCAAGGCATGGGCCGACGCCATGGAGGAGCTCGGGCAGCGCTCCTACCGCTTCATCCACGTGCCCATGGAGGAGCAGTGCCTCACGGTGACGGACACCCCGCGCCGCGGCAAGAACATGTTCGCGCTCGGTCTGCTGGCGTGGATCTACTCCCGCGACCTCGACAAGATCCGCGAGCTGATCGCCCAGGAGTTCCGCAAGAAGGCACAGGCGCTGTACGACTCGAACGTGGCGTTGCTGGAGCTGGGGCACCGCTGGGCCGAGGAGCACCTCGACTTCCGGATCCAGGTGCCCGCCATCGAGGCGGACCGGCCCAGGGTGGTCATGAACGGGAACCAGGCCCTGGCCCTGGGCGCCATCGCCGCGGGGATGGAGCTCTGCGCCATGTACCCCATCACCCCCGCGACCTCCGCCTCGCATTACCTGAGCGACATCTTCGAGCGGTTCGGCGGCCTCGTCCACCAGGCGGAGGACGAGATTGCGGCCGCCGGGGTCGCGGTCGGCGCGTCGTTCGCGGGCAAGGTGGCCTTCGCCATCACCTCCGGCCCCGGCCTGGCGCTCAAGACCGAGTTCATCGGCCTGGCGGTGATGACCGAGATCCCGCTCGTCGTGGTCGACGTGCAACGTGGAGGCCCGAGCACCGGGCTGCCAACCAAGGTCGAGCAGGGGGATCTTCTGGCCGCCCTGTTCGGCCAGCCGGGCGACGCCCCGCACGTCGTCCTCGCCCCGGCCACCATGGAGGAGTGCTTCCTCTCCATGACGACCGCCCGTCGCATCGCCGAGGCCTTCCGCTGCGTCGTCATCGTTCTCTCGGACGCGAACCTCGCCACCGGCGTGCAGCCCTTCCCGCGGCCGGAGGTGAACGAGCAGTGGCTGGCCCAGTCGCCCGATCTGGGCCCGGTGCGCGAGGGCCTGCGCCCCTACGAGTGGGATCCCGAGCGCGGCCTCTCGCGGCGGGTCATCCCCGGCCAGCCGGGAGGCATGCACACGGTGACGGGCCTGTCCCATGACGAGTGGAGCCACGTGGGCTATACCCCCGACGTGCACGAGCGCGGCTGCGTGATGCGGAGCCGCAAGCTCGCGGTCTTCCAGCAGATGCTCAGGCCGCCCCTGGTCCACGGGGACGACGCCGGCGACCTCCTCATCGTGGGCTGGGGCAGCACGCTTGGCGCGATCGAGGAGGCCGTCGACCGGGCGCGGGAGGAGGGGGTGGCGGTCTCGTCGGTCCACCTCCGGTTCCTTTCGCCGCTCGAGCCGGGGCTCAAGGAGATCTTCCGGCGCTTCAAGAAAGTGATGACGGTCGAGATCAACTACAGCGACGAACCGAACGACCCGTACATCACGGACGAGAACCGCCGGCGCGGCCAGCTCTGCTGGCTCCTCCGCGCCCAGACGCTCGTGGACATCGAGTGCTGGACGCGCGTGCCGGGCGAGCCGCTGCGTCCCGGGCAGATCCTCCAGGCGATCCGGGGTCACGTGCCGCAGGAGGTCACGAGATGATCGACCAGGCGTGCTCGCTGCTGAGCTGCGGCCCCGATGAGGACCGCGAATGGACCATGGCGGACTACGAGAGCGCGGCGGCACGCTGGTGTCCGGGCTGCGGGGACCACGCGATCCTCACCGCAGCGCAGCGGCTCCTCGAGACCGAGCAGCTGCCGCCCGAGCAGACGGTGTTCATCTCGGGGATCGGCTGCGCGAGCCGGTTTCCGCATTACATGAACACGTACGGGTTCCACGGGATCCACGGCCGGGCGTTGCCGGTCGCGATCGGCGTCAAGCTGCGTCGCCCGGACCTGCACGTCTTCGTGGTCATGGGGGACGGCGACTGCTGCTCCATCGGGGCCGCCCACTGGATCCACACCCTCCGCTACAACCCCGACATCGTTGCGCTCTTGCTCGACAACGGCGTGTACGGGCTCACGAAGAACCAGACGTCGCCCACGAGCCCGAAGGGCAAGGCGAGCAACACCCAGCCGCGCGGCGCGCTCCTGCCCGCCCTGAACCCGCTCTCGGCCACCCTCGGCGTGACCAATGCCTCCTTCGTGGCGCAGACGGGCGACTGGGTCCCCGCCCATCTCTACGCGACGCTGCTGGCGGCGTACCGCCACCGCGGCTTCGCCTTCGTGCGCATCCTGCAGCGGTGCCCGCAGTACACGACGGATCTGTTCGAGGGCGCCGTGCGCGATCCGGGGCTGATCGAGCTGCTGGTCCACCCGGACGGGGTCGCGGTCTCTGAGCTCGAGCGCCTCTACAAGAACCAGGTGCGGCACGATCCCGCGGATCTCGACGCGGCCCGGCGTCTGGCCGAACCCGACGGGAAGATTCGCCTCGGGGTGTTCTACCGGAATGACGCGCTGCCGGTGTACGAGGAGACGCGCGCCGTGCCGACCCGGTCCCACGCCGAGAAGCTCGCCCTGCTCAACACGGAGCTCGACCGCCATGCCGTCTGAGGACCGCGCCGGCCTGGCCCTGGATGTCTTCAAGAAGCCGATCGGCGCGTTCCGCGCGACCCTGGCGGCCACCGCCGACGAGGTTCGCGGCTACCTCGCGACGCGGCAGTCGAGCTGGGAGGGGAAGGTTGCGCGCGTCAGCGCCGAGCTCGGGCCCCTGGCCATCGGGCGGATCGACGTCGAGCGCTTCGCCACCCTCGTGGAAGATCAGCCGGACGCCTCCCCGGCCGCCCTCGAGACCCTCGGCGGCGCCCTCGCGGCGCTGGGCGACCTCGCCGGGCGGAGCGAGCAGCTCTGCGTCGTCGAGGTCCCTGCCGGCGGAAGCCTCTACGAGGTGGTGGGCCGCGCGCTCGCGGAGATCGGCCGGGCCTTCAGCGCGGCGCGCCTCGTGTCCGAGGTCCGGGCGGGGCGGTTCGAGCCGGCCGGCGGCGGCGTGGCGGCGGGGCCGCTGCCCTTCTCGCGGTGGACCAAGGCCGAGCGCCGGCTCGCGCCTCCCCTCGTCGTGCGGGTACAGGGCCGTGACCTCCGGGCCGCCGGGCTTGCCGAGTTCCTCGACGGGCGCCAGCGCCTTGTCCTCGTGGTCGAGGGCGAGTGCGCCCCGGCGCCGCTCGGACGGCTCATCACGCCGGGGATCTTCGTGCTGCAGAGCGCCGACGGCTCCGGGCTGGACCGCCTCCTGGCCTGGGACGGACCCGGCATTGCCGCGCTCGTCCCGGACTCGGCGGCGCGCTTCGCCCACGACCCGAGCGGCGGAGCGGCAGCGTGGGAGCGCCTCCGCATCGAGTTCCTCCCCGATCGCGCCGCGCGCCGGGCCATCGGGGGCTTGAGTGGAGCGCAGCAGATGGAGGAGCTCGAGCTGCTCCGGAGCCTCGCGACCCGCCCGGCGGGTGGCGAGACGCGCCCGGCCGGCCCCGAGCCTGCGGATGCTGCCGCGGGGCTTACCGCGGCCGACCCCGCCGACAAGCTCGCGGCGTGGCTTCTGAGCCGTGTGGACCTCTCCGATGCCGGGTGACCCATGGACGCCCTGAGCCCCACGGCCATCGCCGGCTCCGCGGTGATCCTCGGGGGTGTCGGCCTTTTCTTCGCCGCCCTCATCGCTGTCACGAACCGCAAGTTCCGGGTCTGGGAGGATCCGCGCATCAATGTGGTGGCCGGGCTTCTGCCGGGCGCCAACTGCGGTGCGTGTGGCCAGCCCGGGTGCCGGGCTTTCGCGGAGCAGGTCGTCCAGGGCGCGATCGCCCCCGCGTCGTGCACGGTGGCCAGCCCGGACGTCCGCTCGGACATCGCCAGCTACCTGGGGGTTGACGTGGGCCAAGCGGTGCAGCGGGTCGCCCGCCTGCTCTGCGCGGGCGGGCGGGACGCGGCCCCGGACCGCGTGGACTACCGGGGGCTCGGCACGTGCAAGGCGGCGGCCGCGGTGGCCGGCGGCAGCAAGGGCTGTGTATGGGGCTGCCTGGGCCTCGCCGACTGCGAGGTTGCCTGCACCTTCGGCGCGATCGACATGAACGAGGTCGGGTTGCCGGTGGTGGTCCCGGCCAAGTGCACGGCCTGCGGCGACTGCGTCGAGGCCTGCCCGAAGGATCTCTTCACCATCATGCCGATGGAGCACCGGCTCCTCGTGCAGTGCAAGAGCCTGCTCGAGGGCGAGGCGGCAGACCGCCTGTGCCGGGTCGCCTGCAACGGCTGCGGCAAGTGCGTCCTGGACGCCGCGCCAGGCGTCATCGCGATGAAGAACGGGCTGGCGGTCGTGGACTACGCGCAGAACGACCTTGCGGGACCGGAAGCCACGCGCCGGTGTCCCACCGGCGCGATCGTCTGGGTGGAGGGCGCGCAGTTCGCCAGGCGCGCCCCCGCCACGGCGGCCCCCCGGCCCGCTGAGGAGGCAGTGGCATGAAATTCCGCAAGCACGAGGCTCCTCCCGCCCCGCCGAAGTACCCGGGGATCCCGACTGCGGTCGACGGCAGCGCCGCCGTCGTCGAGATGGAGACGGCGGCGAGCGAGGCGGCCGGCGCGTACCCGATCACGCCCTCCACCCAGATGGGCGAAGGCTGGGCGGCCGCCCTCGCTGCCGGCAAGACCAACGTCAACGGGCGCCACCTGCTCTTCTTCGAGCCCGAGGGCGAGCACGCCGCCGCCGCCGTCACCGCGGGCATGAGCATGGTCGGCCTGCGCGCCACGAACTTCTCGAGCGGGCAGGGCATCGCCTACATGCACGAGTCGCTCTACGCGGCGGTGGGCAAGCGGCTGACCTACGTGCTCAACATCGCCGCCCGCGCCATCACCAAGCACGCGCTCAATGTCCACGCCGGCCACGACGACTATCACGCGGTGGACGACACTGGCTTCTTCCAGCTCTTCGCCAAGAACGTGCAGGAGGGGGCCGACCTCAACCTGATCGCCCACCGGATCGCCGAGCTGTCGCTGAACCCCGGCATCTGCGCCCAGGACGGCTTCCTCACCAGCCACGTCATCGAGTCGTGCCGGCTGCCCGAGCGCGAGCTGGTGCGCGAGTTCCTCGGGGATCCATCGGACATCATCGAGTCTCCGACGCCGGCCCAGCGCCTCGTCTTCGGCGAGCGGCGCCGCCGGATCCCCGAGATGTTCGACCTGGACAGCCCGACCATGCTCGGCGTCGTCCAGAACCAGGACGCCTACCAGCAGGGCGTGGCCGCCCAGCGCCCGTTCTACTTCGACCACGTGGCGGCCCTGGCCGACGGCGCCTTCGACGAGTACGCGGCGCTCACCGGCCGGCGCTACGCGCGCGCCTCCGGCTACCGCCTCGAGGACGCCGAGTACGTGATCGTCGGCCAGGGCTCGGTGGTGTGGAATGCCGAGGCGGTGGCCGACCACCTGCGCGCGACGCGGAAGCTCCGGGTCGGCGTCGTCAACCTGACGATGTTCCGTCCCTTCCCGGGCGATCTCCTCGTCGCGCTGCTGCGCGGCAAGCGGGGCGTCGTCGTCCTCGAGCGGGTGGACCAGCCGCTCGCGGTGGACGCGCCGCTCTTGCGCGAGATCCGGGCGGCGATGGGCAAGGCAGTCGAGAACGGGCGGGCCCGGGGCGGGAGCCTGGCCCATCCCGGGCTTCCGGCCTGTGCCCCGGACGAGGTGCCCGATTTCTACTCCGGATGCTTCGGGCTCGGCAGCCGTGACCTGCAGCCCACCGACCTGATCGCCGCGGTGGACAACATGCTCGATGGCGGCACGCAGCGCCGCCAGTTCTACCTCAGCATCGAGTTCATCCGGCCGAAGACGCGGCTGCCGAAGCTGCAGATCTGGCAGGAGCGCCTGCTCGAGAGCTACCCGGACATCGCCGGCCTGGCGCTGGCCCCGGCGGCCGACGTCAACCTCCTGCCCGCAGGCTCGCTCTCGCTCCGCATCCACTCGGTGGGCGGCTGGGGCGCGATCACGATGGGCAAGAACGTCGCGCTGACGGCGGCGGAGCTGCTCGGCCTGCACATCAAGGCCAACCCGAAGTACGGCTCGGAGAAGAAGGGCCAGCCGACCACGTTCTACGCCACCCTCGCCCGGGAGCCGATCCGGCTCAACTGCGAGCTGCGTCACGTGGACGTCGTGCTCTCCCCCGATCCCAACGTGGCCCGCCACTCCGACCCGCTGGCCGGGCTCGCCGAGGGCGGGGTGTTCGTCATCCAGAGCGATCGCTCGGGCGAGGAGCTGTGGGCGAGCTTCCCGATGCGGATCCAGCGCGCCCTCAAGGACCGGAAGATCCGCGTCTACTCCCTGGACGCCTTTCGCATCGCCAGCGACGAGGCGTCCGGGGCCGAGCTCCGCTACCGGATGCAGGGCGCGGCCTTCATGGGCGCCTTCTTCCGGGTGGCCCCGTTGCTGCAGGGCCAGGGGATCGACGAGGCCAAGCTCTTTCACGAGATCCGCAGCCAGATGGTGAAGAAGTTCGGACGGCTCGGCGCCCACGTGGTCGAGGAGAACCTGCGCGTCATCCGCCGCGGCCACGACGAGGTCCGCGAGCTCGACGTGGCCGCGTACGAGGTGTCCACGACCGAGATCGGGCGCGTTCCCGAACGCCCGGGCCGGCTCGATGGAGACCGGAGCCAGAGCCCCCTCGGCAGCCCCGGGCGGTTCTGGGAGCAGGTCGGCTCCCTCTACGCGACGGGCCAGGAGGGGATCGCCGATCCCTGGGCCGCCACCAGCGCGCTGCCGGCGGCGACGAGCACGATCCGCGACATGACGGCGGTGCGCATGGAGGTGCCGGAGTTCGTGCCGGCCAAGTGCACGGGCTGCGGCCAGTGCTGGACCCAGTGCCCCGACACCGCGATCCCGGGCCTGGTCAGCCAGATCGACGAGGTCTTCCAGGCGGCGATAAGCTTCGCCGCCAACGGGGGCTCCCTCGACCGCGTGCGGCAAATCGTCAAGCACCTTGCCAGCGAGTCGCGCCGGATCATGCGGGACACGCCCTTCACGACATTCGGCGACGTGGCGACCGCCGCCTACAGGACCGTGGCCGACAAGCTCGGCTACGAGCCGGAGCGGCGGGCGGTCCTCGACGCGGAGTGGGCGCCCGTGCAGGCAGCGCTGGCCGAGTTCCCGCTCGCGAAGACCGCGCCCTTCTTCGACATGCCGGAGTCCCGGACCAAGGGCAGCGGCGGCCTCCTGTCGATCACGGTGAACCCCGCGACGTGCAAGGGCTGCAACATCTGCGTCTCGGTGTGCCCGGACGAGGCGCTGCGGACGGTCAAGCAGGACGCGGGAGTGATCGAGCGCCTGCGCCGCAACTGGAAGCTCTGGGATCTCCTTCCCGAGACCGACGACCGCTACATCAACATCGCGAGCCTGGAAGAGGGCATCGGGACCCTGCCGTCCCTCCTCCTCAAGAAGACGAACTACCTCTCCATGCTGGGCGGCGACGGCGCCTGCATGGGCTGCGGCGAGAAGACGATCCTGCACCTCGTCTTCTCCGCGCTCAATGCTCTCATGCAGCCGCGGGTCAAGACCCATGTCGAGCGCCTCGACGGGCTGATCGCGCGCCTGGACGAGAAGGCCCGGCGCATCCTCGCCTCGGAGGCCGATCTCACGCGGGTGGCGGGGAGGTCGGGTTCGATCGACGTGCCGCTCGCCGAGACGAAGAAACAGGAGGTGGAGCGCATCGCGGGGATCATCCGCGCCCTGCGCGACCTCCGCTGGAGGTACACGGAGGGGCCGACGGGCACCGGCCGCGCCACATGCGGCATCGCGAACTCGACGGGGTGCTCCTCGGTGTGGGGGAGCACCTACCCCTACAACCCCTACCCGGTCCCGTGGGTGAACCACCTCTTCCAGGACGCTCCCAGCGTGGCCATCGGGATCTTCGAGGGGCACATGCGGAAGATGGCCGACGGCTTCGCGGCTTTGCGGCGCGCCGAGCTCGAGCTCGGCGGCGGCTACGATCCCGCGACGCACGAGGCGGAGCTCGCCAAGCTCGACTGGCGCCGCTTCAGCGACGAGGAGTTCGCTCTCTGCCCGCCCATCCTCGCGGTGGGCGGCGACGGGGCCATGCTCGACATCGGCTTCCAGAACCTCTCGCGGCTGCTGGCCTCCGGCAAGCCGGTCCGCGTCGTGGTGCTCGACACCCAGGTCTACTCGAATACCGGCGGCCAGGCCTGCACGAGCGGGTTCCTCGGCCAGGTGAGCGACATGGCCGAATTCGGGCCCGGCCAGCGCGGCAAGGAGGAGACGCGCAAGGAGCTCGCGCTCCTCGCCATGGCCCACCGCAATGTGTTCGTGCTGCAGTCCTCCCAGGCCTCGCCCTCCCACCTGCTGGCCGGCGTGCTGCGGGGGCTCCAGTCGCGCTACCCGGCGGTGTTCTCGCTCCATTGCCCGTGCCCGCCCGAGCACGGGGTCGGCGACGAGGCGGCGCCCCACGCGGCGAAGCTCGCGCTCGAGAGTCGCGCCGTCCCGCTGCTGGTCTACGACCCCGCGACGGGGCCGAGGCTCGCCGATCGGCTGAACCTGGACGGCAACCCGTCGATCGACGAGCCCTGGCCCACGTACGAGCTCAAGTACGTGGACGAGGGCGGCGCCGAGCAGATGATGGAGCTGCCGGTCACGGTGGCGGACTGGGCCTGCACCGAGACGCGGTTCCGAAAGCACTTCTCCCGGATCGCCGCCGGCGCCGGGGAGGAGGAACTGGTGCCCCTGCACGAGTACCTGGCGCTTGCCAAGGACGACAGCGCCGGCAAGACGCCATTCATCTACACCCTCGAGGCGGGGCGGAAGCTCGGACGCCTTGCCGTCACCGACGAGATCGTCCGCCTCGCCGAGGACCGCCGGGAGCTGTGGACTCTCCTGCGGGACATGGCCGGGCTCAAGGCACCGGAGACGGTCGCAGCCGAGGCCGAGCTCGAGCAGCGGGTGGTCGCTCTGCGCGCCGAGTACGAGGCCAAGCTGGCGGACCTCAGGGCGCGTTACCCGTGGGTCATCGCGCGGCGCCTGGCCGAGGAGCTGCTGCGGGCCGGCAACGGCGGGACGCCGATCGAGCAGCTGCTCGCGAAGGTCGACACGCTCCCGGAGGTGCCGCGGGCACGCGGCGCCGCCCCCGGCCGCGCCCCGGCCCCAGCGGCGGTGGCGACGGCCGTGGCGAGCCCCGCGGTGGCGGCCCCGGCGCCGGCCAGGGCCGAGGCCGACGAGACGCTCGCGATGGAGCCGTACATCGACGGGGCGCTCTGCACGGCCTGCAACGAGTGCACGAACATGAACAAGCGGCTGTTCGCCTACAACGCCAAGAAGCAGGCCTATATCAAGGACCCGAAGGCCGGCAAGTTCAGGGAGATCGTGCAGGCCGCCGAGAAGTGTCCCGTGAAGATCATCCACCCGGGCACCCCGCTCAACCCCGCCGAGAAGGATCTCGACAAGTGGATCAAGCGCGCCAAGCCCTTCAACTGAGCGACCGCGAACGACCGGTGTCGACCACCGCGCGGATGAGTGATGCGGTTGGGGGGCGTGAGCGAGCGACGGCGCCGCTTCCCCCCACGCGGAACTGAGTCGCCCGTGTGGAACCATCTGAAGTTCCGCCACGGCGTCCACCCGCCGGAGCTGAAGGACCTCACGGCCCGGATCGCGATCCGGCGGGTGCCCTACCCGGACGAGGTGGTGCTGCACCTCCGCCAGCACGCCGGCAAGCCCGCGCGCCCCGTCGTCAAGGCCGGCGACCGGGTCGAGCGCGGCGATGTGCTCGGCGAGCCCGACGGGTACGTTTCGACGCCGGTACACGCCTCCGCGGCGGGGACGGTCGAGCAGATCTGCCTGTGGCCGCACCCCGACGGGTCGTACGCCCCGGCGGTCCGGATCGCGGTGGACCGCTACTCGCCGCAGGCGCCCCGACCGCGGCTGGTCCCGGACTGGATGCGGCTCGAGCCGCCTGAGCTCGTCGAGGCCATCCGCCAGGCCGGGGTGGTCGGCCTCGGGGGCGCGGCGTTCCCCACCCACGTCAAGCTCGCGCCTCCCAAGGATCAGGTCGTCGACACCGTCCTGATCAACGGCTGCGAGTGCGAGCCCTACCTCACGACCGATCACCGCACGATGGTCGAGTATCCGGAGCGGGTCCACCTGGGCCTGCGCATCATGATGCGCTGCCTGGGGGTGACGCGCGCGATGATCGGCATCGAGCTGAACAAGCCCGACGCCATCGCCGCCATCCGCCGGACGCTTCCCTCCGATCTGGACGTGACCGTCCTGGGGCTCGAGGTGAAATACCCGCAGGGCGCGGAGAAGATGCTGATCAAGGCGCTCCTCGACCGCGAGGTGCCGTCCGGCAAGCTCCCGCTGCACGTGGGCGTCGTCGTGCAGAACGTCGCCTCGGCGGCGACGATCGCCGAGGTGTTCGAGACGGGGCTCCCACTGGTCGAGCGCATCGTCACCGTGACGGGGCGCGGGGTCAAGCGGCCATCGAACCTCATCGTGCCCGTCGGCATGAAGCTCCGCGACCTGATCGACGCGTGCGGCGGCTTCACGGCGGACGCGCGGGAGATCGTGTTCGGCGGCCCCATGATGGGGTTCGCCCAGGCGCACCTGGACACGCCGCTGGTCAAGGGCACGAGTGGCGTCGTGGTGCTCGCCGCGGCCGAGACCAAGCCCACCGTGTCGTACCCCTGCATTCGCTGCGGGCACTGCCTGGATTCCTGCCCGGTCTTCCTCAACCCGCAGCTCCTCGGCCAGCTCGCCCTCAAGGAGCGCTGGGAAGAGATGGAGACCAACCACCTGGCCGACTGCATGCTCTGCGGCTGCTGCGGCTACACGTGCCCGTCCAACATCCCCCTGCCGCAGCTCTTCGCGCTCGCGAAGGTCGCGCTCCGCAGGCGCCCGGCCCCGGTATGAGCAACCCGTCTCTTCTCATCACCGCCTCCCCCCACCTCGCCGCGGGGGACAGCACGCCGAAGATCATGTGGACCGTCGTGGCGAGCCTGGCGCCGATCGTGGCCGTCGCCACGTACTTCTTCGGCCCGAGCGCTCCGCTCGTCATGGCGGCCGCCACCGCCGGCGCGGTGGTGACTGAGCGCGCCTTCGACCGCCGGGGCACCCTCCATGACGGCTCGGCGGTGATCACCGGGATCCTGCTGGGGCTCACGCTGCCGGCCGGGCTGCCGCTGTGGATGGCCTTCACCGGCGGAGCGTTCGGCATCGGCATCGGCAAGCTCGTCTTTGGTGGGCTCGGCCAGAACGTGTTCAACCCCGCCTTGCTGGGGCGCGCCTTCCTCCAGGCCGCGTTCCCGGTGGCGATGACGACGTGGCCCGTGCCAGCCGCGGGCGGCTGGTGGAGTCTGCGCGGGGACATCTTCGCGCTGCCGTTCGCGAGCCCGCGGGCGCTGGAGACAGTGACCGGCGCCACACCGCTGGGCCGCATGAAGTTCGACCTCCAGGCCACGCCGCTCCTCGATCTCGTCCTCGGCACCACCTCGGGCTCGCTCGGCGAGACGTCGGGGCTCCTGATCCTCCTCTGCGGTGGCTACCTGGCGCTGCGCAACTACCTCAACTGGCGGATCCCGGCGAGCATCTTCGCCGCTGTCGCCATTGTCGCCACCGGCCTGCATGCGCTCGATCCGGCACGCTACCCGGGCGCGGCCTTCATGCTCTTCTCCGGGGGCCTCATGCTGGGCGCGATGTACATGGCCACCGATCTCGTCACCTCGCCGGTGACGAATCCCGGCTGCTGGATCTTCGGGGCCGCCATCGGCCTCCTCGTCGTCGTCATCCGGATCTGGGGCGGGCTCGCCGAGGGCGTGATGTACTCCATTCTCATCGTCAATGCGTTCGTCCCTCTCCTCAACCGGTGGACGCAGCCGCGGTTGTTCGGCTCGGCTGGGCGGACGGTGCGCTCGTGACGGGCGCCGAGGGCCAGAGCGGGGGCGCGGCGGTGCCGGCAGCGCCCCCGGCGCCGGACGAGGTCAAGACCTCGCGGCTGCTTGGCACGCTGGGCGTGGGCGGGGCCGTGGCGGGGGTGCTCCTGGTGATCGCGTTCGGCCTCACGCTGCCGACGATCGAGGCCAACAAGGCGCGGGAGCTGGAGGTGGCGGTCAAGGAGGTGCTCAAGGCGCCGGCACGCTACGAGACGCTGTACGTGGTCGGTGGCGCCCTCGCGAGGAAGGTGCCGGACGGCACCGACCCCAAGAAGATCGAGCGCGTCTTCCTCGGCTACGGAACGGACAACCAGCGCGTCGGTTTCGCCATGGTCTCCGCCGAGGCGGGCTTCCAGGACCTGGTGAAGGTTATCTTCGGCTATGACCCGAAGACGAAGCAGCTCCTCGGCATGAAGGTCCTCGAGAGCAAGGAAACCCCGGGGCTCGGCGACAAGATCGAGAAGGACCAGGCCTTCGTCTCCCAGTTCGCCGGCGCCCAGGCCCCGCTCGTCGGGATCAAGACGGGCAAGCGGTCGAACCCGCGCGAGGTCGTGATGATCACGGGCGCGACCATCTCGTCCAAGGCCGTCATCCGGATCATCAACAGCGCGCTCAAGCGGCTGGGGCCGCTCGTGGACGCCTACCCCCAGGAGGACAAGGGATGAGCGGAGAGGTCTCCCCGGCAGACCTGCACTGCGGGGCCCACGGTGCCAGCGCGGGCGTGGGACCGCGGCGCGCCGTGCCCCCCGGCGAAGACCTCGTCAAGGGCTTCTGGCGCGAGAACCCGGTGCTCGTCCAGCTCCTGGGCCTCTGCCCGACGCTGGCGGTGACGAACTCGGTGGCGAACAGCGCGGTCATGGGGATCGCCACCTTCTTCGTCCTCGTCGGCTCGAGCCTGCTCGTGTCCGCCTCCCGGCGCTTCATCCCCAATGAGGTCAGGATCACCAGCTATATCCTGATCATCGCGACCTTCGTGTCCATCGCCGAGATGGCCCTGCAGGCGCTGGTCCCCGACATCCACAAGGCGCTCGGCGCTTTCGTGGCGCTGATCGTCGTCAACTGCATCATCCTGGGCCGCCAGGAGGCCTTCGCGGGCCGGAACCCCGTGGGGCGCTCCGTGCTCGACGCCGTGGGAATGGGGAGCGGGTTCATGATCGCGATGCTCATCATGGGCTCGGTGCGCGAGGTCCTGGGCAGCGGCACGTTCCTCGGCGTGAGCCTGTTCGGGCCCGGCTTCGAGCCGTGGGTGATCATGGTGCTCCCGCCCGGCGGCTTCTTCACCCTCGCCTTCGTCCTGCTGACGGTGGCCTGGTTCAAGCGGCGGAAGGCGCTCAAGGCGCGCGAGGCCGAGCGGCACGACGTCGCCGTCGTGGAGAGGGCGGCGTGATGGGCGACCTCGCGTGGATCTTCCTGTCGTCGATGGTCGTGAACAACTTCACCCTGATGCTGTTCCTCGGCCTGTGCCCGTTCCTCGGGGTGTCGGGCCGCATCGACACCGCGATCCGGATGGGCGTGGCCGACACGTTCGTGCTCATCATGACGGCGGTGGCCGTGTGGTTCCTCAACGCCTTTGTCCTCCCCAGCGCGCCGTACCTCCGGCTCATCGCCTTCATCATCGTCATCGCGTCGCTCGTGCAGGTCGTGGAAATGGTCATCAAGAAGCTGAGCCCGGCGCTGTTCCGGGCCCTTGGGATCTACCTCCCGCTGATCACGACCAACTGCGCCGTCCTCGCGCTGGCCATCTTCCAGACCAACCGGGAGTACGGCCTCCTGGAGGGGGTGGTCTTCGCCATCGGCTCGGGGGCCGGGCTCACGCTGGCCTTGCTGGTCATGGCCTCGATCCGGGAGGGCATCGAGCTGGCCGACGTGCCAGAGGTCGCCAAGGGCACGGCGCTCGTGCTGCTCATCGCCGGCAGCCTCTCGCTGGCCTTCATGGGCTTCGCGGGGCTCCTGAGCGCGTCATGACGACGCTGGTGGCCATCCTCGGCGTGGCGGCGCTCTTCGCGCTGTTCGGGCTCTTGATGCGCGGCCGCCGTCTCTCATGCGGCGGCGGCTCGTGCACGGCGGCGGGGGGCTGTGGCGGCTGCGACGCGAAACCGGGCGGAGAAATGGAGTCAGAGCATGCGCAACGCTGATCGAGCCCCGTCGCCGGCCTTCACGCGGCGGGAGATCCTCACGCTGGGGATCGGCGCCTTCGTCGTGGCCAGCATCCCCCTCGCCGGCCGCGGGCGCCAGGAGCTGGCGCGCCGGGCCATGCCGGTGATGGGGACCATCGCCGAGGTGGCCGTCGTCCACCGGGACCCGCGCCAGGCCCATGCCGCCATCGACGCGGCCATGGAGGAGCTCCAGGCGGTGGAGCGGCTCATGACACGCTTCTCGCAGACCTCCGACATCGGCCGCGCCAACCGCCTGGCTGCCACACGGCCGGTCTCCGTGAGCCAGCAGACGGCGGCGGTGCTCCGGGAGGCTCTCGCGTGGGCGGAGGCGAGCGCCGGTGACTTCGACCCGTGCATCGGCAGGGCGATCCGTCTCTGGGACGTGGGCCAGCGCCAGATCCCGCCCCCCGAGGACGCGGTCCGGCCCCTGGCCGGGCGGGGCCTCTACCGGGGGTTGGACCTCGGCACGTGGCGCGGTAGCCCCGTCGTCCGGTTCAGGGACCCGGGTGTGGAGGTGGATCTCGGCGGCATCGCGAAGGGCTACGGGGTCGATGCCGCGGTCCACGCGCTGCAGCGCCGGGGTATCACGCAGGCCATCGTGAACGTCGGCGGCGACCTCTACGCGCTCGGCGAGTCCGAGGCCGGCGGGCCCTGGCGGGTCGGCGTCCGGTCGCCGGATGATCCGAGCCGGCTGGCCGGCGAGGTCGCCGTCAGCGACGGGGCGGTGGCGACTTCCGGCGACTACCTGCAGTACTTCAGTTACGGGGGCCGCCGGTACCATCACCTCCTCGACCCGACGACGGCCGCCCCCAGGCGCACGGCGGTGCACAGCGTCACGGTGGCCGCGAGCACCTGTCTTGCCGCCGACGCGGCGGCGACGGCCGTCTACGGCATGGCGCCGGAGCGCGCGGAGCGGCTGCTGCGGGCCCGCGCGGCCGGCGCCCGCGTCGTGAGCACCATCGCGGGGGAGGCGTAAGATGGGTCGGCCTACGCCCGTCTCGCCAACGCCGCCGCCCAGCTACTTCCGAGGAAGTCACAGAGGAGGCGCCGACATGATGACCGAACCGGGCGGTGGGGAGTCGATCTCCAACGCGAATGTCCAGGCCATCGAGGAGCATCGGAAGATCCGGGAGCTGACCGAGCGGCTCGGCCACGCGCCGAGCCTCGTGGAGCTCCTGCGCCGGCTGCGGGAGCTCCGGTCGTTCATGGCGCCCCACTTCACGGGTGAAGAGGCCCCGGGCGGCTTCTTCGACGTCGTCCGCACTCAGGCCTCCCGGCATCTCGGCACGGTGCAGCAGCTCGAAACGGAGCATGCGGCGCTCCTGGGGGAGCTCGACCGCCTGGCCAAAGGGGCGCGGGCGTGCCTGGTCGGCCCGGTCGCCGAGATCCTCAAGCAGGCCCGAGAGCTCGCGCGGCGGCTTCACGAGCACGAGGCCCGGGAGAACGAGCTCCTCATCGACGCGCTGTACGTGGACTTCGGCGGCGACTGACTGTCCGCTGAGGCTTTCTCGCCGGCCCGGAGCGCCCCGCGATCGAGGCGGCGAGCCGCGAGGTACTGGACCAGCAGGAGCAGCCCGAAGAGCGCCGAGGCCGCGGTGGCGGCGAGCCCGACGCTGCCGGTGGCCGTCCGCACCCAATGCTCATCTTGGCGGAAACTGAGGGAAAACAAAAGGATAGAAACTTTGCCTTGCCAGGATCAGGGCTCTGATGTATGTTTGTACCGACCGGTTGGTACAGAAGCATGGCCGCTAGAAGGCGGGGAGAGCATGTCATGGCGGTAGAGGTCAGGAGCGCCAAGGGCGCGGCGACCCGGGATCAGATCCTGGACGTGGCCGGCAAACTGATCCAGCTGCGCGGGTACCACGCAACGTCCTTGGACGACGTGCTCAAGGCGAGCGGTGTCGGCAAGGGGAACTTCTACTACTACTTCAAGAGCAAGGAAGATCTCGGCTACGCGATCCTCGATCGGATGCTCCAGGCCTTCGTCGAGCGGACGCTCGAGCCCGCCTTCGCCGATTCCGTTGCCGACCCTGTCGTGCAGATCCAGGAGTTCCTGGACCGCGTGCTCGACAACCAGCGCCAGCGCAGCTGCATCGGCGGCTGCCCCATGGGGAATCTGGCCTCCGAGCTGTCGGACGTGCACGAGGGGTTCCGCCAGCGGCTGGCCGGCATGTTCCTCCAGTGGCGGGTGACGCTGGCCGAGGTGCTGGCGCGCGGCCGGGAGAGCGGGCGCCTCCGATCAGGCCTGGACCCGGCGAGCGCGGCACAGTTCCTCGTGGCCGCCCTCGAGGGCGCGATCCTCCTGACCAAGGTCACGCGCGACATCTCGGTCATGGAGCGGTGCGTGACCGAGCTCAAGCGGCATTTGACCTTGTACGAGGCCCGCTGACATGGTGTCCAGGCCAAGCGACGTGGAGCGGCAGGGCCAGAGCCGTGGGGGCTTGGGACGGGTGGATCCGGACGCGGTCCTTCTCGAACGGCTGCGCCGCGAGGATCCCGAGGCCGCCGAGCAGCTCGTCGCCACCTACGGCGATCGCGTCTACCGGCTCGCGATCCGCATCACGAGCAACGAGCAGGACGCGGAAGAGGTGGTTCAGGACGCCCTCTGGACCGCGGCGCGGAAGATCCACACCTTCAAGGGGGAGTCGGCCTTCGGGAGCTGGCTCTACCGGATCACGGCCAATGCGGCCTACCAGAAGCTCCGGAGCCGGCAGAGCAAGCGGAACGAGGTCTCCTGGGAGGATCTGCTTCCCGCGTTCGACGACCTGGGGAAGCACGCCGATCCCGTGGGGGACTGGTCGGGCAAGGTGGAGGAGCCGGCCCTGCAGACCGAGCTCAGGACCGTGCTGACGACGGCCATCGACGAGCTGCCACCGGACTACAAGACGGCCTTCCTGATGCATGACGTGGAAGGGCTCTCGAACCCCGAGATCGCCGAGGCGCTCGGGATCAGCCTGCCCGCGGTGAAGTCGCGAGTGCACCGCTCACGCCTGTTCCTCCGGCAGCGGCTGTCCCGCTACCTCGGAACGGCCTAGGAAAGACATCATGACAGCCGACTACTTCACAATGCTCTTCCCGCTGGGATTCGCCGACCGGCCTCCGCAGATGCCGGACGGGCCCGAGGTGGAGTGCGGACGGGACCCCGGGCCGGCGCGCTGTCAGAACCGCCGGGTGCGGTGGGCCGAGCGGCTCCCCAGTCTCGGCCCCGTGTTCCGGGAGAACCCATGCCCCCGGTGAGAAGCGATTCACGCTGGATCCCGGAGTTCAGGGACAAGTACGCGGCCTGGTGGCCGGAGGCCGCGCCCTTGATCGAGCGGCACGACTACGGCGCCGCCTTCACGGGCTACCCGTGGCCGACCTTCGCCGAGTCGCCGTGGGCGCCGGTCACGAAGCCGCTGGCCCGGAGCCGTATCGCGGTGGTGAGCACGGGAGGCCTCTATCGTCCCGGAGAGGATCTTCCCTTCGACGCGACATCGGGCGACGGCGACTGGACGTGGCGCGCCATTCCCGCAGGCGTGCCGATCCGGGCTCTCGGGATCGCCCACGACCACTTCGCTCACGAGGGAGCGCGGGAGGACATGAACACCATCTTCCCGCTGGACCGGCTGCGCGAGCTCGAGGCGGCCGGCGTCATCGGGGGCCTGGCCCCGACCCAGTACAGCATCATGGGCTACTGCCCGCGGGCGGCGGATCTGGCCGAGGAGACCGCCCCCGCCATTGCCGCGAGCCTTCAGGCCGAGGGGGTGGACGCCGCCCTCGTCATACCCGTCTGACCTGTCTGCCACCAGTCCGGCGGACTGGTCCAGCGGGAGATCGAGGCCTGGGGCATTCCCACCGTCTCGCTGTCGAACAACCCGGGCGCCACGCGCCGCCTGATGGTGCCGCGGTGGGCGCGGGTGCGTTTCCCCCGGGGCAGCATGCTCGGGGAGCCGGGGAACCGAGACAAGCATTTCCGCGTGCTCGGGGACGCGCTCGACGCCCTGCGGACGATCTCCTCGCCCGGTGGGTCGGTGGAGCTACCGTACCGATGGGAGGCCGACCCGGTCATGTGGCGA
>MGBT01000189.1:27818-27981 GCA_001788395.1 Candidatus Rokubacteria bacterium GWA2_70_23
GCTGACGGAGGGCGCCTACACCTAAGGCCGCGGTACTGGGTCAATTTGCGTCGCCATACTTCGTTACTCGGTCGCCAGCGACGCTCAACGTACAGAGAGTACGCCTCGCGTCGCTGGCTCCCTCGTGCCTCGTCTGGCTCGCAACTTGACCCAGTACCAGGTC
>MGBT01000189.1:28008-28150 GCA_001788395.1 Candidatus Rokubacteria bacterium GWA2_70_23
GATAATCCACGCCATGCGGCGGTCTTTCGTCCTCGCCCCCCTCCTCGCACTCGTGCTGGCGGGGTGCATCTCGCTCAAGGTCGGCCAGGAGTTCCCCTCGCCGGAGCCCCTCATGCTCGTCGTCGGCACGACCGACAAGGCC
>MGBT01000190.1:0-52942 GCA_001788395.1 Candidatus Rokubacteria bacterium GWA2_70_23
GTCCTGTCTCAGACGTTCGGTGACAGGACACTAGCCGCGAGCCTTCCCGCTGGCCGCCGCGGGCAGCGCCCGCCGCGCCTGCCCGGTCTGCACGGCCGCGCGCGCGACCGCGCCGGCCACCGCTTCCGCCACCCGCTTGTCGAACACCGACGGGATGACGTACTCCTCGCTCAGCTCGCCGGCCGAGACGATGGACGCGATGGCGCGCGCGGCGGCGATCTTCATCTCGTCGTTGACCTGGCGGGCCCGCACGTCCAGCATGCCGCGGAAGAAGCCCGGGAAGCAGAGCACGTTGTTGATCTGGTTGGGGTAGTCCGAGCGGCCAGTGGCCATGACACGGACGATGCCGTGCACCTCCTCGGGCATCACCTCCGGCGTCGGGTTGGCCATGGCGAAGACGATGGGGTTCTTGGCCATCCGCTGGATGTCCTTGGCGGTCACGACCCCCGGGCCCGACAGCCCGATGAACACGTCCGCCCCCTTGAGGGCGTCGGCGAGCGCGCCGCGCACGACCTTCTCGTTGGTGTGCTCGGCGAACCAGGTCTTGATCGGGTTCATGTTCTCGGTGCGGCCGCGGTACAGCGCTCCCTTGGTGTCGCAGCCGATGATGTGCTTGCACCCCACCGCCATCAGGAGCTTGGCCGTGGCGATGCCGGCGGCTCCCGCCCCGGAGAAAACGACCTTGACGTCGCTGATCTTCTTCTTGACCACCTGGAGCGCGTTGAGCAGCGCGGCCAGCACCACGACGGCCGTGCCGTGCTGGTCGTCGTGGAAGACTGGGATGTCCAGCTCCTTGCGCAGCCGCTCCTCGATCTCGAAGCAGCGGGGCGCCGAGATGTCCTCGAGGTTGATGCCGCCGAAGATCGGCGAGACGGCGCGCACGATCCCCACGATCTCGTCCACGTCCTTGGTGGCGAGGCAGAGCGGGAAGGCGTCCACGCCGGCGAACTCCTTGAACAGCACCGCCTTGCCCTCCATCACCGGGATGGCGGCCCTGGGCCCGATGTCGCCGAGGCCCAGCACCGCCGTGCCGTCGGTGACCACGGCGACGCAGTTCTGCTTGATGGTGAGCGTGTAGACCTTCTGCGGGTCGTCGTGGATCGCCATGCAGACCCGCGCCACGCCGGGCGTGTAGACCATGGAGAGGTCGTCGCGCCCCTTCACCGCCACCTTCCCGCGCACCTCGATCTTGCCGCCGAGGTGCATGAGGAAGGTCCGGTCGGAGACGTGGACCACCTTGACGCCGGCCACGTGGCGGAGGGCGTCCACGACCTGCTGCCCGTGCTTGCTGTCGCTGGCGTTGAACGTGATGTCGCGGATGACGGTCTCGGGCCCCATCTGCACGATGTCGATGGCCCCGATGTCGGCCCCCGCGCGCCCGAGGGCGGAGGTGACCTTGCCGAGCATCCCCGTGCGGTTCCGGATCTCGAGACGGACGGTCATGCTGTAGCTGGCGCTTGGTGAGACCTGCATGGGCTCGCTCCTCCTTGATGGATTCTGCCGTGACGCTCGTGTCGCGGCAATGGTCGCCGATCGGCTCTCGCAGGGGCTGGGACAGGCCTGATCGGACCCGTCGGAGCGAGGCGCTCCCTCGCCCTACGAGCACCTTCCGTCATCGCGCCGGCGTCCGTCCATGAGTCGTTTGTCTCATTTTCTCGTGGGCCGCAGAGGCCGGCGCGGGCGAACCGGCTATCGGGTCCGGCCCAGGACGAGCTGCCCCTCGGTCTCGCCCTTCTTGACCGGGTGCTGGTTCTGGCCAGTCGCCTCGGGCACCTTCCTCGACACGTACGCGTAGACCTCGTCCACGGTGATGACGCCGTCGCCGTCGAGGTCGGCCTTGCCGCGGAGGCCCTCCAGCAGGTAGTACGTGAAGACCCCGTGACCCAGCTCCTCGCGCTCCTCGCTCACCTCGCTGGCGCGGCTCGCCGTGAGGACCACCCGCCCCCGGGCCTTGCCCAGCCGCGCCAGGAACGCATCGGACACCACGGCCCGGCGCGAGGCCGTGACGAAGGTCCGGCCGCCCGTGGCGCCGCTGTAGCAGGCGTCCGAGATGAAGATCACGCGCTCGGCGGAGAGTCGCTGGAAGATGGTTTCCACCTCGCGCATGGGCAACCCCGTCGTGTAGAGGTCGTTCGGGTCCCCGTCGTAGGGAACGATGTACTTCTCGAGCCCGTCCTCGTCCTGGCTGGTGGCGTCCGTCTCGGGGGCGCCGTGGCCGGCGTAGTAGATGATCACCGTGTCCTGCGGCGCGGCCTTGCGCTTGAGGTCGGTCCCGAGCACGCTCTTGATCTTGACCAGCGTGGCCTGGTCGTTCAGCAGGAGCGTGATGTTCTCCTGCGGCACGCCCACGTTGGTCCGCAGGTAGTCGGCAAAGGCCGCCGCGTCCCGGTCGGCGAAGCGCAGCGATCGGATGCCCTTGTACTTCGAGATGCCGATGACCACGGCGTGGATCTTGCCGCGCTCCACCGCGCGCGTGATGATCACCGTCCGGGTCGTCGCGAGGTTGTCCCGGTCGTAGGCGGTGACGACGATCTCGTTCCGGCCTTCCTTGAGCGGCACGCGCTCGGAGATCTCCAGGTTCTCGCTCTCCGACACGGTGCCCGACAGGCCGCGCCCCTGCCGGCGCGTCAGCACCTGGCCGTTCACCTTCAGGTCCACCCAGGCGACGCCCTTGCCGCTGGCGACGGCGCCGATGAGCTGGACCCGGTCCGCGGTGACCTGGGCGCCATCCTGCGGAGAGGCCAGTGCGATCACCGGCGGCGCGTTCTGGAGCACGCGGACCACGGCCGGGCCGCGCACCACGGGCACCGCGATCTCCCCCTTGGCGCTCACGTTCATCTCCGCCACGTCGCGCCTGGCGATCCAGCCGGTGTCCTTCTCCGAGATCTGGATCCGGTACCAGTCGCCCAGCTCGCCCGTCACGGCCAGCTGCTGGTCCTTGCCCGCCGAGGCGATGACCGCCGTCTCCGCGCCGGCGCCCCCATGCACCCTGGCCGAGGCGTCCTTGACCGTGACGAGCTTGTTGGTGACCACGATCTGCGGCGGCGGCCGGCTGTCCACGGGGAGCTTGATCTCCTCGCTCAGCATGGCGTTCATGCCGGTCTCGCGGATGAGGAACCGCAGCGGGAGCTGCGCCTCCGCGAGATCGCGCCGCACGGCGAGGTTCACCCGCGCCGTCTTCGTCTCGTCGGGGGCGAGCGCGCCGAGGGTCGCCGTGCCGCTCGTGATGGCGAGCCCCTGGGTCACCGCGCTCGTCACCTCCACCCGCGTGTCGCGCGCGGCCACGGGGCCCACGTTCCGGAGCGTGAGCAGGAGGTCCACCGCCTCGCCCTTCTGGATGCGCCCGTCACCGTTGCCGACCGAGCCGCCGCTGCCGTCGTCGATGATCTGGTAGGTATAGGCGAAGCGCGGGCGCGCCGCGCCCCGGATGGCGATCATCGCCTTGAGGGGATCGGGGGCGAAGCCGTTGTACTCCTGGAACTCGACCCGCAGGGGGACGGAGGCGTCGCCGCGGTCGCGCGGGACCTGGATGGCGACGCGGTCCTCGGCGCTCTTCCCCCCGTCGATCTTCCCGAGATAGAAGAGGTGGCCGTCGAGCGCGGCGTCCTCGCTCCGGGTCCGCGCCTGCAGCCGGTAGAGCGGCCCCTTCCCCTTGTTGGTCACCGTGACCGACAGCGTGAGCTCGCTCCCGGCCGCGGCCTGCAGGGGGCGGATGGACAGTTCCGCCTCGGCCAGCGGCGGCGGAGACGGCGCCGGGCCGATCTCGTCGCCGCGCCGCTTGATCTTCTCGGCGAGCGCCGGTCCGAGCGTGGGCGCCACGGGCGGGCGCAGCAGCACGGTGCGGTCGCGCCCGCCGGAGGCCACGAGGGCGCCGTCGCGCGACACCGCCACCGCCCAGACCGGCCCCTTGTGCCCGGTGAGCGCGGTGCGCTCCGTCCCCGTGGCCACATCCCAGATGCGCACGCTGCCGTCGGCGCCGGCCGAGACCATGCTGCGCCCGTCGGGGGAGAAGGCCACGGACTGCACCTCGCCTGCGTGGCCCGACAGCACGCTCCGCTCCCGGCCACTCGCCACCTCCCACAGCCGGATGGTCCGGTCCGCGGAGCCCGTGGCCAGGAGCGATCCGTCCGGCGAGAAGGCCAGGGCGTGGACCTGGCCGCCGTGCCCCGCCAGCGCGAGCCGCTCACCGCCCGTGGCCGTATCCCACAGGCGCGCCTGCGCGTCGCTGCCGCCCGTGGCAAGCGTTCGGCCGTCCGGCGAGAAGGCGACCGTGAAGACGATGCCGAAGCGGCTCCGCATGGAGCGGATCTCCCGGCCCGCGCGCGGGTCCCAGATCCTGATGCTGCCGTCGTCCCCGCCACTGGCGATCAGGCTGCCGTCGGGCGAGAAGCCGAGCCCCCGGATGGCGCCGAAGCGCGTGGAGAGGACCCGGACCTCCTTGCCCGAGGCGACCTCCCAGAGGCGAATGGTCGTGTCGCCGCTGCCGGAGGCAAGGAGCTGCCCGTCGGGAGAGAAGGCCAGCGCCCGCACGGGCCCCGTGTGGCCGCGCAGGATGCGCAGGTCGCGGCCGGTGTCCGGCTCCCAGAGCCGGATCGTCTGATCGCCGCCGGCGGAGGCAAGCATCCGGCCGCTGGGCGAGAAGGCCAGGGTGAAGACCTCGTTGGTGTGGCCTGCGAGCAGGCGCGGGGCGACGTCCTGGGCACGGGCGGGAACGGGCCAGGCCACCGTCGAGCCGGCCAGCGCCAGCAGCGCGCAAGCGAGCCAGCGGATGCTGGAAGTGCTGCGGTGGGGTGCCGAGCGAGTTTCCCTCACCTGAACCCCCTCCCCGCATGTCGCCGCGGGGGGTGCGTGCCGAAGGCAAGCCCTTGCCGGTTGAGCCAGGGTAGGCCGATTGTACTACCGACTGGCCTCTGCACGCTCCCCCGTCTGAGGGGGGCCGGCGGGGGTCACAGGCGGGAGCGGGACCCCCTGGGGGGCTCCACGACCAGGGCCGGTGCGACGAGCGGCGGCCGTCGCCGGCGGCCGGCCAGGCGACGCGCCCGGTCCCAGAGCCTCACCCCGAGCAGCAGCACGAGTACCATCGCGTACCAGTAAGGATCCTGCACGCCCTTCTTGGCCAGCCACAGGTAGTGGAGCGCGGCCAGGACGCCGATCGCGTAGACCAGCGCGTGAAGCCGCCGCCACGCCCGCGCGCCGAGCCGCCTCACCATGCCCGCCGTCGAGGTGATGGCCAGCGGCACGAGCAGCGTGAGCGCCAGCATGCCGACCGTGATGTACGGCCGCTTCACGATGTCGGCCCCCATCGTGCCCCAGTCGAAGAAGTGGTCCAGCACGACCCAGACCGAGAAGTGGAGCGCCGCGCAGGCGAAAGCGAAGAGCCCGAGCAGTCGGCGCAGCGAGACAGGCCACGACCACCCGAAGAGGATCCTGAGCGGCGTCATGCCGAGGCTCGCCAACAAGAGCCTGAGCGTCCAGTCCC
Source organism: Candidatus Rokubacteria bacterium GWA2_70_23 (assembly GCA_001788395.1). Lineage (GTDB taxonomy): Bacteria > Methylomirabilota > Methylomirabilia > Rokubacteriales > CSP1-6 > UBA12499. The sequence goes on from MGBT01000190.1 coordinate 5,480, forward strand.
CCAGCGTGTTCGTGACGAAGCTGATGGGATTGGCCGTGAGGCTCCCCGCCCAGGCGCGCCAGAGGAGAAAGCCAAGCGGCCACAGGCCCACGGCCCAGACGCCGGTCTTCAGCGCGATCCGGGACCGCCGGCTCACGTGGCGCCGTTCCGGCCTGCGGACTAGTACTGCTTCTTGAGGTCCATGCCGGAGTACAGGGAGGCCACCTGATCGGCGTGGCCGTTGAACGGCAGCGTCTTTCGCCGCCGGAACTCGCCGATGCGGCGCTCCGTGGCCTGGCTCCAGCGCGGATGGTCCACGGCCGGGTTGACGTTGGAGTAGAAGCCGTACTCCTGGGGGGCAGCCTTCTCCCAGGCCGTCTTCGGCTGCTCGGCCACGAGGCGGATGCGCACGATGGACTTGGCGCTCTTGAAGCCGTACTTCCACGGGATCACGACCCGGACGGGCGCGCCGTTCTGGTTCGGCAGTACCTGGCCGTACATGCCCACCGTGAGGAGCGTGAGCGGGTGCATCGCCTCGTCGAGGCGGAGCCCCTCGACATAGGGCCAGTCGAGGCTTCCGAGGTTGAAGAGCCCCTTGCGCTGGCCGGGGAACTGCTCGGGGTCCAGCAGCGTCGTGAGCTCCACGAAGCGCGCCTGGCTCGTGGGCTCGACCCGCTTGAGCAGTGCTGCCAGCGGATAGCCGATCCACGGGATGACCATGGACCAGCCCTCCACGCAGCGGAGCGCGTAGACGCGCTCCTCGAGCGGGGCGAGACGGAGGATCTCCTCGATGTCGAGGCGCTGGGGCTTCGCCACGAGGCCGTCCATCTGCACGCTCCAGGGACGCGGCCGCAGCGACCCCGCGAGCCGCGCGGGGTCTTCCTTGTTGACGCCGAACTCGTAGAAGTTGTTGTAGGTGGTCGCGCTCTCGACGGTCGTGGGCGGCTCGGACAGGCTCAGCGCCGCATTGCGCTGGGCCGTGAGCGCCTGCCCCGCGGGGGGCGCCGCCGCCGGCGCGCCGCCCGGGGCGAGCACGAGCGCGGCGGCCCCGGCCATGAACGCGCGCCGGCCGAGATAGAGCCGGTGGTCCGTGATCTCCGAGCTCGTGAATCCGCCGCCGCGCTTGATCAGCATGGAAGGGCCTCCTGTGGAGCCAGAGTGTACCAGCGATCCGGAGCCCGCGCTGTCACGGCGGTGTCAATTCCTGCACCGCGTCACGCCTCGGGGGCGCGTCATTATTCTTGAGGCCGGGCGGCGGGGGCGACCCTATGCTGAATGGCACTCTCGAGGGTGCCCCATGAAGACGCGCGCCGTCGCCGCGACACTGACCCTGGCCGTGCTCCTCGCCGGCTGCGCCGCCGTGCCGCCCGGCGCCTACTACCCGCTGCCCTCCGACCCCGCCACGGCCCGTGTGGCCCACGTGCTGCACCGCGCGGCGGTGGCGGCCGGCGACGATCCGGGCCGCTACAGCTTCGCCTTCGTCAAGACCGAGGTGGTCGCGGCCTTCAGCGACGAGGACGCCATCTTCTACTTCACCGAGGGCCTGGCGACGCTGCCCCAGCGTATCGTGGAGGCGGTGGTCGCCCACGAGGTGGCGCACGAAGTGCTCGGCCACATCGGCACGCGACGCGCGCTGGCGCTTTCCATCACGGCCGGCTTCAGCCTGCTGGGCATCGTGGCGCCCGGTGTGAGCCTGCTGGACTTCGTGGCGAACCCCATCGCGGTCCGCGCCTTCTCGCGGCGTCAGGAGCTCGAGGCCGACCAGAAGGCGGTGGAGATCCTGCGCGCGATGGGGCATGCCGCCCCGCGCCAGGCTGTCGCGCTGGCGCTCCGCGCCCTCAGCGCCGCGAGCCCCAGGCCCAAGGAAGATCTGGGCGGGCTACTTGCCAGCCACCCGTCCATGGACGATCGGCTGGCCGCGCTGGAGCCGCTCGAGGCGCCCCTGCCCCTCGCCTCGCGCCCCAGCGCCGGCCCGGCGAAGTAGCACCACCCGCGTCCCCGCGATCCGGTCGGCGAGCCCCCGCCGCTCCGGCCCCAGCAGGAGCACCGTCGAGACGATTCCCAGCGTGAGCGTATCGAGCGCGCCCCCCAGCGTCCGGAGGAGCGCGCGACCATAGCCCGCCCTGGCGCCGTCCTTTCGCACCACCGCGATCCCGAGCGCCATCTTCCCCGGGGTCTGGCCGCAACCGCCGATGAAGGCCACGCGATAGACGAGGTGGAGCGTCACGGCGAGAACGATCACGGCCACCAGCAGCACCAGCCCCTCGAGCGCATCGCGTCTGAGGCCGCGGAGCGCCCAGAGGCCGAGCACGAGCCACATGGCGCAGACGGCGACGGCGGCGAGGCCGATCAGCGCATCGAGGAGCGCGGAGACCCCGCGCCGCCCCAGCCCCGCCGGCCGCCGTGCCTCGCGGGGCTCAGTCACGCGCTCGCTCTCCGTACAGCCGGGTGTACTCCTCCCACGACAGCATCACGCGCTTCACGAAGGCGCGCGTCTCGTTGAAGGGGATCTGCTCCACCCAGACCTCGAGGTCGTTCCCGCGGCGCGCCGCCCACCACCCGCGCACGCGCGTGGGGCCGGCATTGTAGGCGGCGACGGCAAGCCGCGGATCGGCGAACTCCCGCAGCAGCCCGGCGAGGAAGACCGCCCCCAGCTCCAGGTTCGGGCCGGGCTCCTCCAGCATGTCCCCGTCCTGGAAGGCGAGCCCCCGCTGCCGTGCCATGGGGCGCGCCGTTTCGGGCATGAGCTGCATGAGGCCGCGGGCCCCCGCTCGCGAGCGCGCCCGCGGATTGAACGACGACTCCTCCCGCACCACCGCGGCCACGAAGAGCGGGTCGAGGGCGGCCCGCGCGGCGGCGCCCGTCAGCTCTGCCCGCCAGCCCAGGGGATAGAACATCTCCCAGAACGTGCGCGGAAGCCAGGCATGCCCCGCCCGCGCCAGCCCAAGAAAATCGCGGCGCAGGATCCGCAGAGCCAGATGATGGCGCGCGGCCTCGGCGTAGGCGGCGGAGACGGCGAACAGTCGCACGGGCTCGCCGGCCGCGCGCCGCGCCAGCTCGTCCATCTCGCCGTCGGCCCAGTCGGGGAGGCCCACCGCCCGGAGCGCCTCGACCTTGACGTAGCGCGGATCGGCCCGGATCGGAGCGAGCGGATCGGCGGGCAGCGCCAACGCTGGGCGGGCCGCCTCGCGCGATGGAACGGGAGCGCGCTGCGCCAGGCGGCGAGCGGCCAGGACGCCGTAATAGGTCCGCGGCGCGTTCGCCGCCAGCGCGGTCCAGTGGCGCGAGGCTCCCTCCGTCTCTCCTCGCTCCTCGTGGGCGCGCCCGATCCAGTAGCCCGCGGCCTCCCGGTAGGTCTGCCCCCCGCGGGTCGCCAGCAGGCGCCCCCAGCGCTGCGCCGCGCCCTGGTGGCTGCCCCGCAGCCAGGCGAGCCAGCCGAGCCGCCAGAGGGCGCGCGCGCCGTCCTCCGCGTCCGGATACTCGGCGCCGAGCTTGCGGTACACCGCCTCGGCCTCGGGGAGGAGGGGCGTCGCCTCGAGGAGCTGTGCCTTGAGCCAGAGCGCCTCGGGCGCCTCGGCACTCTGCGGGTGATCGCGCACGAGCTGATCGAGCGTCGCGATGGCAGCCTGCCGCGATCGCTGCAGGAGCCGCGCCCGCTCGAGCAGCCACGGCGGGCGCCGCTCGGCAGGAGCCAGCGCCAGCGCGCGGTCCACCGCCCGCAGCGCCTCCTCGGGGCGACCGACGCGCCGCGCCGCGTCCGCCACCACGCGGAGCGCTCGCAGAGCGACATCGCCCGTGGCCCCGTCGCCCAGAAGCGCCTCGGCCTCGACGCGGGCCGCCGCGGCGACCCCCGCCGCGAGCAACCGCTCGGCCCGGTCGAGCCGCTCCCGAGGCGTCACGGGCGGCACGGTCAGACCGCGATCGGCGAGGAGCCGCTCCTGCTTCGAGGCCTCCGCGGCATAGGGCGAGGCGGGCGCTCCGATCCAGATCGCACGGAGGAAGCGCAGCGCCTCGGCAGGCTGGCCGGTGGCCGCGAGGGCCTGGGCCAGCGCATAGCGGGCCCCTGCGCTCTCAGGATGATCGGGATAGCGGTCGAGGAAGCGCCGAGAGAGGAGCGCGGCGCCCGCATCATCGCCTGTGCGCGCCGCCTCGCGCGCCGCCAGCAGCAGCGCGTCGTCCAGGAGCGGCCCGTCGCCGGCCTTCTCCGCCGCCTTCTCCGCCGCCTGCCGCGCGCCTGCCGCGTCACCCAGGCGCGAGAGACTCTCGGCCTGGAGGAGCAGCACGTACTCGGTGATCGGCGTCGGCGCCGCGGCGATGGCGGCGAGCTCGCGCGCCGCCGCCTTCGCATCCCCGCTGCGGTGGAACGCCAGGGCAGCGACCAGCCGATCGCGCCACTCGGCGCTGAGCCGGACGGGCGAAGCAGGCGCCGGCGTTCCGGCAGGAGGCTGGGCCGCCGCCCACGTGGCAGTGAGTCCGAGCGCCGCGAGTGCGAGGAGGATGAGCAGCCGCTGCATGCCCTCAGTGTACCCCCTCCCCCTCTCCCCTCGGGGAGAGGGCGGGGTGGGGGGCTGCGGTGCGGCGGCGCTACCGGACGGCGGTGGTCCGCGCGGCGCGGCGCGTGTAGAGAATGCGCTGGAGCGCCGTCAGGTGGGTGAGGGCGGCGAGCAGCGCCATGGCGGGGACAAGGAGGTTGAAGACGGCGCCCGCGATGAGCAGGATGAGGCGCTCCGGGCGCTCCATGATGCCGATCTCGCACGCGATGCCGATGGACTGGGCGCGCGCCTTGGTGTAGCTCACCATCACCGTCCCCACGAGGCCCGCCATGGTGAGAATGCCGCCGGCCGCGTCCCCCGCGCGCTGGCAGAGCAGCAGGATGCCCAGGAGCACCACGAGGTCGGAGTAGCGGTCCACCACGGAGTCGAGGAAGGCGCCGAAGAAGGACTCCTGCCCCGCCAGCCGGGCCAGCGAGCCGTCGAAGAAGTCGAAGAGCCCGGAGAGCGCCAGGAGCGCGGCGGCGAGCCTGAGCCGCCCCTCGGCGAAGCTCCAGGCCGCCAGACACGACACCCCGAGCCCGACGACGGTCAGGTGATTGGGCTTGACCCGCGCCCGCAGGAGCAGGCGCGCGACGGGATCGCCGATCCACTGGATGCGGCCCTTGTACTGGCTCAGCATGTCGCCACCGGACTACAGGGGCTTGAGCAGCGCATCCTCGAGGGCCTCCCGGAGCCGGTCCATGGCGGCCGGCTCCTCGATGCGGTGCCCCTGCCGGTCGGCGATGTAGAAGGTGTCGTAGGCCTGGTCGATCTCCGTGGCGATGCGGGCGCTGCCGATGTCGAGCCCGAGCGCGGCGAAGGTGCGCGTGATGAGATAGAGGAGCCCCACGCGGTCCGGGCACTTGACCTCCACCACCGTGTGCGTGTCCGAGAGGTGGTTGTCCACCGCGATCTTGGGCGGCCCGGGCACGGTCTCCGCGCCGCGGCGCGCGGTGCGGCGCGCGGCCAGGAGATCCTCCACGGACTGCTCGCCTCGCAGCACGCGGTGGAGCGAGTCGAGCGTGCGGCGCCAGCGCGCGTCCTCCGTCACCGCCTCCCCGAACGGGTCGTTGACCTGGAAGGTGTCGATGGCGATCCCGTCGGCCCGGGTGTGGATCTGCGCGGAGAGGATGTTGATCCCCTCGGAGGCGAGCGTGCCCGCGATGAGCGAGAAGAGCCCCGGGATGTCGCGCGTGGCGATGACGAACTCGGAGGAGCCGAGATCCGGGTAGTGGAACAGCTCGGTGGCCGCCACGGCCTCCTCGAGCCGCTCCACGAGTCGCAGATGCGCGGCGATGCGCGGCGGCGAGGTGGTCACGAGGTACCGCTCCGACATCATGGCGAGATGAGCCACGACCGTGCGGCGCAGCCCCTCGCGCCCCAGCTCGTCCCAGACGCGGCTGGCGATGGCCTCGCGGTTCGCCCGCTCGGGCCGCCCGCCGGTGAGGCGCGCCATGGTGCGGGCGAAGCACTCCCAGAGGATGCGTGCCTGCCAGCCCGTCATGACGCCCGGCCCCACCGCCCGCATGTCGGCGACGGTGAGCAGGTAGAGCATCCGCAGCCGCTCGGGCGTCTCCACCACCGCCGCCAGCGAGGCGATGGTCTTCGGGTCGTCGATGTCGCGGCGCTGCGCGATGTGGGACAGGGTCAGGTGGTGCGCCACGAGGAAGGTGACCGCCGCGGCGTCCTCGGGCGGCAACGCGATGCGCGCGGTCAACGCCTCGATCAGCGGGATCCCCTTGGCGACGTGCCCGTGGCCCTTCCCCTTGCCGATGTCGTGCAGCAGCATGCCCAGCATCAAGAGGTCGGGGCGCGCGACCTCGTTCAGCACCTCCGCCGTGCCCTCCGACTCGGCGGACTGCCCGGGCGCCAGCGCCTCCAGGTGCTCCACGGCCACCAGCGAGTGCTGATCGGCCGTGAACTTGTGGTAGACGTCGTACTGCACGAGACACGTGAGCGCCCCCCACTCGGGCAGGTAGCGTCCCAGCAGTCCCAGCTCGTGCATCTCCCGGAGCGTCTGCGTGACCCGTCCCCAGTCGCGGCAGATGGCGCAGAACAGGTCCCGCACCTCGGGGGAGGCCTTCCAGCTCTCGTCCACGAGGTCCAGCGACTCCTCGAGGGCGCGCTCCACGTCGATCCCCAGCTCGGCGCCCAGCCGGTGCGAATGCCAGAACGCCTTCATGAGCCGGACGGGGTCCTCGCGGAACGCGCGGCCGTCGGGATCCACCAGATGCAGCCGGCCGTCGAGCACGAAGAGTCCGTCGGCCAGCGCCTCCTGCCGGAGCCGGCGCCCCACCGGGCGGGGGCGCGACAGCGTCTCGCGGCAGCGCGCGATGAGCCGCCGCGACACGCGGTGGATCACCCGCGCGTGGAGATAGTAGTCGCGCATGAACTTCTCGACGCCGAGCGACACGTCGTCGCTCGCGTAGCCGAAGTTCTTGGCGATCTGCGGCTGCACGTCGCGCGAGAGCACGTCGTTCTTGTGGCCGGAGAGGAAGTGCAGCTCGTTGCGGACCCGCCAGAGGAAGCTGAGGGCCTCGTCGGCCGTGCGCTGCTCCCGGTCGGTGATGAGGCGCTTGTCCGCCAGCTCGCGCAGCGTGCGCGTGCCGAACTTGGTGGAGGCCAGCCACATGGCCGTGTGGATGTCGCGGAGTCCCCCGGCGGACTCCTTCACATTGGGCTCGCCCATGTACGGCGAGCCGCCGAACTTCCGGTAGCGCTGGTCGCGCTCGGCGAGCGTCGTCTCCAGGAACTGGGCGAAATCCTTCCGATAGACGTTCTCGGAGAGCACCTTCCGGAAGCGGGTGAAGAGCCGCCGGTCACCCACGAGGGAGCGCGCCTGCTGCATGGAGGTGCGGCTCGTGAAGTCGGTGCGCGCCATGGCGAGGCAGTCGGGGAGGCTCCGCACGGAGTGCCCGACCTGCAGCCCCAGGTCCCACAGCGTGTAGAGCAGCCCCTGGGTGGCGCGCTGGACCATGGGCCCCAGGTCTCCGTCGTAGATCACCATGAGGTCGAGGTCGGAGAGTGGGTGGAGCTCGCCCCGGCCGTAGCCACCGAGCGCCACGAGCACCATGGACACCGGAGGCGCGCCCTCTTTCTTCGCGTCCTCGACGGCCAGGCGGTAGAGCGTGGAGAGGAAGCCGTCCATGAAGGCCGCGTAGGCCTGGACGGACTGCTGGCCGGAGGCCCCGCCGAGGTGGGCCGCCCGGAGGAAGTCGACATTGGAGGTGAGGTGCTGGCGGAGGAGCTCGAGGCGAAGGCGCCGGCGGCGCTCGGCCCGCTCGGCCGGCGCGCCCTCGAGACCCTTCTCGGCCTGGGCCTCCACCCGACGCACCTGGCGAAAGAGCTCCCCCGGCATGGCGAAACGGTACATGGCGCGGACCGAGGCTGTCAAACGTGGCGCAGACGTGGACCCCCGGATACAATGGCTCCCCATGCGACGGCTCTGGCGCGCGGTACTGGATCAGGTGACCCCGTACGAGGCGGGCCCATCGATCGAGGAGCTCGAGCGGACGCTTGCCATCGACGGCCTCGTGCGGCTCTCCGCCAACGAGAGCCCGCTGGGCCCCGCTCCCACCGTCATCGAAGCGCTGCGTCGGGAGGCCCGGCGCGCCCACCTCTATCCTGACGGAGGCGCCACGGCCTTGCGGACGGCCCTGGCGCGGACGCTCCGCGTGCAGCCCGAGTGGCTGATCGCCGGCAACGGGGCCGACGAGATCGTGTCGTTCATCGCCCGCGCGGCGCTCGACCCGGGGGACGAGGTGCTGATCCCCCACCCGTCCTTCGAGCCCTACGCGACGGAGGCCATGCTCGGCGGCGGCGCCGTCGTGCGGAGCCCGCTGGCCGGCTACCGGACCGACCTCGACGACATGCGCCGCCGCGTCACGCCACGCACGAAGGTCGTCTTCGTCTGCACGCCGCACAACCCGGCCTCGACCATCGTCCCGGCCGGCATGCTCCTGCGCTTCCTCGAGGGGCTCGGCGACGATGCGCCCATCGTCGTGGTGGACGAAGCCTATCGCGACTTCTGCGACGACCCGGACACGCCCGATGGGGTGGCGCTCGCGCGTCGCTTCCCCACCGTGATCGCCATGCGGACCTTCTCGAAGATCGCGGGGCTCGCGGGGTTGCGGGTGGGCTACGCCGTCGCGCGGCCGGAGATCATCGACCGCCTGAACCGCGTGCGCGCCCCGTTCAACGTCAACCGCTTCGCTCAGGTGGCCGCCGTGGCCGCCCTGGACGACCGCACCCATCTCAAGCGGACGCGCTCGCTGATCCTCGCCGAGCGCCCGCGGCTCGCCGCCGCGCTCCAGGCGCGCGGCGCCGTGGTGCCGCCCTCGCAGGCCAACTTCCTGCTGGTCCGCGTGGGCGAGCAGGCGGGGCCGCTGCGCCAGGCGCTGATGAAGGCGGGCATCCTGGTGAGGGACGGGGCGGGCGTGGGCTTCCCGGGACACCTGCGCATCGCCATCGGGACGGCAGAGCAGAACAACCGCCTGCTCGAGGTCTGGACCCGCACGCTCGCCCGCTAGAGTCTTTGAAGGACTCTAGCAGCCTGCTGAAAAACTCGCAGGCTGCTCAAAAAGGTCCAGATGCGAGGCGGCGCCCGACGGCCGCACGCGAGGCGTACTCCGCTTGGCGAGCCGAGCCTGAGGCGAGGCGAGCGGATCCGGAGATCCGGGCGAGCGTGAGCGAGCCACGTTGAGCGTGCGGCCGAGGGCGCCAACGAAGCAGATGGGCCTTTTTCAGCAGCCTGCTAGCGGCGCTTGGTCGTGGTGCCGTTGCGCGCGGAGGGCTTCGTGGCCGCGGGCTTCGCGGTGGCGGCCCTGCCCTTCGGCGCCTGCACCGCGGCGAGCCGGGAGAGCGCGTCCTCCCGCTCGGCGCGCAGCGTCTTGACCTGCTGCTCGAGAAGCGTCACGCGCTGGTCGGCCTGGGCCGACTTCGACCGCAGCATCTCGGCCTCCGCGTACACGTCCTTCAGCTCGGCCCGGAGCCGCTGCGTCTCCGTGCGGCTCTCCGCCCACTTGCCCCAGAGCACGGCCACGAGCACCGCGAGCACGAGTGCCGCAGCGATCAGGAACCACGGGCGCCGCGGCCGGATGAGATCCGAGCCGCGCCCGTCCACCTCCGTCATCTCCATCGACTCTCCTCCGCGCAGTATCATGGGGCGAGTCTAGCACCCGCCGCCGCCGGGCCGCGAGGAGTTTGGTACGATACGCGCGATGAAGGACAGCCGGCTCGTGGTGTCCGATCGGGTCAAGGCCGAGCGCGAGGCCGCCATCGTGGACCGGGCCATCGAGAAGGCCTTCGCCGGGCCCGCGCGCCAGCGATCGGCGAGACGTCTCGGCGAGATGGCACTGCTCTTCCAGGCCCCCGCGCGCGGGGAGCCCGCCGCCCTCGCGCTGGCCGCCGCGGCGGTGCTTCGCGACGAGTCGCTGCCCGCCGAGTCCCTCCCCCTCGTGCGGGCCATGGCCGCGCGGGGACTCGAGCTCGGGGGAGAGGCCGCCCGCGGCCGCGTCAAGGCCACCGAGGTGAGCCGGGCGCCCGCCCCGCGCGGCCAGTAGCATGATCCCCGGCCTCCGTGTCGGCCACGCCACCGACGCCGTCGGGCTCACGGGCTGCACGGCGATCCTGCCCGACCGGCCCGCCGTCGGCGCCGTCGAGGTCCTCGGCCGCGCGGCGGGAGTGTACGGCATCGAGTTCCTCGACACGCGCCACCTGGCGCCCACCACACATGGCGTCGTGCTGGCCGGCGGCAGCGCCTTCGGGCTCGCGTCCGTCTGGGGCGTCATGCAGTATCTCGAGGAGCGCGGCGTGGGCTTCCCCGTGGGCGTGACCGTGGTGCCGCTCGTGGCCGGCGCCATCATCTTCGATCTCGGCGTGGGCGATCACCGCGCCCGCCCCGACCGCGCCATGGGCTATGCGGCGGCGGCCGCCGCGCTTCCCGGCCCCGTCACCGAGGGCAATGTGGGCGCAGGCACCGGCGCCACCGTGGGCAAGCTCCACGGCCACGAGCGGGCCATGCGCGGCGGCCTCGGCGCGGCCGTCGCCGAGCGCGCGGGCGTGACGGTCGGCGCGGTGATGGTGGTCAATGCGGTGGGCGATGTGCGCGACCCCGAGACGGGCCGGCTCATCGCGGGCGCGCGGGACGCCCGGGACGGCCGCCGGCTCATCGACACCGCGGCAGCCCTCAGCGCCGGAGCGCCCCGCCCGGCCTTCCGGCCGATGCACACCACCATCGGCGTGGTGGCGACGACGGCCGTCCTCACCAAGGAGGAGGCCCGGCGCGTGGCCCGGCTCGGCGCCCAGGGCTTCGAACGGGCGCTGTCCCCGCCCCATCTCGACACGGACGGCGACACGCTCTTCTGCCTGTCGGTCGGGGACGCGCGCGCGGACGTGGGAGCCCTGGGGGGAGCCGCCGCCGAGGTCGTGGCTCGGGCCATCGCGCGCGCCGTCCGCGCGGCGACGTCCCTCCCCGGCCTCCCCGCCGCGCGCGATCTCTGAGCCACCGCTCTACTTCCACCACCTCAACCACATCCTCCGCGAGGAGGGCCTCCTCGAGGTGGATGCGGCCGGGCGGGTCACGCGTCGGCGCGCCTGGGCCGCGGGCAACGGCGGCACCGTCCACGTGTACGCGCTCGACGGGGCTCCGCGCGGGACGGTGGACCGGCTGCGCGAGCGCTTCGGCGCCATCCCGGGCGTCGAGGTCATCGGGCCCGAGCGCTTCGCCGACCTCGGACTGCAGGCGCCGGCCGCCAACCCCATGCAGGGCGACCTCGTGCTCGCCGCCGAGGATGGCGTCTTCTTCACCGGGCATGCGACCGAGGAGGCGGCGGCCGCGGCCCCCGTCTACCGTGCCGCCCACGGACACCTGCCGCACCTCCCGCGACTGGGCGCGGCCTTCCTCGCCGCGGGCCCGGGGTTGCGCGCCGGTGCCGGGCTCGGGACAGTCTCCATGCTCGCTGGCGCCGACGGCCGCGCGCCTCCTCGGGATGGCCCTCCCCGGCGCCGAGGGCGCGCCCCTGCTGGAGGCCCTCGACGAGTCGCTCCACCGGCCATGAGGGGCATCGTCATCGGCGCCGGACGGGGACGGCGGCTCATGCCGCTCACCGACGACGTCCCCAATCGATCTCCTCCAGCAGCCGGCGGAACAAGGCGCGTCAGGGCTGGATCGGCGAGGGCGGCTACGATCCCATCGTGCCGGCGCTGCGCCGGCTGCGGGGGAGCCAGTACGTGCTCGAGTTCACCATCCCGGTGGCGGGAGACTTTGCGGTGCTGCGCCGGCTCCCCGACGACAGGCTGATCGGGCTCGGCTGCGTGGGCTGCCGCGGGGCCACGGTAGAGGCCCCCGAGACGATCGCGGATCGGGTGAGCGCGGCGCTCCGCCATGTGGACCGCGAGCGGCTCTCGCTCAACCCCGACTGCGGCTTCGCGCCGGGCTCGGCCGCCGACATCCCCATCGACGAGGCCTACGCGAAGCTCGGCAGCGAGGCCGCCGCCGCGAAGATCCTGCGCGACCGATACAGCCCCTGAGCCTCAGCCGCCGAGCCGCCGGATCATGCCGCTGAGCTCCTCCCGGATCGGGCCCGGGAGCCGCCCGCCGAATTCCTCGTAGAACTTCCCGAGGTCGCCGAGGGCCTCGAGCCACTCCGCCCGGTCCCAGGCGAGCGCCTGCGCCAGGCGCTCGCGCGGGAGGCTGAGCCCCGAGAGATCCATGGCGTCCGGCGTCGGGATGAAGCCCAGCGGTGTCTCGACGGCCTTCCCCGTGCCGCGGATGCGCTCGACCATCCACGCGAGGATGCGCGCGTTCTCGCCATAGCCCGGCCACAGGAACTGTCCGTCTTCGTCGCGGCGGAACCAGTTCACGCGGAAGATCCTCGGGGGCTTCGCCAGCCGCGGGCCCATGTTGAGCCAGTGGCCAAAGTAGTCGGCCATGTTGTAGCCGCAGAACGGGATCATGGCCATGGGATCGCGGCGCACCACACCCACCTGCCCCGTGATGGCCGCCGTGGTCTCCGTGCTCATGGCCGAGCCGAGGAAGACACCGTGCTGCCAGTCGAAGGCCTCGAACACCAGCGGGATCACCCGCGACCGCCGCGAGCCGAAGATGAAGCCGGAGATGGGCACGCCCTGCGGGTCCTCCCACGCGGGGGACACGGACGGGCACTGGGTCACGGGCGCCGTGAAACGCGAGTTCGGATGCGCGGCCGGGGCACCACCGGGGGACCACGGCTTGCCCTGCCAGTCCACGAGGCCCGGGGGCGGGTCGGTGCCCATGCCCTCCCACCACGGCTCTCCGTCGGACGTCAGCGCGACGTTGGTGAAGATGGTGTTGGCCCGCACCATGGTCGTCGCGTTGGGGTTCGTCTTGACGCTGGTGTTGGGCGCCACGCCGAAGAAACCGCGCTCCGGGTTGATCGCGCGGAGCTGCCCCACCGCATCGACATGGATCCAGGCGATGTCGTCGCCCACCGTCCAGACGCGCCAGCCCGGCAGCGCCGAGACCATCATGGCGAGGTTGGTCTTGCCGGAGGCGCTCGGCATCGCCGCCGCGAGGTAGGTGACGCGGCCCTCGGGGTCCTCGAGACCGAGGATCAGCATGTGCTCGGCCATCCACCCTTCCTCCCGCGCCTGCCAGGAGCCGATGCGGAGGGCGTGGCACTTCTTGCCCAGCAGGGCGTTGCCGCCGTAGCCCGAGCCGATGCTCCAGACCAGCTTCTCCTCGGGGAAGTGGAGGATGAAGCGGCGGTCCGGCGACAGGTCGCCCAGCGAGTGGAGCCCCGCCACGAAGTCCTCGGGGGCGCGCATGTGGCGGAGCGCGACGCGGCCCACGCGGGTCATGATGTGCATGCTCGCCACGACGTAGGCGCTGTCCGTCACCATGATGCCGACCCGGCTCATGGGCGAGTCCGCCGGCCCCATGAGGTACGGGATCACGAACATGCGGCGGCCGCGCATGCTGCCGCGGAAGAGGGCCCCGACCCGCTCCTTGCCGTCGGCAGGCGCCATCCAGTTGTTGGTGGGGCCGGCGTCGTCCCTGGAGCGCGTGCAGATGAAGGTGAGCTGCTCGGTCCGCGCGACGTCGCTGGGGTGGCTCCGGTGGAGGGAGCAGCCGGGGTAGGTGCGCTGGTTCATCTCGATCAGGGTGCCGGCGCGCAGCATGTCCTCGACGAGCCCGTCGTACTCCTGCCGGGACCCATCGGCCCAGATCACCTTGGCCGGCTGCGTGAGCCGGGCCACCTCGTCCACCCATCGCTCGGCGCCGGCGGTGATGCTCATGTGGGAGGGTCTCCTCGCTTCAGTGGGGTGAAAGGCCGAAGTGAAGTGGCGGCATTCTAGCACACGGCCCCGCGAGTCCATCCGCGCCGGTCACCCCGAGAATCTCGGGAGGACGTGCCGGGCCATGAGCTCCATGGAGCGGAGCACCTGCGTGTGCGGGAGGCCGCCGAAGTTCGCGATGGCGAGGAAGTGGGTGAACCCCGCCGCCTCGTACAGCCGCGCGACGCGGACGATCTCGTCGGGGTCGCCGAAGGCCACCACGTTCTGCTCCACCAGCGTCTCGAACGGGCGCTGGACGGCGTACAGCCGCGTGCGCACGTAGCGCTCCATGGGCTCCCGCGCCTCCGCCCGCGCCCCGGCCGTGGCTTCGGCGCAATGGCAGTGGAAGCCGAACGGCAGCGTGGCCTCCTCCGCCAGGCCGCCGGCCTGCACGAAGGCCTCCTTGTACAGGGCGACGCCGGCCTTCATCTCCTCGAGGGTCTCGGCGCTGGCGTACGGGATCAGCATCACAGGCAGCCGCTTGGCGCCGATGTGCAGGGCCGCGTCGGCCCGCAGCGTGGCGACCCACACGGGGGGCCGCGGACTCTGCACGGGCCGGACATTGAGCTGCACGTTCTCGATGTGGTGGAACCTCCCCTCGTACGAGAAGCGCTCGCCCGTCCAGGCCCGCAACACGACCTCCAGGGCCTCGTTGAACCGCTCCCGCTTCTCCTCGAGGCTCAGGCCGAAGCCCGCGTACTCGTGCGTGAGGTACCCCGAGCCCACGCCGAGATTGAGCCGGCCGCCCGAGAGCATGTCCACCATGGCGTAGTCCTCGGCGGTGCGGAGCGGGTTGTCGAAGGGCAGGACGACGACGGCCGATCCGAGCCGGATGCGCCGCGTGCGCTCGGCCGCCGCGGCCAGCCACACCGGCGGGCGCGGGATGGCGCCATACTCGTGGAAGTGGTGCTCCGCGATCCAGAACGAGTCGAACCCGAGCGCATCGGCGGCTTCCGCCTGGTCGAGCAATTCGCCGTAGAGCTCGGTCGCGCTCCGCCTCAGCTCCGTCGGGTAGTGGTCCGCGACGGAGAAGATGCCGAAGCGCATCACTCACCGTCCTCGTCGTCGAGCGGCGCCGGGCGCAGGCGGTCCCGCTCGCCGGCGAGCCGGTCGGCCAGCCGCCGGACGTCGTGGAGCCGCGTCTCGCTGAAGCGGAAGCGCGGATCGGTCGCGTAGGCCGCCCAGCTCTCCATGTAGTCCGTCCGGCTCGAGCCGAGGGCCAGCTCCGAGATCCCCGCCGGGGTGGCGAAGTCCGCCATGATCCCGACCTCGTCGAAGGTCTCGGGGCGCCGCCCGTCGAGGAAGGCCCTGAGCGCCGGCGGATGGGGACCGTGCGGGAGCCCCACCGGATGCACGGAGACCATGCCCTCGCGGAAGACGCCGCCCCGGCTGAAGAACTCGCCGACGTGGTAGCCGATGGTCTCGAGGTAATCCAGGTTCTTGTAGTCCATGGCCGCCCGGGGTGCCGTGACGTTCATCGCCACCGTGGCGTTGGCCACGAGGCGGGCCATCCCGCGGTAGACGTCACACGGGGCCGCGGGTGCCATCACCTCGAGCGCGTGGTGGATCCCGCCGAGGGGGCGCAGGGGCGAGTCCCACTCCGGCGCGAAGGCGCCGCCATCCAGCACCCGCGTCTCCTCAGGCAGCCAGTTGTTGGGCGGGTAGAGGTGGTAGGTGTGGCTCACCTTGCCCGCGAAGCCGCCGCGCCCATGCTCCTGCTCGTAGACGTGGCGGAGCAGCGGGCCCGCGTGCGGGGCCCGGGGAACGATCCCGACCTCGGGAATGCCGCTGAAGTACTCGAGCTTGTCCATGGCCTGTCCTCCCTGTTGCCCCGCCGCGTCAGCGGGCGACGACGCGGCTCCGGAGCACGCCGATCCAGTCGATCTGGGAGGCCATGCTAGCATGAGGGCCATGGGACGCCGGGCGAAGGTGATCCGCCTTCCAGGCCCGCCGCCGCCGGCGGGCGAGCCGCCGGGGAGCGGGCTCGTGGAGGTGCTGCGCTGCCGCGATCAGGGCGAGGCGCTGGTCGTGCGCTCGCTGCTGGACAGCGAGGGCATCGCCGCCGTGCTCCGGGGCCAACTGGTGCAGTCCGTCCACCCGTTCAGCGTCGGCGATCAGGGCGAGGTCACGGTGCTCGTCCCCGCCGCCGACGCGGAAGCCGCCCGCCGCATCCTCTCGCGCTAGCGGTAGAACTTCTCGAGGTTGGGCGTGTCCTTGGCGGTGAAGGCCCGCCCCATCTCCTTCGCTTCCTCCGTGTGGTAGTAGTTCGCCACGAGGTGGTCGATGCTCATGCGGCTCATCCCGGTCACGCCGTTGTGGCGGGCGTGGAAGGCCGCCTTGAGCGCGGCCAGCGCCTGCGGCCCCCGCTGCTTGAGCTCCTCGCAGAGCGCCTCGGTCCGGGCGCGCAGCTCGGCGTGCGGCACCACCTCGTTGACGAGCCCCAGGGCCTGGGCCTCCGTGGCGCTGTACTTCCGGTTCAGGTACCAGATCTCCCGGGCCCGCTTGCGCCCCACCGCGTCCTCCAGGTACCAGGTGCCGAAGCCGGCGTCGTAGGAGCCCATCATGGGACCCACCTGGCGGAAGCTCGCCTGCGCGCTCGCCACCGTGAGATCGCACATGTTGGCCAGCACATTGCCGCCGCCCACGGCGAAGCCGTTGACCATGGCGATCACCGGCACCGGCATCATGTCGATCAGCGTGTAGAGGTCCACCACGGGCGGCACGTTGTGGTAGTGGAGCATGCCGTCGCTGGGCTCTTTCTCGCCGCCGAGGCAGAAGAAGCGGTCGCCGGCGCCCGTGATGACGACGACGCGCACCTGCGTGTCGTGGCGCGCCTCGTTCAGCGCCTGGATCAGCTCGAGCACCGTCTGGCGGCGGAAGGTATTGCCCTTGTCGGGCCGGTTGATGGTGAGCCAGGCGACGTTGTCCTTCACCTCGACCAGCACATCGGCGTACGCCATGATGAGACCCCCTAGGGAAGAGAGAGGTGGAACAGCCGTGCGGCGTTGCGCGCGAGCGCCTCGCCCAGGGCGTCGGGATCGGTGCCGCGCAACTCGGCGACGCGCGCGGCGGTGATCGCGACGTGGGCCGGCTCGTTGCGCTGGCCGCGGTGCGGATGCGGCGGCAGGTACGGGCAGTCGGTCTCCACCACCAGCCGGTCCTCCGGCACGAAGCGGGCGACCTCCGGGAGCGCGCGCGCGTTCTTGTAGGTCACGGGGCCCGCCAGCGAGATCAGGAGCCCGAGGTCGAGACAGCGCGTGGCGACCTCCACGTCGCCCGAGAAGCAGTGCATCACGCCGCCGATCTCGTCCACTCGCTCCCCGGCCAGGATCTGGAGCGTCTCGTCGTGGGCATCGCGGCAGTGGACGACGATGGGCTTGCGGAGCGCCCGGGCAAGCGCGATCTGGCGGCGGAAAGCGCGCTCCTGGGCGTCGCGCGGGGACAGGTTGCGGAAGAAATCCAGCCCCATCTCGCCCAGCGCCACCACCTTTGCGCACCCGCGCGCGAGGCGCTCCAGCGCGTCGAAGTCGGCCTCGGTCGCCGCGCCGGCGTCGTGCGGGTGGATGCCCACGGTCGCGTAGATCTCGGGATGGCGCTCGGCGAGCGCCACCGCCGCGGGGTTGGTGTCGCGGTCGGTCCCGATGGTGACCGTGGCGCGGACGCCCGCGGCGCGGGCCCGGGCGAGCACCGCGTCCAGGTCCTCCGCGAACTCCGGGAAGTGCAGGTGTGCGTGCGTGTCCACGAGCGGCATCAGGCGTCCATCATAGCGGAAGCGGCGTCCGGAGCGGAAGGCGGCTCACGGCGTGACGGTGAAGCGCAACCGGCCGATGAGCTGACCCGAGGCCGTCATCACGTCCACCGTGTACCGCCCGTGGAGCGGCGGCGTGAGGTCGGTCCGGCGCGACCAGGTGCGGAAGCCCTCCGCCCGGCCCCCCTGCACGGGCGAGAGCGGGATGCGCGCCACCACCTGCCCGTCGCGCCGCCACACATGCTCGATGGCCTGGCTGAGCCCGGCCGGCGCATGCACGGCCGTGTAGGCGGCGATGCCGCCCCAGCCCGCCACGGTGGCGGCCGGAATGGACCCCTCCGTCTCTCCCACCGGCTCGAGGCGCTGCACCTCGCGCGCGGCCGTCGCGCGCGCGAGGAAGAGCGGCGCCGGCGGCACGAGCCCCCGCCCGAGCCAGACAGCCACCGCGGCGACGAGGGCCAGCGCCGCCGCCCGGCCGTGGGCCTGTCGCCACGTGGCTGCGCCAGGGCGCCTCAGGATCGGCGTCAGCGACAGCGCGGCCAGCACGGCGCTGCCCTCGAGCGCGATGATCGGCCGCACGCTCACGAGGGGCAACGCGACATTGAGCGCGGCAAAGACCGAGAAGCCGAGCAGCGCGTGCCCGAGCCAGGGGCGCGGCGCCACGAGCGCGCGATACCAGGGGTCCACCGCCGTCACGAGCGCCCCCGCCGCCACCCCCGCGAGGAACAGCGCGTTCACCGACGTCAGGGTCGCGCTCGCGTAGTAGGCCGGCAGGACGAAGAGCAGCAGGTTGTGATAGAGGGTCTGGATCGTGTACTCGGCGGCCTGGAGCGCGAGCCGCCGCCTCCGCGTCTCGACGGGCACCCGCACCTCGGTCACCACGGCGACGATCAACCACAGCAGGAGCAGGTCGCCGACGATCCAGCCCACATGGGGCAGGCCGCGCCGGAAGACGAGGAGCGTGGCGAGCCCTAGCAGGAGCGAGGCGATGGAGATGCCCCAGCGCCTGAGCCACGACGGGATCGCGGAATGCACGCGGCGGGAGGAGAGGACTACTTGACCCGGGAGCCCGGGGGGAGATCCTTGTCGGGCATCAGGAGCGACACCGTCCCCTCCGTCGAGCCGGCGAGGACCATGCCGTTGGACTCGATCCCCATCAGCGTCGCGGGCTCCAGGTTGGCGACGACGATCACCTTGCGGCCCACGAGCGCTTCCGGCGCGTAATGCTCGGCGATGCCGGCGACGAGCGTGCGCGTCTCCTCGCCGACCGTCACGGTGAGCTTGAGGAGCTTCTTCGACCTGGCGACCTTCTCGGCCGCCACGACTTCCGCCACGCGCAGGTCCACCTTCTTGAAGTCGTCCAGCGTGATTCTCGAGGCAGATGACTGGCCGGCGGCTTGCGACGTCTCGCTCACCTTCACCTCGATGCGCGGGAAGAGGCCGGGGGCCTTCTGGACGGGCGTGCCCGGGGCCAGGCGGCCCCACTCGAGATCGGCGAGGCTCGGCGCCCCCGTCCCGACGGCGGCTCGGATCTTCCCGGCCGCCTCCGGCAGGAACGGATCGAGCACGATGCCGAGGCACCGCAGCGACTCGCCCAGGGTGTACAGCACCGTGCGAAGTCGCTCGGCGTGGCTGTCGTCCTTCGCGAGCGCCCACGGGGCGGCCGAGTCCACGTAACGGTTGACGCGGCCGACAAATTCCCAGATGGCGGAGAGCGCCCGCTGAAAGGCGAACTCCTTCATGGCCTCGTCCACCTCGCGCCGGACACGCTCGAGCGTCTCGCGCACCGAGGCTTCCTCGGCGCCCTCCGGTCCCGGCGCGGGCACGTGGCCGCGGCCGAAGTTGACGATGAGGGTGGTCGCGCGGCTCGCGAGGTTGCCGAGGTCGTTGGCCAGGTCGGCGTTGAGCCGTCCCACCAGCGCCTCCTCGCTGAAGGAGGCGTCCAGCCCGAAATTCATCTCCCGCAGGAGGAAGTAGCGGAAGGCATCGTAGCCGTACTTGTCGGTGAGCTGGAAGGCCTCCACCACGTTGCCGACGGACTTGGACATCTTCCCGCCGCCGAGCGACCAGTAGCCGTGCACGTGGAGCCGCTGGTAGATCGGGATCCCCGCCGCCTTGAGCATGCTCGGCCAGTAGACGCCGTGGGGCTTGAGGATGTCCTTGCCGATCAGGTGCTCGCAGTGCGGCCAGAGATCCCGGTAGAGGTCGCCGTCGGGGAACCCCAGGGCCGAGGCGTAGTTGATCAGCGCGTCGAACCACACGTAGGTGACGTAGCCGTCGTCGAACGGCAGCGGGATTCCCCACTGGAGGCGCGACCTGGGCCGGCTGATGGAGAGATCCTGGAGCGGCTCGCGCAGGAAGCCCAGCACCTCGTTCCGGTAGCGCTCGGGCTGGATGAAGTCGGGGTGCTCCTCGATGTGCGTGATCAGCCACTCCTGGTACTTCGACATCCGGAAGAAGTAGTTCTTCTCCTTGATGAAGGTGAGCGGGGTCTGGTGGTCGGGGCACTTGCCCCCGACAATCTCCTTGTCCGTGTAGAACCGCTCGCAGCCGAAACAGTAGTTGCCGCCGTACTCGCCGAAGTAGATCTCCCCCGCGTCGTGGAGCGTCTGGAGGATCCGCTGCACCACCTGCTTGTGCCGCGCCTCCGTGGTGCGGATGAAGTCGTCGTTCGTGATGCCGAGGCGCCGCCAGGTGGCGCGGAACGCGGCCGCGATCTCGTCGGCGTAGGCCTGGGGCGACACCCCGGCCTGCGCCGCCGCCTGGGCGATCTTGTCGCCGTGCTCATCCGTGCCGGTGAGGAAGTACACGCGGTCGCCGCGCAGGCGCCGGTAGCGGCACATGGCGTCGGCCATGATCGTCGTGCACGCGTGCCCAAGGTGCGGGCGCGCGTTCACGTAAAAGATGGGCGTCGTGAGGTAGAACGTGCGTCGAGTCATGGGCACTGTGTGGGCGCTGCTACGGCTTGATGTGGGACCGCCCCTGCCAGGTGACCTGCTCGATTGGGACCTCGGCCTCCGTGCCGTCCTGGAAGCCCACGACCACCGACTGCGTGAGCACGCGCAGCGACTTGACCTTGCCCTGCATGCAGCCGCCGCCCCCGCACTCGGCCTGGCACGCCGAGCCGACCTTGGGCAGCCGGTGGCGCAGCTCGCCGTAGGTGGAGAACTCGTAGAGCAGGCAGCACTTGAGCCGGCCGCAATTGCCCAGGAGCCGGCCGTCGGTGAGCGGCATGTCCTGGGCCTTGGCCATCTTCACCGAGATGGGATCGAACTTCTTCAGGTGCGAGGAGCAGCAGAGCTGCCGGCCGCAGGGGCCGATGCCGTCCATCAGCTTGGTGGTGTCGCGGGCGCCGATCTGCTTCATCTCGATCCGCGCGTGGAACTCGTGGGCGAGGTCGCGCACGAGATCGCGGAAGTCCACGCGCTCCTCCGAGGTGAAGGACACCCCGACGCGGCGGCCGGAGGGCTCGATGGCCACATCCACCACCTTCATCTGGAGCCCCTTCGCGCGGGCCATGCGCTGGCAGGTCTCGACCGCCCGCCCCTCGCGCTCTCGCCGCCCGCGCCACTCGCTCACCTCGGGGTCGGTGGCGCGCCGGAGCACCTTGCGGTAGAGGCGGTCGCGCCTGAACTCGGGCAGCGGGCGCCGCGGGCGGCGCACCTCGCCCACGGGGTTGCCGTTTCCCCCCTCGACGACGCAGAAATCGCCGACGTGGAGATCCGTCTCGGCCGTGAGATAGTCCTCGGCCATCACGGGCTCGCGCAGCCTCACGCCGATCAGGTAGGGAGCTTCCGCCTCGACCGCGAGCCCTGTCTCAGTGGATTCGCTCATACCCCCCCTAGGCGGCGCCGTGCGCCAGGCGGCTCAGGAGCACTTCCACCGTGAGCCGGGGCGACACGTGGCCTTGAAGCGCCTGCCAGGCTTCCCGGCACGCGCGGAGTCCCTTGACGATCTCCGGCAGTGAGAGCGCGGCGCTGCGCTCGGCGAGGAGCGTCGCCCGGTCGCGGAAGACGGCCAGGGCCGGATCGCCGCCGGCCCGGCCGCAGAGCAGGTCGCGATACCAGAGCCACCACGTCTCCACCGCGGACTCGGCGATGTCGCGGTCTCGGCCCACCGCCTCGCCGCTCCTGAGGATGGCCTCCCCGCCGCGGGCCCGCGCCTCCTCGAGCCAGCGCAGCGCCCGCTCGCGCTCCTCGCCGGCGGCGCCAGGGAGCAGCGCCAGCCCGCCCTCGGGAACAGCGGGGAGGAAGCGCAACACCTGGCAGCGCGACAGCACCGTGGCCGGCAGCGCGCGGAGCTGGGTCAGGATCAGCACGATCACCGTGTGCGCCGGCGGCTCCTCGAGCGTCTTGAGAAAGGCCTGGGGCGTCGCCGCCGTCATCCGGTCCGCGTCGTCCACGATGAACACCTTCACCGCGGCCTCGGCCGGGCGGAGGGAGGCGAGCCGCTCCAGCTCGCGAATATTCTCGATCCTGAGGGCGAGCGGGCCCTTCGGCTTGTCCTCGGGCGGCGTCGGCGCGATCAGGTGCACGTCGGGGTGGACGCCGCGCGCCGCGCGCGCGGCGGCGCGACCGCCCGCGGGGGCCACAAGCGCCCCGGCCAAGGCCAGCGCCGTCGTCTTGCGCCCGGAACCCGTGGGCCCCACGAAGGCGTAGGCGTGGGCCACATGCCCCGTGGCGAGGGCCCGGCGGAGCAGGTCGACCGCCGCGTCCTGTCCGCGGATCTCCGCGAAGGGGTCGCTCACCGGTCGAGCCGATCGAGGCGCTCGTCCACGGCGCGCGCGATCTCGGCGGAGAGCGCGTCCGGGGCCTGGTCGGCCCGGAGCACGACCACGCGGTTCTTCTCGGCCCGCGCCATCTCGAGGTAGCCCTCGCGGACCCGCTGGTGAAAGGCCAG
Organism: Candidatus Rokubacteria bacterium GWA2_70_23; assembly: GCA_001788395.1. Lineage (GTDB taxonomy): Bacteria > Methylomirabilota > Methylomirabilia > Rokubacteriales > CSP1-6 > UBA12499. The sequence continues at coordinate 27,953 of MGBT01000190.1, forward strand.
GTCCATCCGCTCGAAGGCGTCGAGCCTCCGGCCACCGATCCTGCGCATGCCAGCCGCGGGCTCGATGTCCAGGACGAGCGTGAGATCGGGGAGCAACCCGCCAGTGGCCAGCGCGTTCAGGTCGCGGATCGTCTGCAGGTCCATGCCGAGCCCGTAGCCCTGGTAGGCGACCGTGGCGTCGGTGTAGCGATCGGAGAGCACCACGGCGCCCCGCGCCAGAGCGGGGCGGATGATCTCCGCGACATGCTGCTGGCGGGCGGCCATGAAGAGGAAGGTCTGGGTGAGCGAGGTGGGCGGCGAGCCCTCATGCTCGAAGAGGGAGCGGATGGCGATGCCGAGCGGGGTGCCGTCGGGCTCGCTGGTGTGGACGACCTGGCGCTGGCTGCGACGGAGGTGCTCGGCGAGCCTGACGCACTGGGTCGTCTTTCCCGATCCCTCGACCCCCTCGACCGTGACGAGCACGCCGCGCATGGCCGTACTCTAACACGTGGAAGAATCGGGATCAGAGACAGGCGAGCGGCGGCGGCGGGCGGAGGGGGCGAAGAGGTCGTCCTCGAGCGGGACTACGCGGGGAATGCTGAGGGTGCCTCAGCCAGGGACGGCTCGGCGCCCGGTCGGCCGCGCCGCTCGGTGTAGCGGCGTTCCGCCAGCGTGGTGGTCCAGCGCTGGCGCCGGTGCCCGCGCCGTCTGTCCACGATCACGCCCACGTCCTCGCCCAAGAGGTGCACCGTCAGCTCCTCGTACACCTCGGGCAGCCCCTCCGGTACCACGACCAGGAATCGCGCCATGTCTTCCTCCGCTCCCCGCCCTCGCACCATCGCGCGCGGAGTGCCCCCAGCATATGACCGCGGTCATATCCAGCGCAAGAGGTCAGACCCCCCCGACCCGGCGGCCGGGCCTGGCGCGCATAGGGCAAATGCATGAGGACCAGGGGGCCGGAGACGGGCCGGAGCCCCGGATCCGGGCTCGGCGCCGGGGCTGGACCGTACGGACAGGAGAGGCATCCTGCCCCTGGCCCACCGCCTTTCGGGCGCCCCCTCCCACGCGCTACGGCAGCGGGACGGGGGGGCATCGGGGCGGGGCGCTCCTCGATCCTCAGAGGCCGTGGAGCGGGAAGATCTTCTCCCGGATCGCCTGGACCTGGCGCATGGCGTACTCCTCGGCCCAGCGCCGCGTGTCCACCGGCAGCTCGGCGGGAGGATCCCACAGGGACATCGTCTCGAGGCCGAGCCGCTTCATGTCCGCGTGCGACTGCGGGGGCAGCTCGGGCGGCAGCGTGATCTCGTTCATCGCCGCCCAGGCGGCCGTCCACGCCCGGGCCACGTTGGGCAGATCATAGCCCCCCCCGCCGAGCGCGACGACGCGCGGCCCCAGCTCGAGCAGACGCGTGACCGCGCGCGTAAAACCCTGGATGGACAGGCTCAGGTGGGTCAGGGGATCGGTCCGGTGGGAGTCGATGCCGAGCTGGAGCACCAGCACGTCGGGCCGGAAGGCGCGCAGCAGCGGCGGCACCACGGCCTCGAAGGCCGGCTCGTAGATCGCGTCGTCGGTGAAGGGCTGCAGCGGCAGGTTGACGGAACATCCGAGCCCCGCCTCCTGGCCCATCTCCTCCACGAACCCCGTGCCGGGGAAGAGCCGGTCGCCGCGCTCGTGGGTGGAGATGGTCAGCACGTTCGGATCGTCATAGAAGGCGAACTGCACGCCGTCGCCGTGGTGCGCGTCGATGTCCACGTAGGCCACGCGCAGCCCGCGCTGCCGGAGCGTCATGATGGCCAGCACCGCGTCGTTGACGTAGCAGAAGCCGCTGGCCCGGTCGCGCATCGCGTGGTGAAGCCCGCCCGCGAAGTGGAAGGCGCGGTCGGCCTCGCCCTCGGCCACGAGCGTCGCGGCCAGCAGCGAGCCGCCCGCCACGAGCTGCGCCGCGTCCCAGAGCCCCGGGAAGATCGGGTTGTCGCCCGGGCCGAGCCCATGGCGCGCGGCATGGGGCACCCAGTCGCCCGCGCTCACGGCACGGAGGATCTCGATGTACTCGCGCCCGTGGAAGCGCGCGACCGCCTCGATGTCCGCGGGCGCGGGCGAGCGGACCGTGACGCCGGACCGGGCCGTGAGGCCGTACCCCTCCATGAGGCGCCAGGTGAGCCCGAGGCGCTCCATGCGCAGCGGGTGCTCGGGGCCGTAGTCGAAACGGCGCCACTCGTCGGAGTAGATGACCGCCGTCTTCATTTCTTGGCGCGGGTGGTCCGGGTCCAGTGGCCGGACTTGCCGCCCGATTTCTCCACGAGGCAGAGATCGGTGAGGACCACGCCGCGGTCCACGGCCTTGACCATGTCGTACACGGTGAGACCGGCCACGGCGGCCGCGGTGAGGGCTTCCATCTCGACGCCGGTCTTGTCCACGGTGCGCACCCGCGCCTCGACGGTGATGGACGAGCGCTTCGCGTCCAGGGCGAAGCGCAACTCCACTCCGGTGATCCTGAGCGGGTGGCAGAGGGGGATGAGGTCCGGCGTGCGCTTGGCCGCCATGATCCCGGCCGTGCGCGCCACGCCCAGCACGTCCCCCTTGGCCATCTGCCCGGCGCGGACGGCGGCCAGCGTGGCAGGGCGCATCGTGAGGGTGACCCGGGCGACAGCCTCGCGGACGGTCTCGGCCTTGGCCGAGACGTCCACCATGCGGGCGTCACCCGCCGGGGTGAGGTGGGAAAGGCCACGAAAACCGGGCCTCTCCCGGGAGGCGGTCATTGTCCGAGGTGCTCGGCGGGTCCCGTCAGGCGTGCGCGCCGGCCCGAGCCTGGCGCATGATGGCCTCCATCCGGTCCTTCGCGATGAGCTTGAGCTTCTTGAGCTCGCTGACCCGCCACTGCTGGTCCGTCGTGAGGAACCCGCGGGTGTTGAGCCCCGCCAGCTCCTCTTCATATTTCTTGTGCTCCTCCCGCAGCTTCCGGAACTCGTGGTTCTCGGCGGCCAGACGCTCGATCAGGGGCTCCGAGTCAGCCATGCGGGGACCTCCTTGGAACGGGGTTCGAAACGTCGCGGCGACCTTTCTCATTACGCTTATACCCCCGGACATTCCGGGGCGTCAAGACCTGGGTGACGCGCTGTCACGCCTTGCGCGAGCGGAGCAGGTGCGGGGCCGTGGCCTTGAATTGCGCCGTCACGCTGACGCCCTCGGCCAGGTGCAATTCCTCGACGGAGCGATGGGTCACCAGCGCCGCCAGCGGAAACCCGCAGTCAATGATGACGCGCACATGGGGACCGGAGGGGATCAAACGCACCACCCGGCCCGGGAGCCGGTTCCTGGCGCTCGAATGGGCGGCGGCGGGCCCGCCCGCGGCAAGAGTCACGTCCTCGGGGCGCAGGCAGAGCCGCACCCACTCGCCGGGCTCGGCGGGCTGCGCCACCTCGATGGTCCCCGGGCCCGCCTCCAGCAGCGACAGCGCTCCGTCGCGCCCGATCACGGGGCAGTGCAGGATCGTCTCCACACCGACGAAGCGCGCCACCTCCTCGGAGGCCGGGGCGCGGAAGACCTGGGCCGTCTCGTCCACCTGCAGCAGCCGCCCGTTCATGAGGACGGCCACGCGGTCGCCCAGCGCCAGCGCCTCCCCCCGATCGTGGGTCACGAGGACCGTGGTGATCCCCTCGGCGCGGAGGATCGCGCCCAGGTCCTCGATGAGCCCCTCGCGCGTCGGCTGGTCGAGCGCCGCGAACGGCTCGTCCAGGAGGAGCAGCTCGGGCTCCAGCACGAGCGCCCTGGCCAGCGCCACGCGCTGCGCCTCGCCGCCCGAGAGCGTCCGTGCCCGCCGCGCCGCAAGGGCGCCGATGCCGAAGCGATCGAGCCAGCGCGCCACGCGCGGGCCCAGCCCCGCGGCCTCCGCGGAGCGAAACCTGAGCCCCAGCGCCACGTTGTCCCGGACGCTGGCGTCGATGAGGAGCGGCTCCTGGAAAACGCTCGCCATCCGGCGTCTCACGGCGAGGCCGTGCCGCGGCGTCACCGGCTCGCCCCGGAACCGCACCTCGCCCGCGGTGGGCGCCTCCAGGAGGCCGATCACGCGGAGCAGGGTGGACTTGCCCGCGCCGTTGGGGCCGATCACCACCAGGATCTCGCCCGGCGCCACGGCCAGCGACGGCACCTCCAGCACCGTCCGCGCGCCATGCGCCACCGCCACGCGCGCGCACTCGACCACGGCGCTCATGCGTGGGGGAGCACGTGGATCGAGCCGCGGTGCATGGAGATCGCCCAGCGGTGCTCCCGGCCGATCTCGAGCATCTCGTGCACGAGGCGGGGCACCTCGATCTCCAGGTCGTAGGCCTCACGCGCGTGGGGCGCGGCGCCGTCCACCGCGAAGGAGAGCGCCCACGTGGCGCCCTGGTCCACCTGGCCGACGACGCGCCCCTCCATCCGGTTCATGTAGTGCGTGGGGTCGGGCCCGGGCCGGTCCTTCCGGATGAGACGCACGTACTCGGGCCGGATGAAGAACACCACGGGCGTCCCCGGGGGCGGGAGCCAGCCGCGCGAGGGCGAGTTGATGGCCTCCAGCGTGTAGCCGCGCCAGCGAAGCTGGATGATCTCGGGCGTGGCCTTGAGCACCGTGCCGTCCAGGATGTTGCGCACACCCAGGAGGCGCGCCACCTGTGCGGAGGCCGGGCGCGAGAGCAGCTCGGACTTGGGGGCCGCCTGCACCACGCGCCCGTCATCGTAAATGACGATGCGCTCGGCGAGCTGGAAGGCCTCGGTGAGGTCGTGGGTGACGAGCACGGTCGGGACGCCCCACTCGCTCACGATCTGCATGAGCTCCTCGCGCAGCAGGCGCCGGAGCGGCGCGTCCAGGGCCGACAGCGGCTCGTCGAGGAGCAGCAGCCCCGGGTCCACCGCCAGCGCGCGCCCCAGCGCCACCCGTTGCTGCTGGCCGCCGGACAGCTCCCGCGGCCGGCGGCGCGCCTGCCCCCCAAGGCCGAGGCGATCCATCACCTCGGCGACGCGCCGGTGCCGAGCCCCCCGGGCCAGCGCGCGCAGGCCGTAGCCCACGTTGTCCTCCACGCTGAGGTGAGGGAAGAGCGCGTAGCCCTGGAAGACGTAGCCGAGCCGGCGCTCCTGCGGGCGCACGTTGATGCCCCTGGCGCTGTCGAAGAAGACCCGGCCGGCCACCACGATCCGCCCCTGGTCGGGGCGCACGAGCCCGGCCAGCGACTGGAGCGTGAGCGTCTTGCCGGCGCCCGAGGGACCGAAGAGTGCCACGACCTTCTCGCCAGCCTCCCAGGTGACATCCAGCGAGAACCCCGGCAGCGCTGTCTTGATCGAGAGGGAGAGCATCAGCCGCCTAGAAGCGGAGCCGCGCCAGCCGGCCGAGACCCATGAGGAGCACCGTCACGCCCGCCACTGCCAGGAGCGCCAGCGCATTGGCCTCGGCCATGCGGTTCTGCTGAACGTGGTCGTAGATGGCGAGCGGCAGCGTCTGGGTGAGCCCCGGGATGCTCCCCGCCACCATCAGCGTGATGCCGAAGTCTCCCAGCGCGCGGCAGAAGGCGAGCACCGTGCCGGCCACCACCGAGCGCCAGGCCAGCGGCAGACTGATGGACCAGAAGATGCCCCACTCCGAGCGCCCGAGCGTGCGCGCGGCCTGCTCGAGCCGCTCATCCACCGACTCGAACCCGGCCTGCGCGGCCTTGATGAGGAGCGCGATGGAGCCGACACACGCGGCAAGGACGGCGGCCCGCCAAGTGAACGCCAGCTCGATGCCGGCGGCGTCGAAGGCGCGGCCCACGGGTCCGCGGCGGGCGATCAGGAGCAGGAGGTAGTAGCCGAGCACCGTGGGCGGCAGCACCAGGGGCAGCACCACCGCGGCCTCCAGCAGATCGCGCCCGGGGAAGCGCCGGCGCGCCAGCGCCCAGGCAAGCGGCAGCCCGATGGCGAGCGTGAGCAGGGTGGCCAGTCCGGCGACCCGGAGGGACAGCCAGACGGGGAAGAGGTCGGGCACGGCTCAGGACTCTCCCGGAACGAGAAAGCCGTAGCGCTTCATGATCGGCCGGCCCTCCGTCCCCTGGACGAGCTGGAGGAAGGCGAGGCCGAGCTCCGGCCGGCCGCTGCGCCTCACCACCGCCGCCATCTGGTCGAGCGGCCCGTGCAGACGCGGGTCAATGAGGACGACGTCCACCTCGGGGACGGAGGCGATGGAGAGCGCCACGATGGCGGCCTCCACGGCGCCTGCCTGGAGGAGCTGGAGCGTGTGGCGGATGTTCTCGCCGTAGACGAGCCGAGGCCGGAGCCGCTCCCAGAGCCCGAGCGCCTGGAGCGCCTCCTTCGCCGCGCGCCCGTAGGGAGCGTGATCCGGATTGGCGATGGCGAGACGGCGCACCTCGGGACGGAGAAGGTCGCCCAGCTCCCGGAGCGCCACCCCCGCCCTCTTCGAAACGGCCAGGACGATGCGTCCCTGGGCGTACAGCGACTGCGTCTCGGGGATGATCGCGCCGGCCCGGGCGAGATCGTCCACCAGCGCGCGGTCGGCGGAGAAGAAGACATCCGCGGGCGCCCCGTGCTCGATCTGGCGCGCCAGCAGCCCGCTCGACCCGAGCACGAGAGTCACCCGCACTCCGCTCCGCTGCTCGAAGAGTGGCACGACTTCCTTGAAGGCGAAGGCCAGATCGGCGGCCGCGAACACGGTGATCGCTCGCCTGGCCGGCTGCGCCGCCGCCTGGCCCGTGAGCGAGGGCATGGCCCATAGCACGGCCGCGGCGGCGAGCGTCCAGAATCGCCACATGGTGGTCTCGATTGTGCGAGGCGACACCGGCCGCGTCAACCGCCATGCCTGCACCTCGCGCCAGGCCATGGTCCCGGGGCTCTCCCATCTGCGGGGGCCCAGAGATGGCCCCCGCACTCCCCCGGCGCAGCGCCCCCGCGGGCTCACCCGCGGGGGCGCTGCTGGATCCACGTGAGCGCCCAGTTCACGAGGAAGGTGAGGAGGAGCAGGATCACCGACAGCGCGATGGCGATGTCGAAGTTCCCCTTGCTCGTCTCGAGGACGGTGGCCGTCGTGAGCACGCGCGTGGAGCCCTTGATGTTGCCGCCCACCATGAGGGAGGCCCCCACCTCGGAGATGACGCCGCCGAAGCCGGCCATCACCGCCGCCAGCATGGGCAGCCGGGCCTCGCGCAGGAGCGCGCCGACCATCTGCGCGCGCGAGGCGCCGAGGGCCAGCATCTGCAGCCGGAACGCCGCGGGGATCTGCTGGACGGCGGCGAGCGTGAGACCGGTCACGATGGGCGCGGCGATCACCATCTGCGCCAGCACCATCGCCAGCGGCGTGTAGAGCATCTCGAGGAACCCCAGGGCGCCGTTCCGCCACAAGAGAATCGTCACGAAGAGGCCGACGACGACGGGCGGCAGCCCCATGCCCGTGTTCACCAGGCTGACGGCGAGCGCGCGGCCCGGAAAGCGCGCGAGCGCGAGCACGGTCCCCAGCGGGATGCCGATCAGCAGCGACAGCGCGGTCGCGCTCCCCGAGATCTCGAGCGACAGGAGCGTGATCCGCCACACCTCGGGATCGCCCGTCAGGAGAAGGCGGAGCGCCTCGATCACGCCCTGGAAGAACAGGCTCACGTCGCTGGGTTCCGTGGCAAGCGTCCCACCACGCGGGGCTTGATCGTGCTACTGCTTCCGCTCTCGCTTGGCCTGCTTGTTCAGGGCTGGCCCTGGCCCATCGTGCTCCAGCGCCAGAAGCACCAGCGGGAGATCCTCCGCTCGTGCCTCCCTTATGTGGCGCTTGGCATCAGACACCCTGGGGCCCCGATCTGTCAGAAAGACCCCGAGCTTGTCGCTCGGGACGACCAGCACACCCACGTCGATCTTCCCCTTCTCCAGTGCCTTCCTGAGGTGGATCACGTCGATGACGAGAAGGTCGCTCCTCGCGGACATCTGGATCTCAACCCCGAGACAGACACGTGTGCCATTGACGGTGTGGCACTTGGTCCAGTCGATGTCTCCGCTCTTGACGCCAGCCCAGGACTTCGGGAACCGCTCGTCGATCAGTCGGCGCACGGCGGCCCCACCATTCGCGTCACGCTCTTCCTTCACCAGGAGAGGTACACCTCGGAGGATGCTCCGCAGCTCTTCGAGGAGAGGACTGAGACCCAGGCGCTCTATGCGCTCGCGAGCCCCATCATAGTGGTGCTCCTCCACGATCTTCGCCACTCAGGGCACGACCAAGGTGAACTTCGGATCTGGCCGCTTGAAGACACGCTGTAGCGTCACAGGGGAGGCGGGCTTCAGATCGGGGACATGTCGCCTGAACCGATCCCGAATGGCGGCGCTGGTCGCTATCTCAGTGCCAAGCCAGTGACGCTTCAACCCCTCAGCAGCTTCATACGTCGAGCCGCCGCCGCCGAATGGGTCAAGCACGATGTCCCCCTCGTTGGTCGCAACCTGGATGCAGCGGCTGGGAATCATCGGCTTCAGCTCATTGATGTGCCACCGGGCCTTGAATTTCTGGTGCCTCGCGGGTGAAGTGTCGTCCCAGAAGTCGGTGAGGTTGAGTCCAAGCGGATTCAGGTACTTGCGATGGCCGCCGTAATCCTTCACGTCCTTCCCACAGTGACGACACACCGGCACCGGCAGTCGAACGTGATTGAAGACCCTCGGCTCTCCCTTGGTGAAGTAGAGGAGGGTGTAATGCGCCGGGTACAGCTTGCGGCCGCGCGGGAAGGTGCCTTTCATCGACAACGCGATCCAATGGCGAAAGAGCATTCCCCGCTCTTCGATGTGCGAGGCCAGATGGTAGCCCCATTGCGGGAGGATGTACACGAACAGCGCGCCACCGGGCGTCAGCAGTCGAACACACTCGTCGAGCCAGGCAAATGACCACTTGAGATAATCACGCTTCTCGAGCGCGTCCTTCATGGCGCCGCGACCGTAATCTTTGCCGAGATTGAATGGCGGGTCCGCAAAGACGCAGTGGATGGACTCCTCTTTGAGGGCCGAAAACAGGTTGAAGCAATCCGTGCCGTAGAGGAGTCCCAGGTGGGTTGAAAGCTGCGGAGCGAGGCGCTTCACGCCCGTCTCCTCCCCGAGAGGAGCGAGCCCGGCGTCACCATGGTCAAGCCCCTCGGTGACAGCCTGAGTCTCAAGGGCATGCGAAAGACTAGCACGAGCCTCGCGATTGTCACAAGGCAGCGGGAGGCTGAGCTGACGTCGCGCCCTCCGATCCATGTCGACGCCACCGTAGCTCGCCCAACCGATCCTGCATACTGTGCAATGGTGGATACAGCAGGTCGACGCTCTAAAGGTCGGCGTCGGTTTTCCCGGCGGCGGGGACAAAGAGCGGCTGGCCGTACTGAGCCTCCCCGAATACCTTGATGGCCGCCTGGGCCTCCGACGACAGCATGAAATCGGCGAAGGCCTTTCCCCCGGCAGCGTTCACCCGCGGCCCGCTGGCCGGGGCGACCTCCAGGACCGAGTAGAGGTTGAGGAGCGGCCGGTCCTTCTCCACGAGAATCGGCAGGCTGATCCGCTTCCGGAAGGCGAGCCAGGTGGCGCGGTCCGTCAGCGTGTAGGCCCGGCGGTCATCGGCGATGGCGAGGGTCTGGCCCATTCCCTGGCCCGACTCGATGTACCAGGCGCCCCGGGGCTCGATGGCCGCCTGCTGCCAGAGCGCGATCTCGATGGTGTGGGTGCCCGACCTGTCGCCGCGCGACACGAACCGCGACCGGCTCACGGCGATGCGCCTCATGGCGTCGACCGCCTGGTGGAGCCCCCTGATCGCCGCCGGGTCCTCGGCCGGGCCGATGAGGACGAAGTCGTTGTACATGACCAGGCGCCGGCGGAGCAGCCGGCCCTCGTCGACGTACTTCCTCTCTCGGGCCGGGGCATGCGCGAGCGTCACATCCGCCTCGCCCCGGGCCGCCAGGGCCAGCGCCTGCCCCGTGCCCACCGATATCGTCTTCACCGTCAGCCCCGTCCTCTTCTCGAACATGGGCACGAGCACGTCCAGCAGGCCGGAGTCCTGCAGACTCGTCGTGGTGGCCAGGATGACGGTGATCGAGACCGCCGCGCTCGGCTCGGCGAGCCCCGTCAGCAGGGCGCCCGCCAGGAGGACAGCCCGCGCGAGCCTCCGCCACGCCCAGGCCAGGGCCCCCATGGGCTCAGGCCGGGGTGAGCACCCGGCCGGCCGGGACGGCGTTGAAGCGGGGCCCGTCCACCACCACCTGCCCGTTCACCACGACATAGGGGATGCCGGTCGGGTGGCGATGGGGATCGGGGTAGGTCGCCTCGTCCCGGACGGTCGCCGGGTCGAAGAGCGTCAGGTCGGCAGCGAAGCCCTTGCGCACGAGGCCGCGGTCCTTGAAGCGGAGCTTGGCGGCCGGCATGCCGGTCATCTTGTGCACCGCCGTCTCCCAGGAGAAGAGCCGCTGCTCGCGGCAGTAGCGGCCGAGCACCCGCGGGAAGGTCCCGTACATGCGTGGGTGGGGCTTGCCGGGATGGGGCCCCGGCCCCGCGGAGAGACCCAGCGAGTCGGATCCCACCATGACGTGCGGGTGGCCGAGGGCCTTCGCGACGTTGTCCTCGCTCTGGGAGAAGAGCACCATGGACACGCTCGCCCGCTCCGAGAGGATCAGGTCGAACATCGCCTCGGCCGGAGGCTTGCCGCTCTGCCGCGCCAGGGCCGCGAGGCTCATCCCCTCGATCTCCGGGCGCGAGCAGGTGGCGATCACGATCTCGTCCCAGCCCGTCGCTCCGGAGAGCGTGAGCCAGCGCTCGCCGTCCACCAGGCACTCCTCCATGGCGCGCCGCCGGGCTTCGGAATCGGCGAGGCGCCCGAGCAGGCGGGGGATGCCGCCATCGTGCATCCAGCTTGGCATCAGATTGTCCATCTTCGTGCTGCCGGCGGTATAGGGATAGACGTCGGCCGTGACCTCGACGCCGCGGGCGCGGGCCTCGTCCACGAGGCGCAGAGCGCGCTCCATCCGGCCCCAGTTCTCCCGGCCGGCCGCCTTGATGTGCGCGATCTGCACCGGCACCCCACCCTCCTCGCCGATCCGGATCGCCTCGGCGATGGCATCCTCCAGCATCGCCGCCTCGCCACGGATGTGGGAGAAGTAGAGACCGCCACGCCGGGCCATGCTGCGCGCCAGCGCGATCAATTCCTCGGTGAACGCGTAGAGGCTCGGCGGGTAGACGAGCCCCGTGGAGAAGCCGAAGGCCCCGGCCTCGAGCGCCTCCGCGAGATACCGCTCCATGGCCGCATGCTCGGCCGCGGTGGGCGGCCGGTTGTCGGGCCCGACCGTGGCGAGCCGCAGCGCGCCCTGCCCCACGAACTGGACGATGTTGACCGAGGGGCCGAGGCGCCGCAGGTGCTCGAGATACTGGCCGAAACTCTCCCAGGCGATCGGGAGGCGCGAGCCGATCCCACCCGCCCAGGCCTTCACCAGCTCGGCGCGTCCCGGCCCCACGGGAGCCGGCGAGAAGGAGCACATCCCCACGACCTCGGTGGTGACGCCCTGGCGCACCTTGGACTCGGCCGAGGGGCAGGCGTGATAGAAGAGGTCGGAGTGCGAGTGGATGTCGATGAAGCCGGGCGCTACCATGAGGCCGCTGGCGTCGATGACGCGGGCCGCCGCGCCGGCGAGCCCGGGGGCGACATCGGCGATGCGGTCACCTTCCACCGCCACATCGTTGCCTTCGCCCGGGGCGCCGCTGCCGTCCAGCACCGTGCCGTTCCGGATGAGGAGCGACCAGGCCATGGCTACTGCCCCGCCTCGATGATCTTCACGGACTTCATCTTGTCGCCCCTCTTGATCTTGTCCACGGCGTCCATGCCCGAGGTGACGATGCCGAACACGGTGTAGTTGCCGTCGAGGAAGGGCGCCGCCGCGAGGCAGATGTAGAACTGGCTGCCGGCGGAGTCCGGGTTCTGGGAGCGCGCCATGGCCAGCGCGCCGCGGAGATGCTTCTGCTTGTTGAACTCCGCCTTGATCATGTAGCCGGGACCGCCGGTGCCGTCTCCCTTTGGATCCCCGCCCTGGACGACGAAGCCCGGCTCCACCCGGTGGAAGGTGAGCCCGTCGTAGAAGCCCTTCTTCGCCAGCGTGACGAAGTTCTCGACCGTCTTCGGCGCGTCGGCGGGAAAGAAGTCCAGCTTGATCTCGCCGCCCTTCTCCATGGTGATGACCGCTGACTGTTTTACCTTCTTGCCTCCTTGTTGGGCCTCGGCCGCGGGGAACGCCAGCCCCTGGCCCGCGAGCAGCGCAGCCGTACCCATGACGAGGGCGAGGTGTCGGAACCGCATCGGTGGGCCTCCTTGAGAATAGGAATGCGCCATTATGCCAGAGCCGCCGAGCGTGAGCGAGCCCCGGGGCCCGGCGCGAACGATCCATGGTACAGTGCATGCATGCCGCAGCGTCCTGACATCCGAAACGTCGCCATCATCGCCCACGTGGACCACGGCAAGACCACGCTGGTGGACGCCATGCTGTGGCAGTCCGGCATCTTCCGCGCCAACGAGCACGTGGCCGAACGGGTCATGGACTCCATCGACCTCGAGCGCGAGAAGGGCATCACGATCATGGCGAAGAACACGTCCGTCCACTACCGCGACGTGAAGATCAACATCGTGGACACGCCAGGCCACGCCGACTTCGGCGGCGAGGTGGAGCGAACGCTGACCCTGGTGGACGGCGTGCTGCTCCTCGTGGACGCCGCCGAGGGACCGCTGCCCCAGACGCGCTTCGTGCTCAAGAAGGCGCTGGAGGCCGGGCTCCCCCCGATTGTCGTCATCAACAAGATCGACCGCCAGGACGCCCGCGCGGCGCAGGTGCTCGACGAGGTGTACGACCTCTTCATCGACCTGGACGCCTCCGAGGACCAGCTGGACTTCCCCGTCCTCTACACGGATGCGCGGAAAGGCGCCGCCACCACGGACCTGCAGGAGGAGGGGAAGACCCTCGCCCCCCTCTTCGACACGCTCCTGGCCCATATCCCACCGCCGCGCTTCGAGGAGCACCATGGGCTCCAGCTCCGCGCCGCCTCGCTCGACTGGGACGACTACGTGGGCCGGCTCATCATCGGCCGGATCGTCAACGGCCGCATCCGCCAGTACGATCGGGTGGCCGTCGTCCACCGGGACGGCAGCGTGGAGCATTCCAAGGTCACCGTGCTCTACGGCTACGAGGGGCTGAAGCGCGTGGAGGTCGCCGAGGCCTGGGCCGGCGACCTGGTCGCCGTGGCGGGCATCGAGGCCATCGAGATCGGGGAGACCATCGCGGACGCCGAGACGCCGCTGGCCCTGCCGGTGATGCACATCGACGAGCCCACCGTGTCCATGCTCTTCTCCGCCAACGTCTCGCCCTTCGCGGGGCGCGAGGGGCGCTTCGTCACCTCGACCCAGCTCCGCGACCGGCTCTGGAAGGAGCGGCGGACCAACGTGGCCATCCACGTCGACGAGACCGACTCGCCGGACACGTTCCGCCTCTCCGGCCGAGGCGAGCTCCAGCTGGCCATCATCATCGAGACGATGCGGCGCGAAGGCTTCGAGATGGAGGTGGGCAAGCCCCAGATCATCACCCGGGAGGAGCACGGGCAGACGCTCGAGCCCATGGAGTCCCTGGTGGTGGACATCCCCGAGGAGTTCATCGGCGCCGTCACCCAGAAGCTCGGCCCCCGGAAGGGCCAGATGACCAAGATGGTGAACCACGGCACCGGCCGCGTGCGCCTCGAGTACCGCATCCCCTCGCGCGGGCTCATCGGCTACCGCACCGAGTTCCTCACCGACACGCGGGGCACCGGACTCCTGAACCACCTCTTCGACGGCTACGCCCCCTGGCAGGGGGACATCCCCCACCGCGGGAACGGCGCCATGGTGTCCGACCGCGCCGGCCGGACCACCGCCTACGCCATCGACCATCTCCAGCCGCGCGGCGTCCTGTTCCTCGCGCCGGGCGAGCCGGTCTACGAAGGCCAGGTCGTCGGCGAGAACGCCCGCGACAACGACCTCGACGTGAACATCACCAAGGAAAAGAAGCTCACCAACATGCGCGCGTCCACCTCGGACGAGGCCGCGCGGCTCACGCCGCCGCAGCTGATGAGCCTCGAGCAGTCCCTCGAGTGGATCCGCGAGGACGAGCTGCTCGAGGTCACGCCGAAGTCGCTCCGCCTCCGCAAGAAGCACCTCAGCGGCCGCCGCCGCTTCTAGCCGGGCCGCTGAAACAGGCCCATCTGCGGAGGTACGGCGCCCTCGGCCGCACGCTCAACGTGGCTCGCTCACGCTCGCCCGGACCGCCGGATCCGCTCGCCTCGCCTCCGGCTCGGCTCGCCAAGCGGAGTACGCCTCGCGTGCGGCCGTCGGGCGCCGCCTTGCATCTGGACCTTTTGGGGCGGCCTGGAGCGCTGGTCAGCGGCCGCGGCGGGGGCCGCGCGAGGGGCCGCCGGGTCGCCCGCCGGGCGAGGCGCCGGGCCGCCCGCCGCGGGATCCGCCCGAGCGCCCCGGACCGCTGCCGACGCGGCCGCCGCGGGCCGCCATCCGCTGGCGCTTCTCCTCCGCGTAGCGGCGCCGCTCCTCGCTGGTGGGCTTGATCTCGGGCAGGTACCACTCGTCCTCGGCCCACTCGACCCGGATCTTCTCCCCGATGAACTTCTCGATGGGCTCGAGCTCGAGCGCCCCCGCCTCGTCGGCGAGGCTGATGGCCTTGCCCGCCGCGCCCGCGCGCGCCGTGCGGCCGATGCGATGGACGTAGTCCTCGGCATCCTGCGGCAGGTCCCAGTTGACGACGTGACTCACGCCCTCGATGTGGAGCCCGCGCGAGGCGACATCGGTGGCCACGAGAATGGGCAGCGTCCCGTCCTTGAAGTCGTTCAGCAGCTTGAGCCGCTTCTTCTGGTCCACGTCGCCCGTGAGCGCCCGGGCCTGCCAGCCGTTGCGGCCGAGGCGGTCCTCGAGCCGGCGGGCCTCCTCGCGCGTGTTGGCGAAGATGAGGATGCGGCTGCCGCCCTCCTGTCGCAGGAGGCCCAGCAGCAGGCTGAACTTCTCCTCGCGCCCCACGTGGTAGAGGACCTGCTCGGCGTTCTCCGCCGTCTTCTGGTGGGGCGTGATGGTGATCTGCGTGGGATTGTTCATGAACTCCCACGTCAGCTCCATCACCCGGAAGGACAGTGTCGCCGAGAAGAGAAAGGACTGCCGCTTCTCGGGCTTGGGCAGCTTCCGCAGGATGAAGCGCAGGTCGGCGATGAAGCCCATGTCGAACAGCCGGTCGGCCTCGTCGATGACGAGCACTTCCACGCGGGCCGGAGACCAGACGAGCTGCTTGAGGTAGTCGATGAGCCGGCCGGGCGTGCCCACCAGGACGTCGCACGCCTCGCCCAGCTCGTCGCGCTGCTTGGCGTAGTCGACGCCGCCGTACACCGCCAGGATGCGCAGGCCCGTGTGGGCCCCGAGGAGCTGCGCGTCGGCCCGGATCTGCACCACCAGCTCGCGGGTGGGGGCGATGATCAGCACGCGGGGCGCCGTCGGCCCGCTGCGGGCCGGCGCCGGGTGGCGCAGGCAGCGGGTGAAGGCGGCGATCAGGAAGGCCGCGGTCTTCCCGGTGCCGGTCTGCGACTGGCCCGCCACGTCCTTGCCTTTGAGGGCCAGCGGAAGGGCGGCCTCCTGGATCGCCGTCGCGGTGACGAACCCGGCATCCCGGATGCCGCGCCGGACCGGCTCCGGCAGATCGAGAGCGGCGAGCTCGAGGGCTGTGGTCATGTGGCGTCCGAGGAGGCCGCGGGCGCCTCCGCCGTCTCCTGTGCGGGGACGGGCTTCTTCGCGCGCCGGCCGAAGATACGCGCCGAGATGATCCCGACTTCATACAGGACGATCAGGGGGCCGGCCATCAGCGTCTGGTTCACGGCATCGGGGGTCGGCGTGAGGATCGCCGCGATCATGAAGTTGATGAGGATGGCGTACTTGCGATTCCTCGACAGGAACTGCGGCGTCACGACTCCGATCATGGAGAGCAGCGTGATCACCACCGGCATCTCGAAGACCAGCCCGAAGGCGAGGGTGAACTTGATGACGAAGTCCATGTAGCTCGCCACCGAGAGCAGCGGCTGCAGCCCCTGCTCCTGGCCGAAGGAGACGAGGAAGGTGGACGCGAACGGGACGACGACCAGGAGCGCGAAGGCGCCGCCCAGGAGGAAGAGGAGGGAGCCGACGATCACGAAGGGGGCGGCGTACTTGCGCTCGCGCTTGTGCAGCCCCGGCGAGACGAAGGCCCAGACGTTCCAGAGGATCACCGGCATGGCGATGAAGAGCCCCGTGATCATCGCCACCTTCATGTAGGTCCAGAAGGCCTCGGTGGGCGTCGTGAAGACGAGCTTCATGTGCATGGCGGCCACCGGCCGCGAGAGGAACTTCATGATGCGGTCGGTGAAGTAGAACGCGATGAGGAGCCCGATCCCCGCCGGCACGAGGCTCCAGACGATGCGTGTCCGGAGCTCGCCCAGGTGCTCCATGAAGGACATCTTCGCGTCGTGGGTCTCGGCCATCACCAGTCCGTGAGAAAGTGGCGGAGCTGCCCCACGCCGCGGCCCGCCTGGAAGCCGTCCTGGATCGCCCGCGTGACGTAGGCTTTGGCGCGGCGCACGGCCTCGAGCAGCGACTGGCCGAGGGCGAGTCCGGCGACGATGGCGGCCGAGAACGTGCAGCCGGTGCCGTGGGTATTGGGGCTGTCCACGCGCGGGGCGGAAAGCTCCGTGAAGTCCCGCCCGTCCCAGAGGAGGTCCAGCGCGTCGCCCTCGAGGTGGCCGCCCTTGACGAGCACGTGTCGGGGCCCCAGCGCGTGGATGCGCCGGGCGGCCTCCTCCATTCCCTCGCGCCCCGTCACCGAGATGCCGCTCAGCGCCTCGGCCTCGGGGAGATTGGGCGTCACCACCAGCGCCAGCGGGAGGATGCGGCTGATCAGCGCCTGGCGGGCGTCGGGACGGAGGAGCGGGTCGCCGGACTTGGCGACCATGACCGGGTCCACCACCAGGTGGCGGATCGGATGCTCGGCGAGCACATCCGCCACCGCCTCGATGATGGGCGCGGTGGACAGCATCCCGCACTTGGCGGCGTCGGCGCCGAAATCGGACAGGACGGAGCGGAGTTGCTTGGCGACGAAGGCGGGAGGCAGATTCTCGACGCCCTGCACGCCCACCGAGTTCTGCGCGGTGACGGCCGTGATCACGGACATCCCGAAGACGCGAAAGGCGGAGAAGGTCTTGAGATCGGCCTGGATGCCCGCCCCGCCGCCCGAGTCGGACCCGGCGATGGTCAGGGCTCTGGGGATGCGCATGGCCTCTTAGTATACGGGATGATGAGGGTGAATTCCCCGCGGATGGGGCCTCCCGCGAAGCGCTCCGAGAGCGCCTGCGGCGTGCCCTCCACGATCTCTTCGAACTGCTTCGTGAGCTCCCGTGCCAGCACCATCGGCACCTCGCCGAAGACGGCGGCAACGGCCTCGAGGGAGGCGAGCAGCCGGTGGGGCGACTCGTAGCAGACCACGGTCATCTCGAGCTCGCGGAGCGCCATGAGGGAGCTGATGCGCCGCCCGGGCTTGACGGGCAGGAAGCCGGCGAAGGCGAAGCGGTCCGCGGGGACGCCGGCCGCCGAGAGCGCCGCCACGACGGCCGACGGCCCGGGCACGGGCACGACGGGAATGCCGGCCTCCCGCGCCTGCCGCACCAGGAGGAACCCGGGATCGGAGATGCCGGGCGTGCCGGCGTCCGTCACGAGCGCCACCGATCGGCCGTCCCGGAGCGTCCGGAGGATGCGCTCGCCCTTGCTGAGCTTGTTGTGCTCGAAGTAGCTCGTCATGGCCACGTGGACGCCGAAGTGGCTCAGGAGGACGCGCGTCCGGCGCGTGTCCTCGCAGGCGACGAGATCCACTTCCTTGAGCACGCGGAGGGCGCGGAGCGTCAGGTCCTCGAGGTTCCCGATGGGGGTCGCGACGACGTAGAGGGTCCCCGCGCTCATGGGCACGCCTGTTCTCTCACGGAGTGGGCGCGCCGCGGAGGGCCTCTGTCTCCCGTGTGGAAGGGAGTGCTGATGCGTGGCCGGCCGGGGAGGGGCCCCCGGCCGGCCGAGCCCAGGAGGGTCGCCGGCTCAGCGCCCGCCGCGCCAGCCGCCGTGGCCGGCGCCGCCGAAGCCGCCGCCGCCCCCGCCGCGCCGCTGCCCGCCACCGCCACCGCCGGTCGGGCCCTTGGCGATCTCGACCTTGATCTGGCGGCCATCGAGCTGGGTCCCGTTCAGCCGGGACACGGCCTCGTTGGCCTCCTCGGCCGTCGCCATCTCGACGAACCCAAACCCGCGCGAGCGGCCGGTGTCCCGATCGGTCACCACGCTCGCGGACTCGACCGACCCCACCGCGGCGAACGCCGCGCGGAGCCCGTCATTGGACGTGGAAAACGACAGCCCACCCACGAACAGCTTCACGGCCATTGAAGTACCCCTTCCCCGGCTTCCGCACTGTGCACGGCCAGAACTCGGAAGAAGCTCGGGACGTGGCCCGGCAGCGAGGAGGGTTCCCGATGAACCGACGCGTGCTGGGCGGTGAAAGTGTACACGACTCGCGGAGCCTGTGCCCCGGACGTTTTCGCAGGGGTGCGGTGAAGCGGGCCCAGTGGGTCAGGCAGACTCGGCCTTCTGCTCCGATATCAGGATGGGCCGGTCCTTGTTCAGGATCGCCTCCCGGGTGACGATGCACTCCTTGAGCCCCGGGATCGACGGCAGATCGTACATCACCTCCAGCATCACTTCCTCGAGCACGGCCCGGAGGCCGCGGGCGCCCGTGCCGCGCTTCATGGCTTCGCGGGCCACGGCGGCCACCGCGTCGTCGGTGAACTTGAGCCGCACCCGCTCCAGCTCGAAGTACTTCTGGTACTGCTTGATAATGGCGTTCCTCGGCTCCCGGAGGATGCGGATGAGCGCGGGCTCGTCCAGGTCGTGCAGCGTGGCGACCACGGGCAGGCGTCCCACGAACTCCGGGATCATCCCGAACTTGAGCAGGTCCTCGGGCTGCACCATGGCCAGGAGGTCGCCCACGCGGCGCTCGTCCCGGCTCCGCACCTCGGCCCCGAAGCCCATGCCGCTCTTGCCCACCCGGCTCTCCACGATCTTGTCCAGCCCCACGAAGGCGCCGCCGCAGAGGAAGAGCACGTTGGTCGTGTCGACCTGGATGAACTCCTGGTGCGGGTGCTTGCGCCCGCCCTGGGGCGGCACGTTGGCCACCGTGCCCTCGAGGATTTTCAGCAGCGCCTGCTGGACGCCCTCGCCCGAGACGTCGCGGGTGATGGAGGGGTTCTCCGACTTCCGCGCGATCTTGTCGATCTCGTCGATGTAGACGATGCCGCGCTGCGCCCGCTCCACGTCGTAGTCGGCCGCCTGCAGCAGCCGGAGGATGATGTTCTCCACGTCCTCGCCCACGTAGCCCGCCTCGGTGAGCGTGGTGGCATCCGCGATGGTGAAGGGGACCTTGAGCATCTTGGCGAGGGTCTGGGCCAGGAGCGTCTTGCCGGAGCCGGTGGGGCCGATCAGGAGGATGTTGGCCTTCTGCAGCTCCACCTCGCCGACCTCGGAGCCGGCCTCGATCCGCTTGTAGTGGTTGTGGACGGCGACGGCCAAGATCTTCTTCGCGCGCTCCTGCCCCACGACGTACTGGTCGAGGAGGGCCTTGACCTCGACGGGCTTGGGGAGGCTCCGGATCTCCCGGCTCTTCTCCTCCTGCCACTCCTCCGCGATGATGTCGTTGCAGAGCTCGATGCACTCATCGCAGATGTAGACCGTGGGGCCGGCGATCAGCTTGCGGACGTCGTTCTGGCTCTTGCCGCAGAACGAGCACTTGAGCGACCCCCCGCCCTCGCGCGCGCGGGCCATGGGGCGCGCGCTACTTCAGGCCCGCCACCGCCGCAGCCTCGCTCACCGGGCGCGGGGTCGGCTTGGAGGAGATCACCTCGTCCACGATGTGGTATTCCTTCGCCTGATCGGCGGTCATGAAGAAGTCCCGGTCGGTGTCTCGCTGGAGCTTCTCCATGGACTGGCCCGTGTGGTGCATCAGGATGCGGTTCAGCTCCTCGCGCATGCGGAGGATCTCGCGGGCCTGGATGTCGATGTCGGTGGCCTGCCCCTGCACCCCGCCCAGGGGCTGGTGGATCATGATCCGCGCGTGCGGCAGGGCGAAGCGCTTGCCCTTGGCGCCGGCGGCCAGCAGGAGCGCGCCCATGGAGGCCGCCTGCCCCATGCAGATGGTGGACACCGGGGGCTTCACGTACTGCATGGTGTCGTAGATGGCCATGCCGGCCGTCACCGATCCGCCCGGCGAGTTGATGTAGAGGTGGATGTCCTTGTCCGGATCCTCCGCCTCCAGGAACAGCATCTGGGCGATGACGAGGTTCGCGATCTCGTCCTCGATGTACGTCGGGAGGAAGATGATCCGCTCCTTGAGGAGCCGCGAGAAGATGTCGAACGCCCGCTCGCCGCGCGGCGTCTGCTCCACAACCATCGGAATCAGGCCCATCGGCCGTCTCCTTGCCATGTCGGTAGTGTACCTCAGGAGGTGATCTGGGCGCGCTCGATGAGGAAGTCGAGCGTCCGCGACTCGCGCAGCGAGAGCCGCAGGGTGCCCAGGTCCCCGCTCTTCTCCATCATGCTCCGCACTGCCGCCGCCGGCCGTTGGCTGGCCTGGGCGATGCGCTCGACCTCCGCGTCCACCTCGGCGGCGCCGGGCACGAGCCCTTCCTTCTCGGCGATGGTTTCCAGCAGGAGCGCTCGGCGCACGGCGCGCTCCGCCCCCGGCCGCATCTCCTCGAGCAGCTTCGGGTAGTCCCACGGCAGCCGGTCGGGATCCACGCCCTGCTGGCGGAGCCGCTCCCGCGTGTGCTCGATCTGGTGCCCCACCTGCCGGAGCACGAGCGCGTCGGGCACCTGGAACGCGTGCGCCGCCAGGAGCGCCTCCACCACGGCCTCCTCCAGCGTGCGCCGGTTCTCGCGGGCCCGGCGCGCCTCGAGGTCCTTCCGCAGCTCGGCCTTGAGCGCCTCCAGGGTCTCGAAGGGGCCCATGGCCTTGGCGAAGTCGTCGTCCAGCGGCGGGAGCACCTTCTCCTTCACCTCTTTCACCGTGACCGTGGCCTCCCCCGCGAGGCCGCGCAGCGCCTCGGTGCGGTGGTCATCGGGGAAGCGGATGCGCGCCTGGCGTGAGCCGCCGGGACCGAGCCCGATCACCGCCTCCTCGATCTCGGGCATCACCGCCCCCTGGCCGAGGACGATCCCGTAATCGGTCTCTGTGCGGGGCTCCATGCCCTCGGGGGTGAGCGTGTAGTCCACGATCGCGAGATCTCCCAGGTCGGCGGCCCGCTCCACGGCGCGGTACTCGGCGTGGCGCTCCCTCACGTGGCCGAGCGCCTCCTCCACCTCGTCTTCCGCGAAGGGCTTGGGCGCGTGCTGGACGCTAAGACCCGTGTAGGTCCCGAGCGCGATGGTGGGCTTGATCTCGACGACGGCGGCGAAGGACAGCGGCGCGCCCTCCTCGAGCCGCACCTCCTGGAGATCCGGCTCCTCCACGGGCTCGATGCGCGTCTCGCTGAGCGCCTGGCGGTACACCTCGGGGATGAGATGGCGCGCCACTTCCTTCTTCACGTCATCGGCGAAGTGGATCTTGATCATGCTGCGCGGGACCTTGCCCTTGCGGAAGCCTGGCAGCCTGGCTTCCCGCTGCACAAGGGTGAAGGCCCGCTCCCACGCCTGAGTCACCACCTCCGGCGCCTCCTCCACCTGGAGGCGCCGCTTGCAGGCTCCCAGCTCCTGAATGTCAACTTTCATCCCGACTCCTCAGATGTCATTCGCCTCGCCGCGGCCTCTCCACTCACCCTGCGTCGATCTGGTGCGAGAGGGGGGAGTTGAACCCCCACGGGGATGCCCCTCTGGATCCTAAGTCCAGCGCGTCTGCCAGTTCCGCCACTCTCGCACGGTTGAATTCGCAGCCCATGGCCGCCGCTGCGGCCTCCCCCTGAAACGCCGCCCCGCGCTACCGCCGCGCTTCGCCGAGGGAGGCTCCGGAGTGACGCACGTGGCGGGACGACCGCACCCAAGGATAGCACAGGGTCCCCCGCCCTCCACCCGACGAGCGGCGGCGGCTCGGGCTTCGGCGGATCCCCGCCGTCGCGGCGGTCCCGGCCGCGGCGCCGCCGGCCGGTCCGGCCTGGGAGGCCCGACCGGGTCACGGGCCGGCAGCGGTCAGCTCCTGGCAGTAGGCATAGAGGGCATCGTAGACGGGGAACTGCCGCGCCATGTTCTCGTGGTCGTCGCGGCTGATGAGCCTGAAGCCGCTGGCCACGGCGTAGAGTCCCGAGGTCTCGGGTGCCAGGCTCCGGGCGTCCGTGTCGGCCCCGCGGACGATCAGGGCCAGGGCGTGGAGCGCCGGGTCGTCGAGCCGGTACGTGTCGAGGAAGGCGTCGAAGGAACAGCGGTCGCCGTGATGTCCCAGCTCCACCCCCGGGACATCGAAGGGCACGGCGCCCTCGCGCCGCGCCGTCTCCATGACCTCCGCGTCGGCGACGAAGAGGAACTCGGCCGCGGGATCGAGGAACCTCCGGATGAGCCAGGGGCAGGCGATGCGGTCCACGCGAGCCTTGCGGCGGGTGACCCATTTCATCAGTCGTCGCTCACCCCCTCGTCCAGAAGAGCAGCAGGCCCACGGCCGCGGCGCCGGCGATGAGCACGGGCTCGGGAATCTTGAAGCGCCAGCTGAGTCCAAGCGCTACGAGCCCGATCAGGAGCGTCGGGACGTCCACGATGGCCCGGCGGGCGAGGACGAAGCAGGCCCCGGCGATGGCGCCCGCGGCAGCGGCCGTCACCCCGCCCACGAAGGCCTTGACCTGCGGGTTGCCGCTCACGCGGTCGAACCACGGGAAGGGGATCACGACGAAGAGATAGACCGGCAGGAAGACCCCGATCGCTGCCAGCAGCGCGCCCGCCTGCCCCGCCACGAGGTAGCCGATGAAGGCCACGGTGATCACCACGGGCCCCGGCGTGATCATGGCCACCGCCACGGCGTCCAGGAACTGCTTGTCGTTGACCCAGCCATGCTCCTGGACGACGCCGCCATAGAGGAAGGGGACGATGGCGAGCCCGCTGCCGAAGACGAAGGCGCCCGCCTTGGCGAAGAAGCCGAGGATCGTGCCGAGCGTGGCCAGCGAGGCGGGCTCGCGCAGGCCCTGGATCAGGAAGAGCGGCAGCGGCCCCACCGACCAGAGCGCCGCCCGCGCTCCCATCAGCCGGCGCAGCCAGGCCGGGGGCGCCTGGACGAGCAGCGCCACGACGCCGCACATGACGAAGAGCGTCGCGATCTCGGACTCGGTCCACGCGGTGACGACGGCCATCACGAAGAAGATGGCCCAGAGCAGCCGGTCCCGGCTCATGGTGAGCCGCGCCAGCCGGTACGCGGCGCGCACGATGATCGCGATGACGGCGGCGCCCACGCCGAGGAAGGCCGCCTGCATCCACGAGAGCCCCCCGTAGCGCACGTAGAGCATGCCGATAGCGACCGTCATCACGTAGGAGGGCAGGATGAAGACGAGGCTGACCAGGGTGGCGCCCCAGACCTTGGAATGGATGTAGCCGAGGCAGATGGCGAGCTGGGCGGCCAGCGGCCCCGGGGCCAGCTGGGAGAGCGCCAGCGCCTTCTTGTACTCCTCCAGGGTGAACCACTTCCGCTGCTCCACCAGGTCCCGCTGCATGTAGCCCACGAGGGCCACGGGCCCGCCGAAGCCGAGGGCGCCGAGATAGAGGAAGTACCGGAGGAGCTCGGATAGACTGGGCACGGGGGTCACCACTAGCAGTCTGCTGAAAAAGGCCCATCTGCTTCGTTGGCGCCCTCAGCCGAACGCTCAACGTGGCTCGCTTGCGCTCGCCGGATCTCCGGATATGCTCGCCTCGCCTCCGGCTCAGCTCGCCAAGCGGAGTACGCCTCGCGTGCGGCCGTCGGGCGCCGCCTCGCATCTGGACCTTTTTGAGCAGCCTGCGGGTTTTTCGGCAATCTGCGAGGGGCACCCACGTAGAAGGAGCGCCATACCGGCCCACACCATACTCGAAATCCGGCTCCTGTGTGGCGCCACCTGCCCCCGGCCGCGTCAGCCGTCGAGCCCGCGAAGGAAGGTGATCATCTCTGCGTTGACCTCGGCGGGGCGCTCCTGCTGAGTCCAGTGGCCGCAGCCCGGAAGCATCACGAGCCGCCTCAGGCCGGGCACCGTTTCCTTCATCTGGTCGAGCGCGCGCCTCTGCATCGCGATGACCAGGTCGCGGTCGCCGGCCACGAACAGCGCGGGCTGCACCACCTTCGCGTGGTGGTAGGCCGCCATCAGCTCCCAGGTCAGGTCCATGGCGCGATACCAGCTGAGTCCCCCGCGGAAGCCGGTGCGCTGGAATTCGCTCGTGTAGAGGTCGAGGTCGGCCTCGGTGAGCCACGCCGGCAACAGCGTAGGATCCGTCAACGTGTCGAGGAACCGCGCCGTCTTCGGCATGATGGGACGCCACCCGTGCTCCGGAGGCGCATCGCCCGAGGCCGAGTAGAGCACCCGGCGGAGCGTCGCGCGCACGTCGCCCTCCAGCTCGACCTCGGCCACCCCCGGCTCCTGGAAATGGAGCATGTACATGAAGTGGTCGCCTGCCACCTGACGGAGCGCGGCAGTGGGACGGACCGAGCCCCGCGGCGAGTACGGCACGGAGAGCACCATCGCGGCGCGGAAGCGGTCGGGCCGCATCAGCGCGCAGTTCCAGGCAACCGGCGCGCCCCAGTCGTGCCCCACGATCACGGCCGTCTGCTCCCCGAGCGCGTCGAGGAGTCCGACCATGTCGCCCACGTGGTGGAGGGTCGTGTACTTCTCGATCTCCGCGGGCCGGTCGGTACGGCCGTAGCCGCGCATGTCCGGCGCGACGGCGCGGTACCCGGCGGCCGCGAGCGCCTGCAGCTGATGGCGCCAGGAGTACCAGGACTCCGGGAAGCC
>MGBT01000190.1:52955-64710 GCA_001788395.1 Candidatus Rokubacteria bacterium GWA2_70_23
AGCTGATGGCGCCAGGAGTACCAGGACTCCGGGAAGCCGTGACACAGGAGCACGGCCGGCCCGCTCCCCTGCTCGGCCACGTGCATCCGGATGCCGTTGGTCTCGACGATGCGATGGGCGATGCCGGCCATGGGGGAGCCTAGGCCTTCGCGCCCTTCTCGATCTTCGCCCAGGTGTCGCGGAGCGAGACGGTGCGGTTCCACACAGGCCGGCCGGGGGAGGAGTCCTTCACGTCCACGCAGAAGTAGCCGTTGCGCTCGAACTGGTACCGGCTGCCCGGCGCGGCGGCCTCGAGGCCCGGCTCCAGCCGGCAGCCCGTGAGGCGCTCCAGCGAGCGCGGGTTCAGATCGGCCTTCCAGTCGCCGGCCTCGTCCTCGCCCCCGGGTCGCGGGACGAGGAAGAGGTGGTCGTACAGCCGCACCTCGGCCTCCACCGCATGCGCGGCCGACACCCAGTGGATCGTCCCGCGGACCTTGCGCCCGTCGGGCGCATCGCCGCCGCGCGTCGCCGGGTCGTAGCTCACGCGCACCTCCACCACCTCGCCCGTGCGCTCGTCCTTGACGACCCCGGTGCAGCGCACGAGATAGGCGTAGCGCAGCCGCACCTCGGTGCCGGGGGCCAGGCGGTAGTACTTCCTGGACGGCTCCTCGCGAAAGTCGTCCTGCTCGATGTAGAGCACCCGCGAGAAGGGCACCTGCCGCGTGCCCATGGAGGCGTCCTCGGGGTTGTTGACCGCCTCCATGATCTCCGCCTGGCCCTCCGGGTAGTTCTCGATCACGAGCCTGAGCGGCCGCAACACGGCCATGGCGCGCGGCGCCCGCCGGTTGAGGTCCTCCCGCAGGCAGTGCTCGAGATGCGCCACGTCCACCAGCGCGTCCTTCTTGGCCACGCCGATACGCTCGCAGAACTCGCGGAGCGCCTCGGCAGTGTAGCCGCGCCGCCGCAAGCCCGCGATGGTCGGCATCCGCGGGTCGTCCCAGCCGCTCACGTGGCCGCCCTCCACCAGCTCCAGGAGCTTCCGCTTGCTCAGCACCGTGTGGCTCAGATTCAGGCGCGCGAACTCGATCTGCTGCGGGTGGTAGATGCCAAGGGCGTCGAGGAACCAGTCGTACAGCGGCCGGTGGTCCTCGTACTCCATGGTGCAGATCGAGTGGGTGATCCCCTCGATGGAGTCCGACTGGCCATGGGCGTAGTCGTACATCGGGTAGATGCACCAGCGGTCGCCGGTGCGCTGATGCGCCACCTTGCGGATCCGGTACATGGTGGGATCGCGCATATTGAGATTCGGGGAGGCCATGTCGATCTTCGCCCGGAGCACACGGGAGCCGTCGGGAAACTCGCCGGCCCGCATCCGCTCGAAGAGGTCCAGGCTCTCCTCCACGCTCCGGGCGCGGTACGGGCTCTCCGTGCCCGGCTGGGTGAGCGTGCCGCGGTGCTGGCGGATCTCGTCCGCGCTCAGATCGTCCACGTACGCCTTTCCGGCCTTGATCAGCGCGACCGCCCACTCGTAGAGGCGGTCGAAGTAGTCGGAGGCGTGATAGAGGTGCGGGCCCCAGTCGAAGCCCAGCCACCGGACGTCGTCCATGATGGACTCGGCGTACTCGGTCGTCTCCTTGGTCGGGTTGGTGTCGTCGAAGCGCAGGTGGCAGCGGTCCCCCGGATGCTCGGCCGCCAGCCCGAAGTTCAGGCAGATGCTCTTGGCGTGGCCGATGTGGAGGTACCCGTTGGGCTCGGGGGGGAAGCGCGTGATGACCCGGCCGCCGAACCGGCCGGAGACCAGATCGTCGGCGATCAGCTTGCGGATGAAATTGGGGGCGGGCTCGCTCGGGGACATGGCGTCACTATACCCCGAAGTTGCAGGCCAGGAGCGAGCGGCCGGAGGGGGCGCTGAGCCCCGTCGCGCGCGCGGCGGCCGCGCCACGTTGACAGCGATGGCGCGAAGCGACATCATGCAGCCGGGCAGGGCGAGAGCGCGCACGGTCGCGGAGCCGCGCGGAAGCGAACATCGGTCGTCACCGGAATCTGTGCGGCCCCCTGTGTAGCGGGCCGCTCCGCCAATCAACTCGCGAGAACAGGGAGAGGACCCATGGGCTTGCTCGACGGCAGGGTCGCGATCGTCACCGGAGCGTCGAAGGGCATCGGGCGCGCGCTAGGCCTGCGTTTCTCCCTGGAGGGCGCGAAGGTCGCCTGCGCCGCCCGCTCGGCCGACCTCGTGAAGAAGACGGCTGCGCAGGTGCAGAAGGCCGGCGGCCAGGCCATCGCGGTGGTGTGCGACGCGTCGAACGAGGACGCCGTCCGCCGTCTGGTGGAAGTGACCGTGAAGGCGTTCGGCAAGATCGACACGCTCGTCAACAACGCGGGCGACGGCGGGCCCACCAAGCCGGTGCAGGACTACCTGATGGAGGACTGGCGCTACACGATCGACTCCTGCCTGACGTCGTCGTATGTCTGCACGCGCTTCGTCGTGCCCGAGATGATCAAGGCGGGCGGCGGCGCGATCGTGAACATCTCCTCGATGGCGGGCCGCCGCGGCCTGCCCTACCGCATCGGCTACTGCTCGGCCAAGGCCGGCCAGGTCGGCATGACGTACGGCATGGCGCTGGAGCTGGCGCCGCACGGCATCCGCGTCAACTGCGTCGCCCCCGGCGCCGTCGAGGGCGACCGCATCGACCGCGTCATCGCCGGCCAGGCCGAGGTCCGCGGCATCTCGGTGGACGCGATGCGCCAGGCCATGATCGAGCGCTCGCCGCTCAAGCGCATGGTCACCGCCGACGACATCGTGGACGCCACACTCTTCTTCTGCAGTGACATGGCGCGCAGCGTCTCGGGCCAGGTGCTGGCGGTCAACGCGGGGGAGCCGGCCGGCTGACGCGCGAGCGCGAGGGCCGCCGCGCCGCAGGGCCTCCGGGCTCATCACTTCCGATACGGACGCAGCGGCCGGCGCGGCTCCGTGCGCGCGGCGATCGCCAGCGGGCGCTTCAGCGCCGAGATGATCGGCCTGGAGACCGTGAAGCGCCCGTATTCGGAAGCGGGCGTGCTCGCGCGCTCCCTGGTCGAGAGCGGACACCCGGGCGCGCGGCGCGCTTGACTTCTTTCCGTACAGTCTGTACAGTTGCCGCATGGGAAAACTTCAACACACCGGCGCGGAAGAAGCGCGCAACCGACTGCCGGCTCTGCTCGCTGAAGCGGAAAAGGGCCGCGCGACCATCATCACGCGCCACGGGCGTTCGATTGCCGCTTTGGTCCCGGTGAAGGGCGTTACCGGCTCTCGGCAAAAGGCGCTCACCGCGCTGGCCGGGTCAGGCAAGGGGATGTGGGGCAGGGACAGCGCGCGTACCGTGCGGCGACTGCGCGACGAATGGAGCCGCTAGACGCCGCGGCGCTGCCGGACGGGGCGCTGGTGCTGGTTGATAGCGCGCCCATCATCTACGTTCTGGAAGGCCACCCCAAGCTCGCGCGGCGTTTCCAGCCCCTCTTCGATCGCCACGCGAAGGGCGAAATTGCGTTCGCCGTCACCACCATCACGATCGCGGAAGTTCTTACCGGCCCGCTCAATGCCGGCGACGAGGTGCTCGTCAAGCGCTACCGGGCGGTGCTGGAATCCTGGCAGGTCGTTGAGTTATCGGCGGACATCGCAGAAAGTGCCGCGCGGCTGCGCGCGAGCCTGAACATCAAGCTGCCGGACGCGGTGCAGGTGGCCAGCGCCATCGCCATCAACGCCGATGCCCTGGTGACGCATGATCGGGATTTCTCGAGGGTGACAACACTGAAGGTCATTGCCTAGCGATTTCCACAACGCCAGCTCGCATCACGCGGCCCGTGCAGCGGGCATCCAGGACCCCCGTGAAAGACCCCAGCGTCGTCGAGCCGCCGGCCCCGGAGCCGAGACCGCCCGACTCTGATCCGGCTCCCGCGGTGATCCTCCTCCCGGGACAGGGCCGCGTGAGCGGCGGAGACGGCTGCCCTGGCGGCCGTCGCCGTCGATCTGGGAGGGCCTCTGAGCGGACCGTGAGAGGCCCGCCTGGCCGCCGGCCGGGGGTGACAGAGGTGGCCGCGGCGGGGTCGCGGGCTGGGGCGGGGCCGGTCCGCGGGGGCTCGGGCCGGCGCCAGCCCGAGTTGGGCGAGAATCGCGTGCATGACACCGGCGGATCAGTGCGGCCCACGCCCAGGCGCGCGGTGGGCGGGGGCCCCCGGCGTGTCCGGGTCTTGCCCCACGCGCCGCACCCGCGCCCCCGCGCCCGGGCCCAGCGCGACGCGGCCGCGGCAACCGAGGCGCCGACCAGGCCAGCCAGCATCGGCGATGCCTCGACGAGCGGGCCCGGCGCCGGCCGCGCCACGTTGACAGCGATGGGCCGAGGCCACATCATGCAGCCAACCATGGCGAAAGCGCGCACGGTCGGGGAGCTGCGCGAGAGCGGGTACGCGCCGAGATCGGTGAAACAGGAGCTGCGCGAAAACCTCATCGCCCGGCTCAAGCAAGGCGAGGCGCTGTTCCCGGGCATCATCGGCTACGAGGAGAGCGTCGTCCCGCAGATCGAGAACGCCCTCCTCAGCGGCCAGGACATCGTCTTCCTCGGCGAGCGCGGCCAGGCCAAGACCCGCATGGCGCGCCTGCTGGTAGGGCTCCTGGACGACGAGGTGCCCGCGCTGGCGGGCTGCGAGATCACCGACGATCCGCTGGCCCCGATCTGCCACGCCTGCCGGATGCGCCTGGCCGGAGAGGGCGACGCCGCGCCCGTCGCGTGGATCCCCCGCGACCGCCGCTACGGCGAGAAGCTCGCCACCCCCGACATCACCATCGCCGATCTCATCGGCGAGGTGGACCCGATCAAGGTCGCCGAGGGGCGCTACCTCTCGGACGAGCTGACCATCCACTACGGGCTGCTCCCGCGCACCCATCGCGGCATCTTCGCCATCAACGAATTGCCCGATCTCGCCGAGCGGATCCAGGTGGGGCTGCTCAACATCATGGAGGAGCGCGACGTCCAGATCCGCGGCTACAAGGTGCGCCTGCCGCTCGACCTGTTCGTGGTGGCCAGCGCCAACCCCGAGGACTACACCAACCGCGGGCGGATCATCACCCCGCTCAAGGACCGGTTCGGCTCCCAGATCCGCACCCATTACCCGCGGCGGCTCGAGGACGAGATCGCCATCATGGAGGCCGAGCGCACCGACTTCCGCACCGACGGCCTCCGGGTCACCGCCCCCGACTACATGACGCAGGTGGTGGCGGAGCTGACTCACCTGGCGCGCCGCTCCCCCGAGATCAGCCAGCGCTCGGGGGTGTCGGTGCGCGTCAGCATCTGCAACTACGAGAACCTGCTCTCGAGCGCCCTCAAGCGCGCCATCCGCCTGGGGGAGCAAGAGGTCGCGCCGCGGGTGAGCGACCTCGGCGCCATCGTCGCCTCCACGGCCGGCAAGATCGAGCTCGAGACCGCGGGCGAGGCGAGCGAGGAGAAGGTCCTCGCCAAGCTCGCCCAGAAGGCGGTGCTCAACATCTTCACCAAGCGCTTCTCGGCCGGCGAGCTCGACGATGTCGTGGGCGCCTTCAAGGAGGGCCTGCGCATCGAGGTGTCCGACAGCATGCCCTCGCGGGAGTACGTCCGCCAGATCGCCGAGGTGCGCCCGCTCCACGCCGCCGCCCGGCGGCTCGGCGCCGTGGACGAGGCCGGCATGGCCGCGGCGCTGGAGTTCATCCTCGAGGGCCTCCACCTCTCGCGCAAGCTCAACAAGGACGTCCAGGCCGGGCAGGCCCGGTACCGGGGCTGAGGGGAGCGGGACGGCCGTGGCGCAGATCCGCTACTCGCGCTGGGACGGCACGCAGCGGCTCGATGACCTCGACGCCGACGAGCTCCTCTCCGCCATGTCCGACGACCTCCTGGCGGGCGCTGACCTCAGGAGCGCGCTGCGCCGCCTCTTCCAGCGGGGCGCGCACCCCCCGCAGGGGCAGCGGCTGCAGGGACTGCAGGACCTGATCCGGCGCCTTCAGCGCCAGCGCCAGCAGCGGCTCGACCGCTACGACCTCGGCTCGGCGCTCGCCGACATCGAGAAGAAGCTGGACGAGATCATCCAGAAGGAGCGCGCGGGCATTCCCGAGCGGCTCCCGGAAGGCGCCGAGCGCGACCGGAGGATCGAGAGCCTGGACCGGCTGCCCCCGGATGCCGCCGGGCGCATCAAGGGCCTCCAGGCCCACCCCTTCGCCGACCCCGAGGCCGAGCGGCTCTTCCAGGAGCTGCTCCGGTCGCTCCAGGAGCAGATGCTCCAGCCCTTCCTCAAGGGGATGAAGCAGGGGCTCGAGGGCCTCACGCCGCAAGACCTGGCGCGCACGCGCGAGATGCTCCGGGACCTCAACCGCATGCTCCGCCAGCGCATGGACGGCGAGGAGCCAGATTTTGACGCCTTCAAGCAGAAGTGGGGCCAGCACTTTCCCGGCGCCGAGAGCCTGGACGACGTCCTCGAGCAGATCGCCCGCCAGAGCGCCCGGATGCAGTCGCTCATGGAGAGCATGTCGCCGGGGCAGCGCGCCCAGCTCGAGGAGATGATGCGCTCGCTCTTCATGCAGGACGAGCGCCTCGAGGCCGAGCTCCGCCAGCTCGCCATGAATCTGGGCGCGCTCCTGCCCATGGACGAGCTGTCCCGGCGCTGGGACTTCAGGGGCGAGGAGAACGTGACGCTCAAGGAGGCCATGGGGCTCATGGAGGAGCTGTCGGAGATGGAGCGCCTCGAGCGCCAGCTCCGCCAGGCGCAGGCCCCCGGCGACCTCCAGCACATCGACCCCAAGCAGGTGGAGCGCCTCCTGGGAGAGGAGGCGGCCCGCGACCTCCAGCAGCTCCGCGACCTGGCGCGAAAGCTCGAGGAGGCGGGCTACCTCGAGCGCCAGGGCGACAGGCTCACGCTCACCGCGCGCGCCATCCGCAAGATCGGCGAGACCGCGCTCCGCGAGGTGTTCGCCCACCTCCAGCGCGACCGCTTCGGCCGCCACGCCCTCGATCGCCGCGGCGCCGGCGGCGACCGCACCGACGACAGCAAGCCCTACGAGTTCGGCGACCCCTTCCTGCTGGACCTCGAGGAGACGGTGATGCGGGCCGTCGAGCGGGGTGGCCCGCGGCTGCCGGTGCGCCTCGAGCCCGGCGACTTCCAGGTCTTCCGCACCGAGGCCTCCACGCGCGCGGCCACGGTGGTCATGCTCGACATGAGCCGCTCCATGCTCAACAGCGGCTGCTTCCTGCCGGCCAAGAAGGTGGCGCTGGCGCTCAGCGCGCTGATCCGCGCGCAGTTCCCGCGCGATCGCCTCCACGTCGTGGGCTTCTCGCTCTACGCCCGCGAGTTCAAGTTCGAGGAGCTGCCGGGGCTGGCCTGGAGCGAGTGGAGCATCGGCACCAACATGCACCACGGCCTCGAGGTGGCGCGCCAGATCCTGGGCCGCGACCGGGGCGCCAACAAGCAGATCCTCATGGTCACCGACGGGGAGCCCACGGCGCACATGGAGGACGGCGAGGCCCAGTTCTCCTACCCGCCGACCCGCCGCACCCTCCAGGAGACGCTCAAGGAAGTCCAGCGCTGCACCCGCGAGGGGATCATCATCAACACCTTCATGCTGGACGAGAGCCGCATGCTGGCCGCCTTCGTCGAGCAGATGGCCCGCATCAACCGGGGGCGCGCCTTCTTCGTGACCCCGGAGCGCCTCGGCGAGTTCGTCCTCGTGGACTACGTCCGCGGCAAGCGCGTCCGCTCGTCCCGCTGACCGGCGCCCCGGACGAGACGCTTCGCCGCGCCTTCGCGCGCGGCCTGGAGATCATCGGGGAGGCAGCGAAGAAGGTTCCCGCGAACACAGGAGCGTGATGGCGTTCAACCTGATCTGGCCGCGGGATCAGACCGATCGGCTCCGGCAGACGTACGACCAGGTGCTCCGCGTGGGGCGGACGCCGCCCTTGAACTCGCCGGCGATCGCTTGCCAGACGCTCTCCCGAACGGACAGCCACTGCGCCATCTCATCCTTCGCGGGACGGTAGATGTGGACGCCGGCGTTCTCGACTTCAGCGGCGGAGGTGTTGACCTTGTCCCTCGCCCACTGCCCGGCGAGGACCTTGACCTGAGCAGCCGCATCCACGAGGGCCTTCTGCTGGACAGGCGTGAGGGAATCGAACTTCTTCTGGTTGATAGGGTTCCCTCTCAGTCCGGGACGGCGCTCACGGCGCCTGCGCGCCCCGCGTCCCGACGTACACGGCGTAGAGCGAGCTCGCCGCGGCGATGAAGAAGTCCGGCTGCCTTGTCAATGAAACGTTTCCACCCACGACGGGCGCCGGTGAAGCCGCCGCGCCGCCTGACCCGGGAGGCTAGCGGGCGCGGGAGCGCGGCCCCGCCGCGGGGGCGGCACAGGACGCGCGCAGCACCAGCTCGCTCTCGAGCATCACCCGCACCGGCGCCGCGTCGCTCGTGGCGTCCAGGCGCCGCAGGACCGCTTCCGCCGCCGCGCGGCCGACCGCCTTGACGTCCCAGCGCGCCACGGTGACCGGCGGGCTCGCGAGCTGCGCCAGGTCGGTGTCGCCGCAGCTCACCACGGACAGCCGCGAGGGGATCGCGACGCGGTGAAGGCCAGCGGCCCGCAGGACCCCGGCCAGCAGCTGGATGCCGCCCGCGATGATCGCCGTCGGCGGATCGCGCGGGCTCAGCAGGCTCGACGCTTCGCGGAACGCGAAGTCGGAGTCGAAGCTGCCGCACCGCACCAGGCCCGCCGGCATCTCGCGCTTCGCCTCGGCGAAGGCACGCGTGTAGCCCAGCACCCGCTGCGCCCCGGGGCGCACGTCCGCCGAGGCCGTGATCAGCGCGATCCTCCGGTGCCCCAGCCCGAGGAGGTGCCGGGTCGCGGCGTGGGCGCCGCCCGCGTGGTCCGTGAGGACGGCGTCCCAGCCGCCGCTGAACTCGCGCTCCATCATCACCACCGGCGTGCCGAGCCGCTGCAGGCGCTGGCGAAGGATGGCGTCGTCACTGCTGTCCAGGGCGAGCATCAGCGCGTCCGTGCGCCGCGCGAACGCCGCCAGCACCTCGAGCTCCACCGGGCGCTGATGGACACGCCGGTCCCCGTCATCGCCGCGGCCAAGGGCCACGCCTATGCGGGCGGCCTCGAGACCCCGCGCCGAGCACGTCCGCGGGATGCCGCGGTCGTACTGACGGAGGCGGGCGGCCCCGGCAGGGCCGGCACGCCCCGAGCGGGTGGCTCGCCGCGCCGACCCCGGGGCGTGGAGCCTGGCGTGGCCGGCAGGCGGCCGGGGCGCCGGCGAGGTGCCGGGTGCGGTGGTCATGGCGGTTGTGGTATGAACGCGGGGGGGGAGGTGGCCACGCATGACGCCGAGTGACAGGGAGCTGGCTGGTCGCGTCGCCGTCGTCACCGGCGCCGGCGCGGGGATCGGCGTCGGGATCGCCCTGGCGCTCGCGGACGCGGGGGCGGCGGTGGCGGTGGCCGACATCGACGAGGCTGGCGCGGCATCCACGGCGTCCAGGATCGTCGACGCGGGCGGCCAGGCCATGGCGGTGCGCGCCGACGTGGGCGACAGCGCGCAGGTCGAGGCGATGGTCCGCACGACCGTGGAGGCGCTCGGCGGCGTGGACATCCTCGTCAACAACGCGGGGATCGCCACCACGGAGCTGGTCGAGGACCTCGCCGAGGCGCAGTGGCGGCGAGTGCTCGACGTGAACCTCACGGGTCCCTTCCTGTGCGCCCGGGCGGTGTTGCCGCACATGCGGGCCAAGGGCTGGGGGCGCATCGTCAACGTCGCCTCGGTGGCGGCCAAGCGCATCAGCTTCACGGCCGCCGCGAGCTACACGGCTTCGAAGGCCGGGCTCCTCGGCTTCACGCGCCACCTGGCGTACGAGGTCGCCCCCTACGGCATCAACGTGAACGCCATCTGCCCGGGCCCGACGCTCACGCCCATGTACGAGCGGAACGCCGACGAGCAGACGCGGCGCGAGCGCATCGCGATGGTGCCGAAGGGGCGGTGGATCACGCCCGCCGACCACGGACGCGTCGTCGTCTTCCTCTGCTCGGCGGGCGCCGACGCGCTGTGCGGGCTCGCCGTCGATGTCGACGGCGGCAGCCTCCTGGGCTGGATGCCGTGGGCGCACTACATGACCAAGCGCAAGCGGAAGTGAGCGGAGGACACCCATGGCGGGGACCGTGCGCGCGGCAGTGCTCGTCAAACCGCAGACGCTCGTGGCGCGGGAGTTCGCGCGCCCGACCATCGGGCCCGACGACGCGCTGCTCCGGATCGAGGCCTGCGGCATCTGCGGCAGCGACTACGAGCAGTACGAGGGCGCGCAGCCGCCGCACGAGGACTACACGCCGTATCCGGTGGTCCCCGGGCACGAGCCCCTCGGCGTGATCGAGGAGCTCGGCGCCCGCGCGCGCCAGCGCTGGGACGTCCGCGAGGGCGACCGCGTCGCCGTGCGATCGGGCTACGGCTGCGGGCGCTGCGAGGCGTGCGCCCGCTGGGAGCCGCGCGCCTGCCCGAAGCGCGGCGGCACCTACGGGTACACGGACGTGGCCAAGCCGCCCCACCTCTGGGGCGGCTACGCCGAGCACATGTACCTGTCTCCCTATTCCGTGCTCAAGAAGATGGATCCGCGCCTGCCGGCCGGGGTCGCCGTGATGTTCAACCCGCTCGCGGCCGGCCTGTCCTGGGCGGGCTCGGTCCCCGGCACGGGCCCGGGCGATCGGGTCGTCATCCTGGGCGCGGGCCAGCGCGGGCTGTGCTGCGTGATCGGCGCCCGCGCCGCGGGGGCCCGCCAAGTCGTCGTCACCGGACTCAGCCGCGACGCGCAGAAGCTGGCCCTCGCACGCGAGCTGGGCGCCGACGTCACGGTCGACGTCGAGACGGAGGACGTGGTGGCGCGGGTGCGCGAGGCGACCGGCGGGGGCGCCGAGGTCGTCGTCGACACCACGCCCTACGCCCCGCAGTCGCTCAATCACGCCGTGGCGATCGCCGTCCGGAAGGGCCGGATCGTCGTCGCGGGGCTCAAGGGACAGCGACCGACGCGCGAGCTCCAGGCCGACGACGTGATCTACAAGGAGCTCACGATCCGCGGGGTGCTGAGCATGCCGGTCGCCGAGACGTTCCGGGCGATCGAGCTCATCGAGTCCGGGCGCTACCCCTTCGAGAAGATGCACACCCACTCGTTCCCGCTCGAGCAGGCGGAGGACGCCATCCGCGCCCTGGCTGGCCGCGTCGCCGGGGTGAATCCGGTCCACGTGGCGATCGTGCCGGACGCGCCGCGGGTGGCGCTGCCCGGCTGACGGCGCCGGGCGCCCTCACTCGAGCGTCAGCACGGCCTTCCCCGCGAAGCGGCGGGCCATGAGGTCCGGCGCGACCTGGGCGATCGCCGTCGACGGCCGCTCGAGGCGAAGGTGCAGCGCTGCACCCGCGAGGGCATCACCATCAACACCTTCATGCTGGACGACAGCCGAATGCTGGCCGCCTTCGTCGAGCAGACGGCCCGCATCAACCGGGGGCGCGCCTTCTTCGTCACCCCGGAGCGCCTCGGCGAGTTCGTCCTCGTGGACTACGTCCGCGGCACGCGCATCCGCTCCTCCCGCTGAGGGACGCGGCGCGGTTGTGGGCGAGATCGGCCAGGTCGTCCTCGTCTATCATCATGGTCCATGGCTGGCCTCTCCCTTTCTGCGGCGTTGACCGCGGGGTGCTCGTGTGGGGCAGTCTATGCCACCACGTCAAGCGAGAGGCCAGCCCCTTCATCACACATC
>MGBT01000191.1:0-3128 GCA_001788395.1 Candidatus Rokubacteria bacterium GWA2_70_23
CCACCGGCCCCCACTGCTCGAAGGCCGGCAGCGGCGGGGGCTCGAGGCCGACCGTGGCGAGCCACCGGCCCCCACTGCTCGAAGGCCGGCAGCGGCGGGGGCTCGAGGCCGACCGTGGCGAGCGGCTTCGCCGCGGGGCGCGCGGGGGCGGGCGGCGGCCCTCCGGCTGCGGCTCGCCCCCTCGCTCCGCTCGGGGATTCCCCATATTCGCTCGCCTCGCCTCCGGCTGCGGCTCGCACACTCGCTCCGCTCGGGGATTCCCCATATTCGCTCGCCTCGCCTCCGGCTGCGGCTCGCACATCCACATCGGTGACGCGTCCGCCCGGGCCGCTGCCCCGAACGATGCGCAGGTCCACGCCCAGCTCCCGAGCGAGACGCCGGGTCGCCGGGGTCGCGGGCACCGGTCCCCCGTCACGCTGCGGCGCGGGGGCGAGACCTGGGCCTGGCGCGGCAGCCGACACCACGCCCGCAGGCGGGGGAGCCGGAGCGGGGCGGGCCGCCGCCTCGCCCGCATCGGCGAAGGTGACCAGCACCTCGCCGACCCTGACGGTCTGGCCCGGCTGCACGTGGATCTTCTCCACGCGGCCGGCCATCGGCGAGGGGATCTCGACCTGGGCCTTGTCGGTCTCGACCTCGAGGAGCGGAGCGTCCTCGCGGATCACGTCGCCCTCGGCCACCAGCACCTTGACGATCTCGGCCTCGGTGAGGCCCTCGCCCAGGTCGGGCAGCAGAAACGGCCGCGCCATGACGGTGTCCCCTCGCCTGGAGGTCAGTAGGCGAGGGTGTCGCGCGCGGCCGAGACGACGCGCGCCGCGTCCGGGATGTGCACCCACTCGCGGGCGAAGCCCACGAAGGGGACGTCGTAGGCCGTCACGCGGCGCACCGGCGCCTCCAGGGACAGGAAGGCCCCCTCCATGATGCTAGCGGCGATCTCGGCCCCGGGGCCGAAGTTCCTCGAAGCTTCGTGCACGACCACCGCGCGGCCGGTTTTCTGGACGGAGGCACTGATGGTCTCGCGGTCGAGCGGCGAGACGGTGAGGAGGTCGATGACCTCCACCTCGACGCCATCCTCTTCGCGCAGCACCTCGGCGGCCTCGCGCGCGACGCGCAGCATGGCTCCGTAGGCGATGAGCGTGAGGTCCCGTCCCTCCCGGTCGATCCGGGCGCGCCCGATGGGCATGGTCTCGATCTCGTCCGGCACCTCTTCCTTGGCGGCGTGGTAGAGCGCCTTGGACTCGAAGAAGATGACGGGATCCGGGTCGCGGATAGCGCTGGCCAGGAGCGCGCGCGCAGTGCGCGGCCCCGAGGGGATCACCATCTTGAGACCGGGAATGTGCGCGTAGAACTGCTCCTCGCTCTCCGTGTGATGTTCGAGGGCCCGCACCCCGCCGCCATAGGGCATCCGCAGCACCATCTGGCAGTGGAAGCGCCCCTGGGAGCGCGCCCGGTAGCGGGCCGCGTGGTTCTCGATCTGGTGGAAGCACTGGAAGGCGAAGCCCGAGAACTGGATCTCGCAGATCGGCTTGAGCCCGTACAGCGCCATGCCCACCGCGGTCCCGATGATCGCGGCCTCCGCCAGCGGGCTGTCGATCACGCGGGTGCCTCCGAACTGGCGGTGGAGGTCCTCCGTGACGCGGAAGACGCCGCCGTCCACCCCCACGTCCTCGCCGATGATCACCACCCCGTCGTCCCGCTCCATCTCCTGGAGCAGGGCGAGGTTCAGCGCCTTGACCATGTTCAGTTTGCCCATCGGCTCGTCTTCCTCTGGCCGCGCATGGGCGTCGGCAGCGGGCGCTCCTCGTCCACCCGGCGCGGCGGATCGGCGCCCAGCCGCTCGCGGAGCTCGGCGCGCTGCGCCTCCAGGTGCGCCGGCCGCTCCGCGAAGACGTGATCGAAGATGGTCAGGGGATCGGCGTCCGCCATCGTCTCGAAGCGCTCCACGGCCCGGGCGATCTCCGCGTCCACCTGCTCCTCGAGGCCATCGTCCAGCAGGTTCTTCTTCTCGAGGTAGGCGCGCGCCCGTGGGAGCGGGTCCTTCCGCTCCCACGCCTTCACCTCCTCGTCAGAGCGGTAGCGCGTGGGATCGTCGGCCGTGGTGTGCACGCCCAGCCGGTAGGTCACGCACTCGATGAGCGTGGGGCCCTCCCCGTGGCGCGCCCGCGCCACGGCCTCGCGGCTCGCCGCGTACACCGCCAGGAGGTCGTTGCCGTCCACCTGGATGCCGGGGAAGCCGTAGCCGAGGGCCTTCTGGGCCAGCGTGGCCGAGTGCGTCTGCTTCTTCAGCGGGATGGAGATCGCCCACTGGTTGTTCTGGACGACGAAGACGACCGGCACGTGCCAGACGCCCGCGAAGTTCAGCGCCTCGTGGAAATCCCCCTCGGAGGTCGCCCCGTCCCCGCAGTAGGCCATGACGACCACGTCGTCGCCGCGATACTGGGCGGCATAGGCGAGCCCCACCGCATGCGGGAGCTGGGTGGCCACGGGGATCGTGATCGGCAGGTCGTGCTGGTCCGGCGCGGGCTGGCCGCCCTCGAGCCGCCCGGCGAAGAGGCAGAGCAGCTTCTCGATGGGCCAGCCCCGCCAGAGCATGGCCGCCGTCTCGCGGAAGGACGGGACCATCCAGTCCGTGCGGCGGAGGGCGAAGACGCTCCCGATCTGCGCCGCCTCCTGCCCCTTGATCGGGGCGAAGGTGCCGATCCGGCCCTGGCGCTGGAGCCGGACCATCCGCTCGTCGAGGCGGCGGCCCAGCACCATGGCACGGTACAGACGCTTGAGGTCGCCCGGCGGGATGTCGGGCTCGAGGGCGGTGTCGAGACTGCCCTCGCTATCGAGGATGGACAGGTACTCGATCTTGAACCGGGGCTCGATCGGCGTCCTCGGCATGGCGTTGCCCCTGTCTCAGCGCCGGCGCGCGACGCCCCTAGCAGGCTGCTGAAAAACCCGCAGGCTGCTCAAAAAGGTCCAGATGCGGGGCGGCGCCCGACGGCCGCACGCGAGGCGTACTCCGCTTGGCGAGCCGAGCCGGAGGCGAGGCGAGCGGATCCGGAGATCCGGGCGAGCGTGAGCGAGCCACGTTGAGCGTGCGGCTGAGGGCGCCAACGAAGCAGATGGGCCTTTTTCAGCGGCCT
>MGBT01000191.1:3151-8275 GCA_001788395.1 Candidatus Rokubacteria bacterium GWA2_70_23
ATGACGGGCAGGCCACGACCGCGCGCGCATCCACCAGCTTCTCGAACTCGCTCTCGCAACCCCGGCACCGGTACTCGTAGATCGGCAACTCCTACTCCCCTCCGCGCTGGACGTAGCTCTTGACGAACTCCTCGGCGTTCTCCTCGAGGATGTCGTCGATCTCGTCCAGGAGACTGTCCAGATCTTCCTTGATCTTCTTGCCCTTCTTGGCGAGCTCCGCGCTGCCTGCCGCGGCGTCGTCGCCCTCCGGGGGCCTGGTGGGCCTCGTCTCCTTCTTCTTCTGCTCAGCCATGGGACCGTTCACCTCCTGGCCTCCCGGAAGAGGCCGGCACCGGGGCCTAGACCGTGGGGAGCACGATCCCCTGCTGGCCCTGGTACTTCCCCTGCCGGTCGGCGTACGACGTCTGGCAGGCTTCGTCAGACTCGAAGAAGAGGACCTGGGCGATACCCTCGTTGGCGTAGATCTTGGCGGGAAGCGGCGTGGTGTTGCTGATCTCGAGCGTCACGAACCCCTCCCACTCGGGCTCGAAGGGCGTCACGTTGGTGATGATGCCGCAGCGGGCGTACGTGGACTTCCCCACGCTGATCGTGAGCACGTTGCGCGGGATCTTGAAGTACTCGACCGACCGCCCCAGGGCGAAGGAGTTCGGGGGGATGATGCACACCTCGCCCTGGAAATCCACGAAGGAGCGCGGGTCGAACGCCTTGGGATCCACGATGGTGTTGTTGATGTTGGTGAAGATCTTGAACTCGTCGGAGATCCGCAGGTCGTAGCCGTACGAGGACACGCCGTACGAGATCATGCCCGCGCGGACCTGCCGGTCCCCGAATGGCTTGATCATGTCGTGCTCGAGGGCCATCCGCGTGATCCACCGGTCACTCTTGATCAACGATCGGCCCGCCGCTCCGTGCTCATGAATGGATGGTACTGCCGCCTCGGAGGAGGAGTCAAGTTAGGAGACCCGATCCCACACGGCGCCGGCCGTGTCGACGGGCAGGACCAGCGCCCGTCCCTCGACGCCTGCCCTGCGCAGCGCCCCCTCCATCGCCTCCGCGACACGCTCGGGCGAGTCGGTCACCGCCGCCAGGAGCGACGGACCGGCGCCGCTCAGCACGCATCCGAGTGCCCCCGCCTCCAGGCCCGCAGCGACGGTAACCGGGAGCCACGGGAAGAGCGGCCACCGGTACGGCTGGTGCAGCCGATCCTCCATGGCGACCGAGAGCAGATCGCTCCGCCCGGCAGCGAGCGCTGCCAGAAACAGGCTCACGCGCTGGAGATTGAACACGGCATCCGCTCGCGACACGCGATCGGGCAGCACCGCGCGAGCTTCGCGCGTGGACCCCTCCGTCTCGGGAACGAGCACCACCCAGTGGATGCTCCCGGGGACGGGCACCGAGACGGCGGCGACGCGATCGCCGGCCCAGCAGGAGACCGTGAGCCCGCCCAGCAGCGCCGCCGTCACGTTGTCGGGGTGCCCCTCGGCGCGCGCGGCCAGTGAGAGGAGGGTGTCCCGGTCCAGCGGCGCGCCGCAGAGCGCATTGCCCCCCACGAGCCCGCCCACCCAGGCCGCGGCGCTCGAGCCCAGGCCGCGGCTCGGTGGGATCCGATTCACGCAGTGAAGCCGCACGCCTTTCCAGGGGCGCCCCGCAGCCTCGAACGCCATGCGGGCGCCGCGCACGACCACGTTGTCGCCGCCCGTCTCGAGGCGGCCCGCCCCCTCGCCCTCGATGGACACCGACACCCCGTCGGACTCCTCGAAGGCCATCTCGTTGTGAAGCGCCAGGGCGAGGCCCAGGACGTCGAAGCCCGGGCCCAGGTTGGCGGAGGTGGCGGGGACGCGGATCCGGACGCGCATCAGAGGCGCTTGAGGAGCCACTCGGGGGTGAGGCCGATGGCCCAGGCGTTCAGCACGACGTAGTAGTTGCTGGCGACCAGGACGCCGACGGCGATCAGCAGGACGCCGGCCACGCGCTCCACGACGGGGAGCAGCGGGCGGTAGCGCTTGAAGAACTTGAGGAAGGCGCCGAGCCCGAGCGAGAAGAGGAGGAACGGCAACCCGAGTCCCGCGGAGTACGCCAGCAGGAGCCCCACGCCCTCGCTCACGGTCTTTTCGTTGCTCGCCAGCGTGAGGATCGAGCCGAGGATGGGGCCCACGCACGGCGTCCAGCCGATGGCAAAGGTGAGCCCGACGGCGAAGGACCCGAGGAGCCCGGCCGGCTTGCTCTGGATCTGGAACTGATGCGTCCGACCGAGCGCCCCCAGCCTCAGGATCCCGGCGATGTACAAACCGAAGATCACGATCAGGGCGCCGCCCGCGATGCGGATCCAGTCGCGGTAGTCGAGGAGGAACTGCCCGGCGGCGCTGAACGAAGCCCCCAGGCTCACGAACACCGCGGTGAAGCCCACGATGAAGGCCAGCGAGTGGAGCATGACCCGCGCCCGCGCAGCGGCCGTCACCTCCCCGGCGAGACGGTCCACGGACATGCCGGTGATGAAGGACAGGTAGGAGGGGAACAGCGGCAGGACACAAGGGGACAGGAAAGAGAAGAGCCCAGCGGTGAACGCGACAAAGACGCCAAGGGACTCAGGCACTTGGAACTCCCTACCTCAGCATGGACTCAAAGAGCGAGTGCGCCGCCTTGCCATCCCACTCCCGCGGCCCCAGGGCGATCAGCGACAGGTTCCCCTGGCGGTCGATGATCATGGTGGAGGGCAGCGCCCGGACCCCATAGAGCCCCGCCACCGCCCCCTTCCGGTCGAGCCCGATCGGAAACGTGAGCGCGTGCTGCTTCACGAATGGGTCGACCACCGAGGCCCCTTCGGAGTCCATCGAGACTGCCAGGACCACGAGCCCCTGCGCCTTGTACTTCCGGTAGAGGCGCTCCATGGCCGGCATCTCCTCCTTGCAGGGAGGACACCAGGTCGCCCAGAAGTTGAGGAACACGACCTTGCCCCGGAAGTCCGACAGCTTCACCGAGCCCCGGTCCGGGGCGGGGGTCTCGAAATCCTTCGCCTGCTGCACGCGCGGGACCTTGATGAGATCGAGCGCCTTCACCGGATTCTGCGCGCCCACGGGTCCCCCCAGCGAGACGACGGCAAGGAGCGCTAGGACAAGGATCGCGGCGACGGCGCGGCCTGACATGACCGCAGTATATCGCGGGCCGCTCAAGGGGTCATGGGGGTGCCGTCTGTGATAGGGTTCAGACCATCGATGCCGCTCACCATCCTCGCCGACGACCTCACGGGTGCCTGCGACTCGGGCGCCCTCTTCGCGGGCCGCGGCCGCGTGGGCCTCTTCGTGGAGCCCGCCTCGCCCGGCCCTGAGTGGGCGGTCGCTGCCGTGGACACCGAGAGCCGCACCCTCCCGCCAGCAGAAGCCGCCGAGGGGGTGCGACTGGCCGCCAGCCGGATCACTGAACGCCTGCGCGAGGGACGCGTCTTCAAGAAGATCGATTCCACCATGCGGGGCGCGGTGGGGCCGGAGGTGGAGGCCCTCCTCGTTGCCGCCCAGGCCAGGACCGCGCTCGTGTGCCCCGCCTTCCCGGCCGAGGGCCGCACGGTCGTCGGCGGCATCCTGCGCGTCCACGGCATCCCCGCTCACGAATCTGCGGTGGGACGCGACCCCGACTACCCCGCCCCGACCTCCGACCTCCTCGAGATCCTGCGAAAACAGGTCCCCCGCCCCGTGGCCCATCTCCCGCTCGAGGTGGTCCGCGGCGGGGACGACGGACTCCGCCGCGCCGTCGAGCGGACCACTGCGCCCCTGGTCGTCGCCGACGCCGAGCGCGACGCCGATCTCGACGCGCTGGTCCGGGCCGGCGTTGGCCTGCCCGGGATTCTCCTCGCCGGCTCGGCGGGATTGGCCCGCCGGCTCGCGAGCGCGCTCGGGCACGCGAGCGACCCCGTGCCCCTGCCGCCGAGGCGGGGCTGGCTCATCGTCGCGGGCAGCCTCCATCCCGCGACGGGCGCCCAGATCGAGGCCCTGACCGCGGCCGGGTTGCAGGGTATCTGTGTCGAGGCGGACGGCGCGCCGCCCGATCCGGCCGACGTCGTCGCCGCGCTCGCGGCCCACGCGCCGGCCTTCATCGCCGCGAAAGAGCCCGCGGCGTCGCCAGGCCCACGCGAGCGCGCCGGCATGGCCGAGCGGCTGGCCCGCGTCGCAGCAGGAGTGCTGGCGGCCGCCACACCCGATCTCGTCTGCGCCACCGGGGGCGAGACGGCGCTGGCCCTGGTGCGCGCCCTCGCCGCCACTCGGCTGGAGCTCCTCGGGAGCCCCGGGCTCGGGCTCGCCCTCGCCGAGGTCATCCGTCACAACCCTGCGGGTCTGCATGGGCCGGGGCTCTTCCTCCTCACCAAGGCCGGCGGCTTCGGCCCGCCCGACCTGTTCATGACTCTCATCAGAGGAACCCCGCAATGAGCGCAGCTCTTCCCCTGCTCGGCATCACCATGGGGGATCCGGCCGGCGTCGGCCCGGAGATCACGGCCAAGGCGCTCGCCCACCCGCCCGTCGCCTCGGCGTGCCGGGCCGTCGTGATCGGCGACGGCGCCACCATGCAGGCGACTCTCGATCTCCTCCACTCCCCGCTCCGGCTCCACGCGGTCGGGTCCGTCACCGAGTGCGCCTTCGCTCCCGGCACGGTCGAG
The DNA here is from genome assembly GCA_001788395.1 of Candidatus Rokubacteria bacterium GWA2_70_23. Lineage (GTDB taxonomy): Bacteria > Methylomirabilota > Methylomirabilia > Rokubacteriales > CSP1-6 > UBA12499. The sequence continues at coordinate 7,797 of MGBT01000191.1, forward strand.
TGCCTCGATCTCCGGAACGTGGACCCCGCCACGCTCCCCAAGGGCGCCGTGAGCCCCGAGGCGGGCCGGGCCGCCTACGCCTACATCGAGACGGCCGTCACGCTCTGCCAGGCCGGCCAGCTCGACGGCATCGTCACCGCGCCCATCAACAAGGAGGCGCTGGCGGCGGCGGGGCGGGAGCACACCGGGCACACGGAGATCCTCGCCCGGCTCTCCGGGACCCGGGACTTCGCCATGCTGTTGATCGGGCCGGACCTCCGGGTGATCCACGTCACGACCCACGTGGCGCTCAGGCGCGTGCCGGACCTCGTGACGCGTGACCGCGTGCTGCGCGTCGTGCGCCTCGCCCAGCAGACCATGACGAGCCTCGGGGTGGGCCGGCCCAGGATCGCCGTCTGCGGGCTCAACCCGCATGCGGGCGAGGACGGTCTCTTCGGCGACGAGGAGCAGCGGGAGATCATCCCCGCCGTCGAGGCCGC
>MGBT01000192.1:0-3456 GCA_001788395.1 Candidatus Rokubacteria bacterium GWA2_70_23
ATTTACGCCTGGAATCCTCTGGTGCTGGTCGAGGGCTGGGGAAGCGGGCATCTGGACGCGATGGTGGTGCCGGCGGTCGTCAGAACCCTGTGGGCCTCGATCGTCGGTCGGCACGCTCTGGCAGGCGGCCTGCTGGCGGCGGGGACACTGCTGAAGCTCTACCCGGCCGCGCTGCTTCCACTCCTGCTCGGGCCGGGCACGCTCCCGGTGCTCGGCGCCTTCGCCGCGGTGCTGGTCCTCGGGTACGCGCCGGTGGCGTCCGGCGGACTCTCCGTGCTGGGTTCGCTGCCCCGCTATCTCGCGGAGGAGTACTTCAATCCGGGTCTGCTCCGCTCGGTGGTCGACTTTCCCGGGCTCGAGGCGGCGGCGCTCGCCGTGTGGGTGCTCTGGATGGGGTTGTGCCGGCGCGCGGCACTGCTGCCGGAGCGCGCGCTGCCCCTCATCGGCGGCGTCCTGCTGCTGTCGCCGACCCTCTTCCCGTGGTACGCGCTGTGGCTCGTCGCGGTCCTGGCTGCCGTGCCGTCGCTGCCGTGGATCGCCTTCACCGGGACCCTGGCCATGGCCTACACCTTCTTCCTCCAGGACCCGTGGGCCATTCCCTGGTGGGCCCGCGCCGTGGAGGCCGCACCGCTCGCCGCGGGCGCTGGCTGGTGGCTGTACCGCCGGCGGCCGCTCGACGCGCTCGCGGAGCGCTCGGCATGAGCGGCGAGGCGCTGGCCGTGAAGCCTCCGCTGCCGCGCTCGCTGTATCTGGAGACCGCGAGCCGCTGCAACTCGCTCTGCGAGACGTGCATCCTCACCTTCGGGGGGCGCGAGCCGCAGAAGGATCTCGGCTGGGAGGAGTTCCGCCGCGTCGTGGACCAGTTCCCGGTCCTCGAGCGCGTCCTGCTCCACGGCATCGGCGAGCCGCTCCTGAACCGGGCCCTGCCGCGCATGATCGCCCACCTCAAAGGCCGCGGCGCCACCGTGCTCTTCAACTCCAACGCGATCACGCTCTCGCCCCGGCTCCGCACGGCGCTCATCGAGAGCGGACTGGACGAGATCCGCGTGTCGCTGGATGCCGCGACCGCCGCGACCTACCACAAGGTGCGGGGCGTGGACGCCTTCGACAAGGTGGTGGGCAACCTGAGCGAGCTCGCGGCGGCGAAGCGCGAGGCCGGGACGGCGCGCCCGCGCGTGTCCCTCTGGTTCACCGCGCTCAAGGCCAATATCGACGAGATCGCCGGGCTCGTGCCGCTGGCCTCGCGGGTCGGCGCCGAGGGCGTGAACCTCCAGCGGCTGGTCTACAACGGCCTCGGCCTCGCCACAGCGGAGCAGTCGCTCCACGGACGGCTCGTCGAGCGCGAGGAGGCGCTGATCCAGCACGCGGCGGCGGCCGCCCGGGGCGCCGGGATCGTCTTCTCCGCGTCCGGAGCGGTGGCGCCCGAGGTGAGCCTCAACCCGGCGCAGGAGGACCGGCCCTGGAGCGCCTGCCGCCGTCCCTGGAGCCTCGTGTACGTGACAGTGCACGGGAACGTGCTGCCCTGCTGCATCGCTCCGTGGATCACGGCACACTACGACGGCATCGTCCTCGGCAATCTCTTCCGTCAGTCGCTCGCGGAGATCTGGTGGGGCCCGCGCTATCTCGAGTTCCGGGACGCCATCCAGACCGAGGCGCCTCCCGAGCCGTGCCGCGGCTGTGGCGTGAAATGGAGTCTGTAGCCGGGCCCCCCGCGGTATATTCTGACCGTGCACGGCCAGGGGTACCGCTTCGCGGGATGAGCGCTCGCGCATGGGGCTGAAGGACGCCGTCGAGCGCTTCGCCATCTGGCTCGTCATGTCGCGCGCCAAGACCCCGCGGAGCCCCACGATGACAGCCAGAGGAGCGATCCGGATGAAGGAGACGCCGCCCGATCTCGCGCACCGCGTTCCGCCCGGCCAGGTGCTGACCGACAAGTGGCCGGTGCTCACTTACGGCCTCACGCCGCGCTTCGATCCCGCGCGATGGAGTTTTCGCTGCTTCGGGCTGGTCGAGGAAGAGGTGCGCTTCACCTGGGAGGAGTTTCTCGCCCTGCCGCGCACCGAGATCGCGTGCGACATCCACTGCGTGACGCGCTGGTCGCGGCTGGACAACCGCTTCGAGGGCGTCCACATCCGCGAGATCATGAAGCGCGTCCGCCTCAAGCCCGGGGCCCGCGCCGTGATGATCCACGCCGACCCCGACTACACGACCAACCTGCCGCTCGAGGCGCTGGTGCAGGACGACGTGCTGCTGGCTCTCAAGCACGACGGGCGCGACCTCGAGCCCGAGCACGGGGGCCCGCTCAGGCTTGTCGTCCCGAAGCTCTACTTCTGGAAGAGCGCCAAGTGGCTGCGCGGTTTCGAGTTCCTCGACGTGAACCCGCCGGGCTTCTGGGAGGTCAACGGCTATCACATGCAGGCCGACCCCTGGAAGGAGGAGCGGTACTCCGACCAGGAGACGCGCGCCATGCAGACGATGCGGGCCGAGGCGGCGCGCAAGCTCCGCGGCCGATGACGTCCAACCTGGAGGAGCGGTTCCAGACGCTTCACGAGATCGTCAAGGCCGCGCGCCAGAACCTCGAGCCCGGCCCCTGGGATTACCTCATCGGCGGCGCCGAGAGCGAGACCACCCTCCGGCGGAACCGCCAGGCCCTGGACTCCATCGCGTTTCGCCCGCGGGTCCTGCGGGACGTCTCGAGGATCGACGGCGCCTCGACCCTGTTCGGACGGCCGGTCCGCATCCCGGTCATGGTGGCCCCCATCGGCTCCATCGAGACCTTCACACCGGGCGGCGGGGCCACCGCCGCCAAGGCGGCCGCCGAGTTCGGGATTCCTCTGATGCTGTCCTCGGTCTGCAACCCCGGGCTCGAGACCGTCGCCTCCGCGGCCGACGGCTTCCGCATCTTTCAGCTCTATGTGCGGGGCGACGACGGCTGGGTGGACGACCACGTCAGGCGGGCGGTTGACCACGGCTACACGGCCTTCTGTCTCACGGTGGACACCGCCGTCTACAGCCGTCGCGAGCGCGATCTGGCCCGGCGGTTCGTGAAGCCCTGGCGCGTGCGCGCCACCGGCGTGGACTACCAGGCCGGCCTCACGTGGGACCACGTCAAGCGCTTCAAGGACACCCACGCGATTCCCCTGATCCTGAAGGGCATCGCGACCGCGGAGGACGCGGCGCTGGCCTGCGACCTCGGAGTGGACGGCCTCTACGTGTCGAATCACGGGGGGCGACAGCTCGATCACGGCCGCGGCACCACGGAGGCGCTCCCGGAGGTGGTGGCGGCCGTGGGCGGCCGGGCCACGATCATCGTGGACGGCGGGTTCCTGCGGGGCACCGACATCGTCAAGGCCGTCGCCCTGGGGGCAGCCGCGGTCGGGATCGGGCGGCTCGCCTGCTTCGGGCTGGCGGCAGCGGGACAGGCCGGCCTCGTGCGGGTTCTCGAATTGCTGGAGG
>MGBT01000192.1:3663-9183 GCA_001788395.1 Candidatus Rokubacteria bacterium GWA2_70_23
TCAGCGCGGACAGCACCTTCTCGCACGCCGCCTACGCTGAGGCGCGCGGCTTCCCCTTCCCGCTGCTGAGTGACATCCACCGGACGGTCATCCGCGCGTACGGCGTGCTCGACGAGGCGCGGAATGTCGCCTGGCGCTCGACCTTCATCGTGGACCGCGAGGGCGCGCTCCGCTGGGGCCAGGCGGGCGACCGTCACATGGTGCGGGACGGCGCCGAGATCCTGCGCGTCCTCGATGTGATCGCGGGCCTCCGCGCGCGCTGACCCCGGCGAGCAGGCCGCTGAAAAAGGCCCATCTGCGGAGGTACGGCGCTGGTCGCTCCTCGCTCACCGTGGCTCGCTCACGCTCGCCCGGATCTCCGGATCCGACCACCTCGCCTCCGGCTCGGCTCGCCAAGCGGAGTACGCCTCGCTCGTCGTCTCCCTCGCCGCCTTGCATCTGGACCTTTCTTGGACGGCCTGCGGAGTGTTTCCGCGTCCTGCTCGGCGCGCGGCCCCTTCCGCAGCGCGGGTCATCGCGCCGCGCGGCGAACCCGCGCGAGGGCCAGCGCGGCGCCCGTGGCCGGCAGAGCGGCCGTCAGCAGGAACAGGAGGCGGAAGCCGGCATGCGGCAGGATCATCCCCGAGCCGATGGCGCCTGCGGCGATCCCCAGCTCCAGCGCCGTGTAGTAGGTCCCCATCGCCTTGCCCCGCTCGGCCGCCGGCACGAGGTCCACGGTCCAGGCCATGAGTGGCGGCTGCGCGGTGCCGAAGCCGAGGCCGTGAAGCGCGCCCGCGAGCACGAGGCCCCACGGCCCGCGACCCGCTGCCAGGGCCGCCAGCGCCGCGGCGGTGAGAACGAGGCCGATGGCCGCCACCGGGGCGCGCCCCAGCCGGTCCGAGACCTGCCCCGCATAGCCCCTCACGGCGGCCACCACCAGCGCGAGCACGAGGAAGAAGAGGCCCGGGTTCGTGCCCTGGGATTCCGCATAGAGCGGGAGGTACGCCGCCATCAGCCCGTGAGTCCACATGAGGCAGAAGACGATGACGCAGGGGTAGGCCACTCTGCGGCTCAGCATTGCCCCGAGGCCGAGCCGGACGGCCGCCGGCGCCGGCAGGGTCTCCCGCTGCACGACGGCCAGGGCCAGCGCTGCCAGGGCGACGGCCGCCGAGATGGCGAAGAGCCAGGAAAAGCCCAGGCGCCCCGACAGCCAGACGGCGATGAGCGGCCCCAGCGCCAGCGCGACGTTGCTGGCGGCGCCCCAGAACCCCAGGATCTCCCCGCGACGCGCGGGCGGCGCCAGATCCGCGACCATGGCGGCGCTCCCGGTGGGATAGAGCCCCATGCCGGCGCCGTGAACGAGGCGCACGCCGAGCAGCGCGATGGCCGTGCGGCTCATGCCGTAGAGGAGGGAGGCGGCGAGGAAGAGCGCCGCCCCCGCCAGCATCAGCGGCCGGCGGCCGAAGCGGTCCGCCGCCCAGCCGGCCACGGGTTTCACGAGCATGGAGGAGACGGCGAAGAAGCCGATGATGAGGCCGATGAGCGATTCCGGGATGCCCAGGCCGCGCGCGTACAGCGGCAGCGCCGGGAGCAGCAGGTAGAAGGAGAGGAAGAAGGTGAAGGCGCCGACCCAGAGGAGCAGGAACTGCGGCGAGAGGATGCGGCCGGCAGAGGCGCTCACCGGCGGAGTCTAGCCTTGCGCTGCTCGATGCGTCAATCGCGTCACAGGCCTGACCAGCGCCCCGCGCCCGCTGGGCGAGTTCGCGACGCCGGCGGAGCTGCGCGCGGCAAGGGCCGCCGCTCGCCCCGGAGCGCGGCCCCCGATCAGCTGAGGCGTTCGATCCCCGGGAAGCCGTCGAAGCCGGAATCGAAGCTCAGGATGCGGCGGATGCCCTCTCGTTCCATGACAGCCACGTGGATGGCGTCCCGGGCCGACAGGCGCCGGCTCCCGAGGACGATGGTGCGTGCGCGCGCGACGGCCGGGAGATCGACCGGAAAGACCTCGTCCACCAGGCCCAGCACGGCATCGAAGGCCGGCTGGATCGCGTCGAGACGGTCGATGGCGACGTAGCGATGGAGAATCTCCTGGAGCACCTCGGCGTCGGTCACGAGGCGCTCCCGCTCGGCGATGCAGCGCTCCAGGAGCCGCTGCGCGTCCGCCTTCAGGGGATGCGGGGCCCCCACCAGGTACATGGGGATGTTGGAGTCGACGAGGATCATCGGCGGGGTTCGCCGACGTACCCGCGTTCAATCTCCGTGAGCATCTGGCCGATCTCGCCGGTCGGGAAGGCGTGACGGGTTGCGGCCCGCACCACCTCGAGTTTCTTCCCCGCATCGCCGAGGGGCGCCCGGCGGCTGGCCGCCCGCAGGGCCTGGCGAACCCATTCCGCGACGGTCATGTGTTGCCCTTGTGCGATCCGCTGGATCTCGCGGAACTCACGCTCTTCGAGAAGGACTTGCAGGCGCTTGCTCATGGTGTGAGTCTATATCAGTACCGACTTCACCAGCCGCATTCCTCACAGGAGGCATCGCCACGCATGAACCACTGGCCGCCTGGAAAGTGGCCCGCGCCCGGGCCCGAGTTCCTCGAGAGCACGTACTACCTCGACTGGGCGACCCCCGAGGTGGGCGCCTTCGCCGAGCGCGCCGCGGCGGGTGAGACGAGCGCCATCGGGCGAGCCGTCCGGCTCTTCTACGCCGTGCGCGACGGCTGGCGCTACGACCCCTTCTCCATCCGGCTCGACCCGCGACGGTACGTCGCCAGCAACGTCCTGAAGGCGCGGGGGGTGTTCTGCATTCCGAAGGCCGTGCTCCTGACCGCGGCGGTACGGGCGGCGGGAATCCCGGCGGGGATCGGCCTGTCGGACGTGGTCAACCACCTGACCACCGAGAAGCTCAAGGCAAGGATGGGCGGCAAGACGGCGTTCATCCATCACGGCTACGCGGTGCTCTGGCTCGACGGGCGGTGGGTCAAGGCGGCGCCCGCCTTCAACATCGAGATGTGCCAGCGTTTCGGCGTGCGGCCCACCGAGTTCGACGGGCGCTCGGACGCGATCTTCCAGGAGTTCGACGTCGCCCAGCGGCGCCACATGGAGTACACCCGCGACCACGGCCTCTGGTCGGACTTTCCCTACGAGCGAGTCGAGCGGGATTTCCGCGAGTTCTACCCCGCCGAGCTTTTCGCCGAGGCGCCGGACGAGCGCTTCGAGGAGGGCGTGCCCGTCCGCTGAGGCTGCGGGCTACCCGACACCCAGCACGATCTTCCCGAACTGTCCGGCACCCTCCATGCGGCGGTGGGCGGCTGCGGCCTCCTCGAGCGGGAAGACGTGATCCACCGACGGACGCAGTCCGCCGCGGTCGTGAAGCGCCAGCATGGCCTCGAACTCCCGCGGGCTGCCCATGGTGGTGCCGAGCGCGCTGATCTGCCTCCAGAACAGGCTCCGCAGCACGATCTCCTCTTCCACACGCAGATACTCGGCTGCGCCCGGCTCCCGCAGCACGACGGCTTTCATGGCGTCCTCCCTCGAGCCGATGTTGGTGCGATGCCACGGCGGCGGCCACAGATCGCACTTGACCACGGCCCGGTATCGCGGTACTAGTGCATCCGCCAGGGGCCATGATATCCGACCAGCTCGTGGAGTTCCTGCACGGCCCGTCGTTCCTGCACCTCGGCACGCGCGACGCCGACCTCCGTCCGGCCCACACCGCCGCCGTGGGCGCGGTGGCTCACGATGACCGGCGAACCGTGACGGTCTTCGTCCCGGCGGCCCGAGCGGGGCGAGCCCTGGAGCACCTCCGGCAGAACGGCCGCGTCGCGCTGGGCGCGGGCCAGATGAGCCACGAGGCCTATCAGTTCAAGGGGACCTTCCTGTCCTCTCGGCCCACCGACGAGGCGGACATCGCCCGGCAAGAGGCCTTCCGCCTCCGCTTCCTCGATTCCTTGCGCCAGGGCTACCCGGAGGAGATCGCGAGGCCCCTCTCCCTCGGCTTCGCGTACCGGCCGGGGGTCGCCATCACCTTCCGCGTTGAGGAGATCTTCCGCCAGACTCCCGGGCCCGGCGCCGGGGAGAAGCTGGCCTGAGACGAGCCGCCACCATGGCACTCCTGCCCGAGGAGATCAAGCCAGCGATGCAGGGGGTGATCCCCTCCGACGTCGTGACCTGCGCGCGCGACGGCACGCCCAACACCACGGCGATCTCCCAGGTCTACTACGTGGACGCCGACCACGTGGCGCTCTCTCACCAGTTCTTCAACAAGACGGTTCGCAACGTGCGCGAGAACCCGCGCGCCGCCGTGTGGCTCATCAGCCCGAAGACCTTCGACAGCTGGGACCTGGAGGTGGAGTTCGAGCGCTCGGAGACCAGCGGCCCCGTCTTCGAGACGATGGACATGCAAGTCGAGGCCATCGCCTCCATGGTCGGCATGAAGGGGATCTTCAAGCTGCGGGCGGCGGACATCTACCGCGTGATCTCGGTCACGAAGAACGTCGATGAGCGCATCTCCCTCGGCGAGATCGCCGATGGGCGCTGAGGGCACCGACCCACTCGGTCTCCGGGAGCAGATCGCCCAGAACCAGCGCACCATCGATCGGCTGAACCGGGAGCTCGCCAAGAAGTCCGACGAGGTCCGGATCATCCAGCAGATCTCCTCGGCGATCACCTCGACGCTGGACCTCGACCACGTCCTCGAGATCGTCCTCGGCGCCATGGACCGCGTCCTGGGCTTCCAGCACTCGATGATCCTCCTCAAGGATCCGGCCGCCGAGAGGCTCCGGCTCTTCGCGAGTCGCGGCTACGATGCCCCGGGCCTCGGGGCCGAGGTGGGCTTCGGCGAGGGGGTCATCGGCGTGGTCGCCGAGCGGAAACGGATGATGCGCGTGGGGAACCTCGGCATGAGCCGGAACTATCTCCGGAGCGTGCGAGCCCGGATGGAGGCGACCGGCCAGATGGGGGCGGTCGAGACCGCCTCCCTGCCCGGTCTCCCGGACGCCCAGAGCCAGCTCGCCCTCCCCCTGCTCGTCAAGGACCGGCTCGTCGGGGTCCTGGTGGTGGAGAGCCCCAGGCCCAACGCCTTCGACGAGCTGGACGAGCTGCTCCTGGGGATCGTGGGCAACCAGGCCGCCACGGCCATCGACAATGCCCGGAGCTACCAGCTGGTCGAGAAGCTCAGCCGGCTCAAGCGATTCTTCTCCCCGCAGCTCGCCGAGGCCATCGTCACGGGCGGTGCCGACGACCCGCTCAAGACCCATCGCCGCGAGGTCACGGTGGTCTTCCTCGACCTCCGCGGCTTCACGGCCTTCGCGGAGACCTCCGAGCCCGAGGAGGTGATGGGGGTCCTGCGCGAGTACCACGCCGAGATGGGCAGCCTCATCCTCTCCCACGAGGGCACGCTGGAGCGCTTCACGGGCGACGGCATGATGATCTTCTTCAACGACCCCACCCCCGTGCCCGACCCGGCCGAGCGCGCGGTCCGGATGGCCGTGGCGATGCGGGAGCGCGTGGCGACGCTCCTCGGCAAGTGGCGCAAGCGGGGGTACGACCT
>MGBT01000193.1:0-835 GCA_001788395.1 Candidatus Rokubacteria bacterium GWA2_70_23
AGGGCTGGGTCGCGTGGCGGCTCGGCGGCGGCTGGCTCCTCGCCCTCTTCCTCGTGGCCCTGCTGCCCGCGGGCTTCTTCGCGCTGTCGTGGCGGGAGCGGATGCGCCGCCTGTCACGGGAGGCGCGCGGCGTCCTCGCGTTCCTGGCGGGCGGGAGCCTCCGCCGGCGGCTCAAGGCCCGCCGGGGCCGGATCCTCCAGGAGCTCGCCGAGCTGGCGCAGCTCCTGCCCGAGGCGGCACCGGACGGGGAGGTCGCCGAGACAGTGATCGGGCTCGCGCTCCTCGGGCGGGTGGAGGGGGGCGGGCCGACGGGGCAGGCGGCTGCGCGCATATCGTGAGCGCGGGGACGCGGCGGCCGGCGCCGGGCGATTATTACACAATCTGTGATAGACTCATGGCCGCCATGGACCTCCGGACAGCGCGTCTGGCCAAGGGCCTCACCCAGGTGCAGGCCGCAGCCCGCCTGGGCCTCTCGCAGCCCTATCTGGCCATGCTCGAGAGCGGCCGGCGCCGGCTGACCCCCGCGCTCGCCCGACGGGCGATGCGGCTCTACGGCCTGTCCCCCAGCCTGCTCCCACCCGTGGCGTCGGCCTCGCCGCGCCCGCCGCTCGCCGCCGCGGCCCTGACCCGCGATCTCGCCGCCCTCGGCTACCCCGGCCTGGCTCATCTCCGGCCGCGACGCTGGACTCCGAAGAACCCCGGCGAGGTGCTCCTGGCCGCGCTGGCGCAGGACAATCTGGAAGCCCGTCTCGTCGAGGCCCTGCCCTGGCTCCTCGGGCGGTACTGGCCCCTCGACCGGGAATGGCTCGTGCGGGAAGCCAAGCTCCAGGACCTC
>MGBT01000193.1:859-5465 GCA_001788395.1 Candidatus Rokubacteria bacterium GWA2_70_23
ACCCTCGCGCGCCGGCTTGCCGAGCGAGGCGGGGACGCGCCCAAGGCGCGGGCCCTGAGCGAGCTTGAGGCCGCGCTCGAGCGCAGCCGGCTCGCGCGCGAGGACACCCTGTGCCGGACATCGCTCCACCCGGCTGAGCGGCGCCGGCTCGCGGCCCACCCCTCCGAGGACGCCAGGCGCTGGAACCTCTTGACCGACTGGACGGCCGATGCCCTCCGGTACCCCGCCTGAGCCCCCCTCACCCTGGCGGTACGAGCGGGAGCTTTGCCCGATCGCCATCGGCGATCCACGGCGGCTCGAGGAGACGCTCGAGCTGTGGATCGAGGCCTACTGCCGATCTGGTTGACGCCGAGCGACGCCCTCGACGCCTTCTTCGGGATCGGGCTCGCGCTCCTCGCCCGCGGCGAGGGCGGAGGGCCGACGGGGCGGCGGCTGAGGCGCGCGCCGCGACCGGGGCGGCGTGAGCGATCGCCCGTCGCCACCTGAACGAGGCCGGCCGGGCTGGCGGCGTCTCGGCGCCCCCTCCTTGCCGCCGGGTGGGGAGCCCAGTCGTATGGTATAGTACACAGGCAGTAATTCTATTCTCCATGAAGTTAGACGCACAGGGATATACCGCAGGCATCTCGGCCTCGAACCGCCGTCGGCTGGAGCAGCTGCATCGCGCCTCCCACGGAACGCTGACGGTGGCCGAAGCCGCGCGGATTCTCCGGCTCGACGCGACCGCGACCGCGCGGCTCTTGGCCCACTGGTGCGGGCAGGGCTGGATCCAGCGGGTGCGCCGGGGCCTCTACGTCCTCGTGCCCCTGGGCGCTGCCGGGCGCGTCGGCGTCGTCGCGGACCCGTGGATCCTCACGGCCCGCGCCTTCGCCCCCTGCTACATCGGTGGATGGAGTGCCTGCGAGCACTGGGACTTCACGGAGCAGATCTTCCGCGAGGTCGTCGTCATCACCTCCCGGCCTGTGCGCCCACGCCGGGGGACCATCGGCGGGACTGCCTACCTCGCACGCGTAGTGGCGTCCAGGCAGCTCTTCGGGACCCGTCGCGTCTGGCGAGACCAGACCCCGGTCGACGTGTCCGACCCGTCGCGGACCATCATCGATGTTCTCGACGTTCCCGCCCTCGGCGGCGGCATCCGCCATGTCGGCGAGGTGGTCCGCGCCTACTTCGCCTCGGAGCACAGGGACGACCGCCAGCTCGTCGCCTACGGCCGGCGCCTCGGCAACTACACCGTGTTCAAGCGCCTCGGTTTCCTCGTCGAGCGGCTCGGCATCGACGCCGCGGATCTTCTGGCCCAGTGCCGGGCGGCGAGAAGCGCCGGCTACGCCCGCCTCGACCCGAGCGGGCCCGCGCGCGGCCGGCTGGTTCGCCGCTGGGGACTTCGCCTCAACGTGGAGGTGCCGGCGGGACGATGATCGGCGTCCTCGATCTCCGGGAGCGCGCCCGTGAGTGGTCGCTCCGCGAAGACATCGTCGAGAAGGACTACGTCCTGGGCTGGCTCCTCTGGGGCATCGCCTCCGAGCCGGCCCTCGCCGACGCCTGGGTGTTCAAGGGCGGTACCTGCCTGAAGAAGTGCTACTTCGAGACGTATCGCTTCTCGGAGGACCTGGACTTCACCCTCCTCGAGGGGGCGCCGGACGATCCTGAGGCCCTGCGCCCCATCTTCCGGGCGATCGCGGAGCGCGTCTACGAGGCCTCGGGAATCGAGATTCCGCGCGAGCAGGTCCGGTTCGAGGCGTACGAGACACCCCGCGGCGGGCGCGCGATCCAGGGACGCGTTCCCTACCGCGGGCCGAGGCGCCCGGGTGGCGACCTCCCGCGCGTGAAGATCGACCTGACCCCCTATCCGGTCGAGTTCTGGCCACAACCCCCATCAGTGCCCCGCCGCTCGTGCGCCGCGAGTCTCGGCCGTCCTCACCTCAGCCGACCGCGAGAGCAACCCGGCCGCGAAAGCCGGCGCGCGGCGCAGGCGGAGTGAAGTACGTCGTCGAGTGCACGTACTGCCGCAAGCGCTTCGTGCGGCGGGACACGGCCCTCCAGAAGCACAAGATGAAGGAGCGTCCTTACGACTGCCCGGGCCGGGTCGGCCATATCGTCCGGCCTGCTCGGTGATCGGCGGACATCGTCAGGGGTGAAAGCCCAGAGAGCCCCATGCGCCGGAGAAGACCCCACCGCGCCACGCTTGACGACGAGGTCCTCTCCCTCCAGCAGTTCGGCCGTCCCCTGTCGACCCACGGGGGCTGAAGCACGCGCAGCGAGTTCGTTCCTGACGACGAGTTGGAGCAGCGCCCGCGACTCGTGCGGGAGCCAGGGGACGCGCCTTACCCGTGGGTAGCGACACCAGCCTCCCCCGCCCAGGCCTCAGACTGGCCGGGGGGCGCCAGCGGTCTTGGCAACCGTGACCGCCCCTGTCACACTTGGCTCCGAGGGTGGCCGTGGCCGGACAGCCGGGGCCGGCGGTGGTCCGCCATAGGGCCCTGGAAGAGAAGCGAGCAGTGGAGGTGGAGGAGCCGATGGCACGAGCCCTCGCCGAGATCTTCGTGGTCAACGTCATCTTCGGGCTGGCGGGCGTGCTCTTGTGGCTCGCCCTCGATGCCGCGCTGGCGCTCGGCGTCGTCCTCGGCGTCGTGATGATCATGAGGCGCGGCGGCGGAGGCAGCCGGAGGCTCCGGCGCACGCTGGCGGGCGCGATCGCCCTGTTCGCGATCCCACTCGGCGTCTTGTCCGCCGTCCCCACCCCCGGGGAGGCCGAGCCCCGGCGAATCGAGCTCTACGACCGCCAGTCCAACCGGGTCGGCTACGTGATCGTGGACGAGCGCACGGGACGCCTCGACCTCTACGATCGGCTCTCCAACCGGACGGGGTACGGGCGCATCGCACCCGATGGCCGAGTGGACCTCTACGGGCTCGACGGCAGGAGGGACTTGGGCTCCATACTGCGGCGCTCCGAGAGCACGAATGCCGGTCGCCCTACTCCAGCCGCACGGAGTCGGTGAGCCCGAGTTCCTGGAGAATCTGACGGAGTTCCGACTCCAGGGCTCCCGCGCTCTCGACCTTAACTGCCACGGAGAAGTCCAGCCCTATCCTCAGCTCGGAGCCGGATCGCAGCTTCGGCAGGATCTTCGTCCCGAGACGGTTCCAGAGCTCGGGTGGAACGGTGCCCACGAGACGCAGCGTCCTGGTCGGGGCGTCGGGCGTAAGTTCAGGGTGGGGTTCCGACTCAGGCACGGGCGTCGTGGTGGTCGTGGGCCCGACCTCGGGCGGTTGGGGCGGAGTGGGTGGGGCGGGCACGCCCCTCTTCAGCGCCTCCACGGCGACCTTTCTCAGTAGGAACACGCCAGACTCAAAGGCCACCTCGTCCGGCGCCACGAGCTCCTGGAACCACAGTCGCTCGTAGCTCCGGTCGGTCTTCAGGCCCGACGCCAGACCAAAGTCGCCCCGCCCAACGAACTCGACGATCTTGTTCTTCAGGATCGCGTCGGGGTCGACCAGACGCGTGAGCGAGCCGTTCAGGAAGCTCTGTCGCAGGCTCGCGAGCGGCCACGCCCCGGACTCCTTGAGCGCCGGTGGCCAGTTGCGCTCGATGTAGCCAGCGCCGACGGACTCGTTGAGGAGCGCCTCGGACTTGAGGGCGGCGATGACCCGGTCACACAGGGTCTCGCCGCTCGAAGAGTGCCCCGCGCCGAGATCGATCACCTTGAGGCGGTCCGCCTCCTGGCCGTCCGCGACGACCGCGAATCGGTAGTCGCCCCAGACCTCATCCTTGGCGGCCTCCTCGGAGTCCTTGACCTTGGACTGGAGCTCCGCCCGATCGCTCTTGTCGAACTCACCGCCGAGCGTCCCCTCGGCGACCTCCCGCGCCACCCGCTTCCACGCGAGCCACAGCTCGACCCTCTCGCGCAGGTCGCGGCCGGGCTTCTTGAGGCACCAGACGAGCGCGCCCGGGTAAAGCCGCGGCGACTTGCCTCGCTGGCGGGTCCACTCCGCGATCTGCGCGCGCAGCGACCCGCCGCCCGACCACTCCACGTCGGGATCGCCCACCACGAGCGTGAGCCGAGGCGTGTCCGGGATCTCCGCCCCGTCGCGCGGGAAGGGGACGACGGGGATGCTCGCCCCGCGCCGGAACTCGTCCTCGGCGAGCTTCCGTAGAGCCGGCTTGACCTCCGTCTCCTCGTCGAGCGACGCGCGCCGGTCGCTCACCACCTTCTTCATGGTCGGCTGGTAGCCGATCCGGAAGCCGTCCGCGCCCGTCTTGCGGATGAAGTACGACCTGCCTTCGAGCGCGAACGCGGCATTATCGATGGACGTCGTGTCCAGCTCGGGCTCGCCGAGCGCGAAGCGCAGCTCGGGGAGGTGCCCGACCTTGTCGGTCTGCCCCCCCGACGATTCGAAGAGGATCGCGGTGCCGGCGCGCCGGTGGATGTCCCGCAGCGGCCCTTTGGTGTCGGCGTCGAGCGCCTTGCTGTGGGCCTGCTCACCGGCGATGTCCGTGTCGATCGCCGCGATGAGCCGTGACTCGCCGAGCTGACCCAGCACCACGCCCCGGAAGCCCGACTCGGAGAGCGGCGCCGAGCCGAGCGTGATGAGCGGCTCGGTGCGCGCCTTGCGA
>MGBT01000194.1 GCA_001788395.1 Candidatus Rokubacteria bacterium GWA2_70_23
CACGCAGCGCCTCGCGCAGCGCGGCCTCCGCCTCGGCCCACGCGCCCTGGCGCGCGAGCGCGAGCCCGAGCGCCAGGTGCGCGCTCGCGAAGTCGGGGCGGAGCCGGAGCGCCGCGCGGTACGCCGCCGCCGCCTCGGCGTAGCGCGCCTGCTCGAACAGCGCGCCGCCGAGCTCGGCGTGGGCGGAGGCGGCCCCGGGCCGCGCCGCCACCGCCGCGCGGAAGGCGGCCTCGGCCTCCGCCGGGCGGCGCAGCCGGCGCAGGGCCAGGCCGAGGCCGAGCCGGGCGTTGAAGTGCCCGGGGTCCTCGCGCAGCGCCTCGCGGTAGGCCGCCGCCGCCTCGGGGAAGCGCCCGCGCCGCGCGGCGGCGAGGGCGCGCGCGCACAGGGAGTCGGCGCGCGCCACGCTCAGGCGGGCAGCACCGCGGTCGCCTCGATCTCGAGCAGGAGGTCGTCGCGCACGAAGCGCGAGACCTCGACCAGCGTGCTCGCCGGGCGGTGCGGGCCGAAGAATTCCTTGCGCACGGTGTTGATCGCCTCGCGGTCGGCCATGCGCCGCACGAAGACCGTCACCTTGCAGACGTCGGCGAACGTCGCGCCGGCCGCGGCGAGGCAGCGCCCGAGGTTCTCGTGCACCTGCCGCGCCTGCGCGACCACGTCGGTGCCGCCGACCGTGCGGCCCGCGGCGTCGGAGGCCACGCAGCCCGACACGAACACGAGGCGGCCCGCGCGGACGACGTGGGTGAAGTGGCTGATGGGCTCGGACATCCCCGGCACCCGGATCTCCTCGCGCTGCCCCAGCTCGGACATGGCTCGCTCCTCGGGGGGGGAGTGGACGGCGGCGCCGCCAGGCGATTGTAGCGCGGAAAGGTGGAGCCGGGGTGAATCGGCAGATCGGCAGTACGATATCGCGCGAGACGCATAGCTTGCCGTAATGGCGGCGGCGCGGAAAGACCTGTTCGGCGAAGAGGGCGGGTAGTTGGGATCCCCGCCATCTACGCCCTCGTCTTGGCAGCGCCCGGCGCGGGCCGAAGGGGAAGTGAAAGCAAGTGCCGTGGTGCTGTGCTCAATACGGGTCACTGTAGTACCTCACGTGAAACTGACTGATATCAACCACTGGCCCAGCCCTATCGATAAACCCCACTTGGGTATCAGTTTCAGAATCTTGTTGCTGCCTCCGAGGGGTTGGCGCGATGCTGACAACGGACCTGTTGGCGCTGTCGCGTAGCGTAATCCGAAAATAGTTTCTCACTGTTCTGACGCTGCGATTCCGTAAATCAAATGCTGCCCAACCGCCAATGGTTTTGTGCGGCTGAATCTCTCTTCCTAAAAGCTCAGATTCCAGCTTTGGTTGCGGATTGAGAAGCGCAGCATGAGTCATGTCTTCTGGTCGCATCGGTGTGCCCAAGCGATACGCGCCACGCGGTACAGCAAGTCTACCAACGCCAGAAGTAAGTATACCCAAGGCGTAAAGGTCGGAACTCAACAGAGGGATGGGCATGAGGTTCTCCCACGGCCCGGTCTCGTTAGCGCTAACAGCTACTGAGTACGCTTCGATAGTAGCCGGAATGTCTTGTTGGTTGACGATCCGAATGTGCATCAAATAGAAGACCGGAGAAGCAGTCTTCCCGTACATCGAGTCGTAGCCGACCATGTACAGGCTTAAAGGTCCCTCGCCGTCATAAATCATTGCGGAGCGCACTCCCGCGCTGAACGGCGCAACGCTCGCAGTATTGGTCGTCGTGCTTGCCTTCGCTGACGTCTCGCGGCGAATCAGGTCATTGCGTATGTACAAAGCCACTACCAGCAAGAGTAAGACTGCCCCGCTAAAACCAACCCAGAGGGCTGAATGAAACTCTCGCTGCGACAAGAAGTGCCAAATTGCACCGCTGCCGAGGATGCCAACAATCAGGAGGGCGATCTGAAACACCCAGTCAGAGATCACGGCACGTCCTGGCCCATGTGTCTCTCGTTCTTTGTCCTCTGGGCCTACTTGGCCTTTTGGGTGACGGCGCTTCGTCTCGCTTCGCGACATTGAGAGTGGCCGTGCTCCGCAATAGGATACCAGGACAAACGCATCCAGAGCGGAGCGTGTAGCACGCGCTCCCGGCAACCGGACCTGACGCGAGGGTACGGTGCCAGCCTCGCATCAGCCGCATCGCAGCACTGCACAGCGAATGATCCGGTACCGAGCGCGGCGTGTGCAGCCCGCCGAAAAAATCACTCAAGAGATCACTCATGGGCCTGTCGCCGAGGTGGGGGTGTTCCAGAAGTCCTTGTAGTTACTGGAGCCGGGGGCGGGAGTTGAACCCGCGACCTACTGATTACGAATCAGTTGCTCTGCCTCTGAGCTACCCCGGCACCGGCGATTCACCGTACCATAGGCCGTTGCGTTTGACATCCCCGGACCGCCCCGCCCCCGCGCTGCTGCTCCTCGCGGCCCTTCTCGGCTACGCGGCGCTCGCCCTCGGCGCGCTGCGCTGGTGGCTCTCGGGCGCGGCGGCGCTGGTGGTCGCCGCCCTCCTCTGGCGCCGCCACCCCCGCGCGCGGTTCGCGGCGTACGTGTACCTCTCGACCCTGGCGCTGCGCGGGCTCGCGCGCGGCGAGTGGCCGGGGCTCGCGTTCGCGGCGGGCGCGCTCCTGCTTCTCCAGCTGCCGGGGGCGCGGCGCGCCTGGCCGAGGCTCCGCCCCCGCGCGCTCCGCGCGGATGGTGATAGAATGCCCCGGCCATGAAGTTCCTCTGCCTCGACTGCGACGAGCCCATGAAGCTCCACGAGACGGCGGGCCCCGACGAGGGCTCGCTCACCGTCACCTTCCGCTGCCCCGAGTGCGGCTTTCGCGTGGCGATGCTGACCAACCCCTTCGAGACGCAGATGGTGAAGAGCCTCGGCGTCAGGGTCGGCGGCCCGGCGGGACCCGCGCAGCCGTTCGAGCAGCTCCGGAGCGCGCTCGCGAGCCCCCGGCCCGACGCGTTCGCGGGCGAGGCGGGCTCGGCGGAGGGGCCCGGCTGCCCGTTCGCGGCGATGGTCGGCGAGGGCGCGGTCGCGCCGCCCGCCGGGGCGGCGTGGACGCCGGAGGCCGAGGCGCGGGTCGAGCGCATCCCCTCGTTCATCCGCCCGATGGCGCGCCGGGCGATCGAGCGCTTCGCCGCCGAGCACGGCTACGCCACGATCGACGAGACGGTGATGGACGAGGCGCGCGGCGCCTTCGGCATGTAGCGCGATGACGAAGTCGGACCTCATCGTGCGGATGGCGCAGGCCGCCGGCTGGCCGAAGGCCGCGACCGAGCGCGGCGTCCGCGCGATGCTCGGGGGCGTCCGCGCCTCGCTCAAGCGTGGCGACCCCGTCACGCTGGTCGGCTTCGGTACCTTCTCGGTCGCGCGGCGCAAGCCGCGGACGATGAAGAACCCGCGCACCGGCCAGTCGGTCACGGTCGGCGGACGGACCCCGCGCTTCAAGCCCTCCAAGGAGCTGAAGCAGGCGGTTCGCTGACCGGTTTTTGCTTGCTGGCCGCTCCGGCCGCTCGCTAGAATGGCCGTAGTGCACCCACCGCGTCCCCTCGCCTCGCTGGCGCTGCTCGCCGCCGTGCTGGCCCCCCTCGCCGCGTCCGCCCAGAACGGGCGCGCCCCCGCGCTGAACGGCCGGCCGCTCGTGCTCTCCGCCGAGGCGGTCGTGCTGCTCGATCCCGGCGGCCGCACGCTCTACGCGAAGAACGCCGACGAGGACCGGGCGCCCGCGAGCCTCGTGAAGCTCATGACGCTCTACCTCGTCTACGAGGACGTCGACGCGGGGCGCGCCGACCTGGACGAGCTGGTCCAGGTCAGCGCGAACGCGGCCCAGACGCCGCGCTACCGCATGGGGCTGCGGGCCGGCGAGCACGTGCCGCTCCGCACGCTGCTCGAGGGCGTGGCGATCGCGTCGGCGAACGACGCCGCGACCGCGCTCGCCGAGCGCCTCGGGGGCGACGAGGCGGCGTTCGTCGCGCGGATGAACCTGAAGGCCCGCGAGCTCGAGCTCGGCGGCACGCGCTTCGCGAACGCCCACGGCCTGCCGGACCCGCTCCAGCGGAGCAACGCGCGCGACCTCGCGCGGCTCACCAGGCGGCTCCTGCGGGATTACCCGGCCGCGCGGACGATGCTGGGCGGACAGACGTTCATCTTCAACGGCCGCGTGTACACGCGGCACATCCCGCTGTTCAACGACCCCGGCGGCGTGCAGGCGCTCAAGACCGGGTTCACGCTCGAGGCCGGCTACAACCTCGCCGTCTCGGCGTGGCGCAACGGCCAGCAGTTCGTCATGGTCGTGCTCGGCGCGCGCAGCCGCGCGCGGTCCTTCCTCGACGCGAAGACGCTGCTGCGCTACGCCTTCGTCGAGACCGGGCTCGAGCGGGCCGACGGGCGGGCGCGCCCGGCGCCGAAGAAGCCGGTCCGCGGCCGCCGCGCCGCGACCCCCTAGCCCGAGCGGGCGAGCAGGAGGACCTCCCGTGGCGATCCGGGGCTACGTGTTCGACGCGTACGGCACGCTGTTCGACGTCCACGCCGTGGTGGAGGCGGGCCGCGCGATCACCACGGACCCGGCGGCGCTGTCCGCCGCCTGGCGCCAGAAGCAGCTCGAGTACACGTGGCTGCGCGCGCTGATGGGCCGCTACGAGGATTTCTGGGCCGTGACCGCGGCGGCGCTCCGCCACGCCGTCCGCCGCCTCGGGCTCACGGCGAGCGAGGCGGAGCTCGCGCGGCTCATGGACGCCTACCTCTCGCTCGCGTGCTTCCCCGAGGTCCGGGCCGCGCTCGCGCGCCTCGCCGGACGGCCGCGGGCGATCCTCTCGAACGGCGCGCCGCGGATGCTCGCGGCGGCCGTCGCCGCGAGCGGGCTCGGCCGCCACCTCGAGCACATCATCTCCGTGGACGCGGTGCGGACCTACAAGCCCTCGCCGCGGGTCTACGCGCTCGGGCCCGAGACGCTCGGCGTCCCCGCGGGCGAGCTCCTGTTCGTGTCCTCGAACGCGTGGGACGTCGCGGGCGCGAAGGCGTTCGGCTACCGGGTCGCGTGGTGCAACCGCGCCGGGGCGCCCGAGGAGGAGCTCGGCCTGCCCGCCGACCTCGTGGTCCGCGGGCTCGACCAGCTACCGGTCTAGGAACTCGTTCGGCTGCTCGAAGACGCCGAGCACGAGGCAGCCGTCGGGCGACCACGCCTCGTGTACCGAGCCCGCGCGGCGCCACACGAAGTCGCCCGCGCCGCACGCGCCGTCCTCGTCCACCAGCGAGCCCTCGAGGACGTAGCTCTGCTCGATCCCGACGTGGCGGTGCCGGGGCAGCCGCGCCCCGGGCGCCATCCGCACGAGCGAGGTCTGCCGTCCCGACGCGTCCTGGTAGAGCGGCTTCACGTCGACGCCGGGGAAGCGCGTCGGCTCCCACGCGATCCGCGCGACGTCGAGGTACGTCGAGCGCGCCGTCTCCTTGACGATCATGGTGACCTCCCGGGCGGAGTGTACAGAAAAAGGCGGCCCGCCGGAAGCGAGCCGCCCGAGACGGCGTGTCGTCGTCGCCGCGCGCCTACTTCTTGCCGGCGAGCTTCTTCCGCTTCACGTAGCCCCAGATCTTCTTCGTCATGTCGGACGGCCCGATCGGCGCGCCCCCGAAGACGGCCTCCATCGTGTCCTTGCAGCCCTTGAAGCAGATCGAGTACCCGCCGAACGCCTTCTTCTTCGCCATCGGCTCTCCCTCCTCCTGGTGGTGGTCGGCCACTCGCCCCTGACTGCCCGGGGGTATTACTACCATATGTACGAGGGGAGGGGAAGCGAAAACACCATCGCTGGGGGCTCCGCGCCCGTCCGGATAATACCCCGGTGGGGTATAGGGCCCCGCAGCGGGCGCGCGCCTAGCGGGCGGTCCAGCCTCCGTCGATGGCGAGCGTCGCGCCCGTGACGTACGCGGCCTCCTCGCTCGCGAGGTAGCAGGCGGCCGCGGCGACCTCCTCGAGGGTGCCGCGGCGCCCCGCGGGCGTGATGGCGCGCATCTGGGCGTCGTCACCGCCGACGCCCCGCATCACCGGCGCGTCGGCGCCGAGGATCCGCGTCGAGGTGGCGCGCAGCGCGGTGGCGATCACGCCCGGGCAGATCGCGTTGACGGTGACCCCCTGCGCCGCGCAGGCGATCGCGAGCTGGCGCGTGAGGCCGACGACGCCGTGCTTGGACGCCGTGTACGCGGGC
>MGBT01000195.1:0-465 GCA_001788395.1 Candidatus Rokubacteria bacterium GWA2_70_23
ACCACGATCCAGAAGCCCAGCACGAACAGCGCAGGGATGCGCACGAGGCGGATGAAGAATCCGAAGGTGACGAGCGTCAGCACGTTGGCATGGGGGAAGAGGAGCAGGTAGGCCCCGAGCACTCCCGACACGGCGCCGCTGGCTCCGATCATCGGGACGGTCGAGCCCGGGCCCGTCAGCGTCTGCGCGAGCGCGGCGGCCACGCCACTCAGCAGGTAGAACGCGAGGAAGCGCCCGTGGCCGAGGGTGTCCTCCACGTTGTTGCCGAAGATCCACAGATAGAGCATGTTGCCCCCGACGTGGAAGAGGCCCCCGTGAAGGAACATGGAGGTGAAGACGGTCACGAACGGCGAGGGCATCCCGAGCGCGTCCCGGCACTGCCCGGTCAGCCGGCACGGGATCAGCCCGAACTCGAGGACGAGCTCCTGCGCGGCGCGGCCACCGCCCCCGGGCCCCTCACCGCTC
>MGBT01000195.1:581-3902 GCA_001788395.1 Candidatus Rokubacteria bacterium GWA2_70_23
AGACTCGAAGAAGGCCTGATACCACGCCAGTCGCGCGTTGGTGCGGCGGTCCAGGGCGAACTGCCCGAGCAGGTATGTCCTGGCGCGCGCCACTTCCTCGGCGCCGAGCGCCTCGCGTCCCAGTCGCGCGAGCTCCTTTCGGATGCCCTCTTCAGCCTTCTCGGCGTTCGCCGGAGCCGTTCCGAGATACGCCACCAGCACACCCCGTCCCACGCGCGAGGGGTAGAAGGCGCCCGTGGAATAGGCGAGGCCCTGCTTGTCGCGAAGCTCCCTGAAGAGCCGGCCCGCCATGCCGCCGCCGAGGGCCGTCGAGAGCACCTTCATGGCGGCGTAGTCCGGGTGGCTGAGGGGCGGGGCGAGCACGCCGACCAGCACCTGCGCCTGCGCGGCCGGGTGGGTCACGATCGTGCGCTCCGCTGCCGCGGGGGCGACCGGCACCACTGCGGCAGCTTCCCCCTCACCCGCGGGCATCCACGCGAACAGCCGCGCGATCTCGGCCGCGACCTCGCGTGCCGCCACCTGCCCGCTCACCGACACCACAGTACGGCCGGCGCGATAATGCTGCCGGTAGTGCTCCAGCAGCTCCTCGCGGCCGAGCCGCGCCACCACCTCGCGCCGGCCCAGGCTCGGCAGGGCATACGGATGCCCTCCGTAGACTTGTTCCATGAGCGTTTCCAGCGCGCGCTGGAACGGCTGGTCAGTCCGGCTGAGGATGGCGCTCAGGACGACGCGGCGCTCCCCCTCGATCTCGGATGCGGCCAGGGCGGGACGGAGAGCGATGTCGGCCACGAGGTCCAGCAGCTCTCGCCAGTGCCGCGCCAGCGCGCTGCCCCGGATCTCGGAGAAATCCGTCTCGGCCGAGGCGCTCACGCTTCCGCCGATCCCCTCGGCCGTCTCGGCGATCTCGAGCGCCCCCCGGCGCTCCGTGCCCTTCACCATGACCTGCTGCAGGAGGTTGGTGATGCCCGAGCTCGCGGGACGCTCCCACCCCGATCCCACCCGCACGAGCAGGGAGACCGCCACGACCGGGGCAGCGGGGTTCTCGCGCACGAGAATCGTCAGTCCGCTCGGCAGACGCTGCCGCAAAACCGGGATCTCCTCCGCCCCGCCCGCCGGGGTGGAAGCCAGCAGGATCGCCGACAGGGCATACCCGGTGAGGCACCCCTTCTTCACCGGGCACCGTCCGTGGGCACGAGCGCGACCCGAGCGTGGGCGGCGGAGAGGTAGCGCCTGGCGGCCGCCTGGATCTCCTCGCGCGTGACGGTCCTGAGGCGGTCGAGGTAGCTCAGCTCCCCTTCCAGTGTCCAGAGCGTCTCGGCCAGGCCGTAGGCATAGGCACGCCCCTCGGCAGTCTCGATCGAGAACGCATGCTGTGCCTCGGCGGCCGTGATCGCCCGCTGCCGCTCCGCCTCCGTCACGCCCTCCTCCCGCACCCTCGTCACCTCGGCCAGGATCGCCGCCTCCACCGCATCCAGGTCGCCCGCCTCGAGCTGGGCCGTGACGCTCAGAAGCCCTCCGCCCGCCAACGCCGAGTATCCGGCGCGGATCGACGACACGATCCGGGCCCGCTCCCGCAACGCCTGAGTGAGCCTGGAGGTCCGTGACCCGCCCAGGATGTGCGCCAGGAGGTCGACGGCGAACATGTCGGGGTCACCGAGCCGCGGCCCCGCCCAGCCAACCGCCAGGGATGCCTGCCGCTCCGGTCGCTGGCGGACCTCGCGCCGGCCGTCGTCCAGCCTCGGTGGTGCGGGCAGCGGTCCGCGACCGTGCCCCTGGGCATGTGTCGGGCCGAACCAGCGTTCCGCTGCCTGACGGACCTCTGCAGGCTCCACCGCGCCGATGACGACCAGGGTCATGTTCTCGGGAACGTAATGCCGCTTGTAGTAGCCGCGCAGGGTCTCCGGGGTCGCTGCCCGCATGGCGCCAGGATCCCCGAGCACCGGGAAGCCGTAAGAGTGACCTCGGAACGCCAGCTCGTAGAGCCGGCGAACGAGGAAGCTGCGCGGGTTGTCCTCTCCCAGTCGCACCTCCTCGAAGATGACCTCCCGCTCTCGCCCGACCTCGGCGGGAGCGAAGCGCGAGTTGAACGCCATGTCGGCGAGAACCTCGATCCCGCGCGGTCCGTGGGCCGCCGGCAGCAGGATGTAGTAGAAGGTGTAGTCCCACGAGGTCCCGGCGTTGGTTCGTCCTCCGACGCTCTCGACTTCGCGGTCCACGAACCCGGCGGCCCGGCTCTCGGTGCCCTTGAACAGCATGTGCTCGACGAAATGGGAGAAACCGCGCTCGTTTGGGGCCTCGTCGCGCCCGCCCACACCAACCCACAGGTGAAGGGCGACCACGTCGCTCGCGCGGTGCTGCTGGATGATGAGGCGCATCCCGTTCGGGAGAACCTCGCGCAACGGAGTGGACCGCCCGGCCTCGGAGAGGATGGGTGGGCCGACGGCGACGCAGCCAGCAAGGCCGATCACCGCCAGCGCCAGCAGCGGGAAACACACTGGACTGCGGCGGCGCGCCATTGGGATGAAGCCTATCAGACTTTCCGCACCCTCTCAACAGAAGGTGGGGCATCCGGTCGCCCGGAGGGGCACTGCCAGCGTTACGGATTCCGGACACTCCCCCATCGGACCCAGTAACATGGTGGGAGGTACCCGGATGGGCCCCTCGCGGCGTTCCGCCGCCTCTCGGGGAATCTCCCGGGGCAGATTGCCGGGAGCGCCGCCGGAACGGCTCCGGGCAGAACGCCCCCGGGAGCTGCCCAAGGGATGGGCCTGGTGCCGCCTAAGTCATTGACTCCAAGCGCCACCGCCTCGGCTTTCGAGTATGGCATACCCCCTGCATCCATGAAACGCCGAGACCGAATTCGGATAGCACCCCGAAGCAGGTCACAAGGGTCTCCGGAAGGGCCGCCGGCTCGTGGGGGGTCGGCGGAGGCGGCGGTGGCGTGAGAGGCCGGTTAACCAAGAACGAAAGGAAGGCGAAGAATGAAGAAGCTGTTCGCAACCCTGACGAGCTTCGTGTTCGTTGTGTCGCTGTCGGCCACGGTGAGCGCGGCCGAGCCGAGCTGCCCGCCTGAGGTGGCGTCAGCGAAGACCATGCTACAGAAGAAGCAGCGGCTGGCCAAGAGCCAGGACGTCCAGGCCCCGCGCGGTCAGGATGTGCAGGCCCCGCGGTCGCTTGCCGGTGCCAAGAGCCAGGATGTGCAGGCTCCGCGCGCCCAGGGTGTCCAGGCGCCGCGCGCCCAGGACGTGCAGGCTCCTCGCGGTCAGAACGTGCAGGCGCCGCGTGCCCAGGATGTCCAGGCGCCGCGCGCCCAGGACGTGC
>MGBT01000195.1:3913-9164 GCA_001788395.1 Candidatus Rokubacteria bacterium GWA2_70_23
TCTCTGGCTGGTGCTAGGAGCCAGGATGTGCAGGCTCCGCGCGCCCAGGATGTCCAGGCGCCGCGTGCCCAGGACGTGCAGGCTCCGCGCGCCCAGGATGTCCAGGCGCCGCGCGCCCAGGATGTCCAGGCTCCTCGCGGTCAGGACGTGCAGGCTCCGCGTGCCCAGGACGTGCAGGCTCCGCGCGGTCAGGACGTGCAGGCTCCGCGTGCAAGCATCACCAAGGCCGCTACCTTCGTGAAGGAAGCGGAGGCCGCGTGCAAGGCAGGCAACGCCAGCCTGGCGACCGAGAAGGCCAAGGCTGCCATCGCGATCCTGAAGTAGTAGCAGCAGGCTGAGGCACTCGAAGGCCTCAGGGGTTCTTCCCCTGGGGCCTTCTTCTTTTCGCCCCGTGCGCGAGGCGTACAGTGCGCGCCATGAAGCAGGCGGCTGTGGGGAGCGGTGCTCGCATGGCTCCTCGCTCCTGCCGCTGGTGGAATCCTCGGCGCCGAATCCGTCACCTCCATCCAGGAGGCGATTCTCCGAGCCAAGCCCGCCACCGTCCTCGTCATCGCCGAGGTCGCCTCCGGGGCCACTCTCGACTGCGGGTCGGGAGCGAGGCGTGTCAGTCCCCCACCCTTCCGCGAGACCGATCCCCGCTGGATCGTTGACGCCAGCGGGACTGCCGCTCGAGTCCAAGCCAGCGGAGGGGTGAGCCGACTGCGGCCGCGGCCGGCCGGCTACACCAGGCGTGCCCGGATACGGGACGACGCGAAGTCCACGAGCATCACCAGCACCACGAGTACCAGCAGGACGGCGGACGCGGCCGGGTAATCGAGCATCCGCAGGTAGGTCTGGATGTAGAAGCCGATGCCTCCGGCTCCCACGAAGCCCAGGATCGCCGCCGCCCGGATATTCGTCTCGAAGCGGTAGAGCGTGAACGACAGGAACTGCGGCACCAGCTGCGGCAGCACGCCCCACCGGAGCACCTGCAGCGCCGTCGCCCCCGTCGCCGCCACCGCCTCGACAGGTCTCGGGTCGATGGCCTCGATGGCCTCGGAGTACAGCTTCGCGAGGACCGTGGTCGTGTATGCCACCACGGCGAGCACGCCGGGAAACGGACCGAGCCCCACGGCCGCCACGAAAAAGAGCGCGTAGACGAGCGTGTCCACGGCGCGAAAGACGTTGAGCACCGACCGGGCACCGTAGAACAGCCAGGAAGGCGCCACGTTCCGAGCTGCCGCGAAGCCCAGGGGCAACGCCAGGAGCGCCGAGACGCCGGTCCCCACCACGGCGATCTGCAGCGTCTGGACGGCCCCTCTGACCGCATTGCCCATCACCGAGAAGTCCGGCGGCACCATGCGCCGGAGGAAGTCGAGCATGAAAGGCACGCCTTCCACCATGCGCAGGAGCGAGAGCTCGGTGGCAGAGGCGGACCAGAGGAAGAGGGCGAGGATCGCGACCCAGCCCGCCCAGCGCGCCGTCCGGGTCACGGCTGCGCCCCAGAAAAGATCTGCGCGGCGACGGCGTCGGTCAGCTGGTCCGGCGGGCCGTCGTACACCACGCGGCCATCGCGCAGTCCGATCACCCGCCGGCCGTACGCCCTCGCCAGCTCCAGCACGTGGAGCGATGTCACGACGGTGATGCCGTCCTCCTCGTTGATCCTCCGCAGGAGCTGCATCACCGTGCTCGCGAGCGCCGGATCCAGGCTCGCCATGGGCTCGTCGGCGAGGAGCACGCGGGGCTCCTGGAGCAGCGCCCGCGCGATGGCCACGCGCTGCTGCTGCCCGCCCGACAGCGTGTCCACGCGGCGGTCCCAGAGCCCGCCGAGCCCCACGCGCTGGAGCGTGGCCCTGGCTCGCGCGATGTCTGCCACCGGGAACCACCCGACGAGTGAGCGCCCCTGCGGCACATGCCCCAGCCGGCCGATGAGCGCGTTCTCCAGCACGGTGAGCCGGCGCAACAGGTGGAACTGCTGGAAGACGAAGCCGATACGCGCCCGGATCCGACGCAGGCGCTCGCCCGTGGCCCCCGTGACGGGCTCCCCGTCCATCTCGACCTCGCCCGCCGTGGGCGCGATGAGGCCGTTCAGGCAGCGCAGGAAACTCGACTTCCCGGCGCCACTGGGTCCGATCAGCGCCACGAACTCCCCTGCGGCGATCTCCAGATCGATGTGCCGGAGAGCCACGGTGGCGCCTGGATACACCTTCTGCAGCGCGCGGACGCGGATCACCCCCGCCGCCCCGCGGTGAAGTGGAAGTGCACGTGATAGACCACCTGCCCGCCCTCGGGGCCGCAGTGGCACGCCAGGCGGTAGCCGCGCCGTGCATACCCGGTCCGCTCCCCGAGGAGCTTCGCGATCTGCACGCAGCGGCCCATGAGCGGCGTGTCCTCGGGGGCCAGGGTGGCGATGGACTCGATGTGCCGCTTCGGGATGACGAGCAGGTGGATGGGCGCCTTCGGGTACAGGTCCTTGAACACCAGGATCTCGTCGTCCTCGTACTCGATGTCGGCGGGGCTTTCGCGCGCGACGATGCGGCAGAAGACGCAGTCCCTGGTCACGACTCCTCCTCCGGTGGTGTATAATGCGGCGTCGCAGCGGAGACCGGCTGCGAGATCCTCACCCAAGGAGACACGCATGGGCACGTGCCCGAAGTGCAAGCTGCGCATCCGGAAGAACGGCAATCACATCAAGCTCGGCTCCGTCTGGTTGCACAAGATCTGCCCCGCCACGCCCGCACCGGCCTCGAGGCGCGGCTAGACCCGCGAGAAAGACCGAGCGCCCCGGAGAGCCGGGGCGCTGGCACGTTAACACACGTATCCGAGGTCCGGAAGGTTCACCCGACCGACGGATCCTCCTCGGCGACCGGCTCCGGGGCCGCCATGGGACACGTGAAGGCGTCCTCCTGGAGCGGATCCTGCCCCACGGGGCGCTCGATGCGCACGGGCGTGGCGCCGAGCCGCGAGACATCCGCCCGGACCCACTGCGTCAGCAGGTCGCCCACGGCCGAGTAGTACGGGAGCGCCGTCGCCTCCTTGAGGCTGTCCGCCAGCGCCTCCACCCACCGCCCGAGGTGATCGCCGAGGAATCTCACCTGGGCCTCCCGGGTCACCTCGAGCCCCTCCTCATCGCCCTCGGCCAGCAGGTACGACTCCTTCAGCGCCAGCGCGCTCATGAACTCCAGCTCGGCGGCGATGTGGTCCTCGGCATCCGGCCGGGCCGCGCCGGGCTCGAGGCCGAAGGCCGCGTAGAAGCCCGCCACGTCCGCGAGCTGCGGCGCCTTGCCGGCCATCTGCTGCGCCTCGCCATAGGCGCCCTCGTACGGAGGGCAGCGCACCTGACGGTCGAAGAGGAACACGTACTCATGCGCGAGCTCTCCCGCGTCTGCCTGATGCGTCGCCTCGACGAGGCCCAGCAGCAGCTCGCGCAGCGGTGACACGCCCAGCGGCCCACCGGCGGCTGCCACGGCCAGGCGCTCAAGCTCCCCGAGCCCCACCGGCGAAGGGTAGCCGAAGGCGCCACCCAGCAGCCGGTACACGACCGCCCGGGCCAGCGCTGTTTCCACGCCGTGCTCGACGGCTTCGGTCGCGCTGTCCGTCATGGCTAGCGGCCGATGACAAGGGGGACCCACGGAGCCCACGCCTTGCGCGCGCCGACCTCGCGATTGCCGCCCTCCCAGACCGCGAAACCCGCGACCGTGCGGTCCCCGGGCAGGAGCCGCGGTGCATTGACGTCGTCCGACACCATCGGGCGCGTGATCACGACGCGCCACACGCCGTCCCGCCACGTGCCCCTGCCGAGCGCGTGCTGGTCCGGCTTCACGGTCATGGATCCCCACCCCTCCGCCATCTGGTCCAGCACCGCGGTGGCGACACCGCGCGAGATGGGGTTCTCGAGGCCGAGGGCCCCGGTGTAGGGCCGGGCGTCCGCCGCGCTCATCAGCTCATCGGGATAGACGTCGGCCCACGCATTGGGATAGAGGCCCTGGACTGTGGGCGGTCCCACCTCGATGTCGTTCTGGAAGGCCGCCCGCCACTGCATGATGTTCACCCGGCCTCCTGCATTGCCCATCATCGGCGAGGGCACCGCGCCCTTGGGATCGAGGGGCAGCTGGACGGCCACCTGATCGCCGAAGTTGTCGAGCACGATCCTGTTCGACAGCGTCGGGTCCTTCCACTCGATGAGAAAGGCGACCCAGCCGCCGTTGTGCACGGCGCGCACCGTCAGCTCCTTGATGGCGGTGTCGGGCTTCTGCGGGGGCGTCACGGTTTGCGGCAGCATCGCCACCTTCACGGGCCGGGACTGCTTCCACACGCTTGCGGTCGGCTCGACGATAGGCCCGGCGCCGGCCACCCGCACCGCGGTGAGCGGGGCCTGCGCCTCCGCGCCAGAGGCCCAGAGGACGAGCGCGGACAGGACGGCGGCAGACAGGCGAGCGCGCATGGGTCTGTCTCCCTTACGTGATGTTCGTCCGGAATGCCCGGTGCTTGGAGTCATAGACCTCGCGGATCACCACGGGCTCCTTGATGGGCACGCGGGCGATCTCGGCCTGCTTCGCGTCGTAGCCGACGACGGAGTCCCCGTCCACCCGGAAGTAGTGGGAGATCTCCGGCGTGGCGCCGAAGAGCGTGAGCGCGCCGAGCAGCTTCGGGTCCTCGCTCACCTTCCGGTAGGTGGCGATGGCCTGCTCCACCCCCCAGCCGAACATCTGCCGCAGGTAGGCCGGGGGCACGTGGATCGGCGGGATGTAGTAGGTGTTGGGCTCGAGGCCGAACTGGGGATACAGCGGCAGCGCGACCTTCTTGACGTGGACCAGGTAGTCGAGCGGATTGTCCTCGCTCACCTTGTCCGGAGCGTCGAGGAATCCCTGGATCCGGATCTTCCCGATGCAGGTCATGGTGCACTGGGTCTGCCGTCCGCCCTCCACCGCCGGGTAGCAGCCGATGCACTTCTCGCTCACCCGCGTCTGGGCGTTGAAGTACACCTTCTTGTACGGGCAGCCGCGCACGCACTCGCGGTAGCCACGGCAGCGGCTCTGGTCCAGCAGCACGATGCCGTCCTCGGGACGCTTGTAGATGGACTGGCGCGGGCACGCCGCCAGGCATCCCGGGTAGGTGCAGTGGTTGCAGATCCTCGGCAAGTAGAACATCCACTGCATGTGCGGCATCGTGAGGTGCGCCCCCTGGGTCATGAGCCCCGTACAGTCGTCCTCGCCGATGTTCGGATGCGCGTAGTCGATGTCCTCCGGCAGGTAGCCCAGGATCACCTCGC
>MGBT01000196.1:0-457 GCA_001788395.1 Candidatus Rokubacteria bacterium GWA2_70_23
GTCGAAGCCGCCCAGCGCCTCATCCGCGGCGGCGAGCGCGGCCTCGAATCCCTCCGGCCGCGCGAGGTCGAGCGCCGCCGTGCGCACGGGGCCCCGCGCTCCGCGGGCCTCGAGATCCCGCGCTGACGCCTCCAGGTCCGGTGCGTTGCGGCCGAGCAGGCAGAGAGCCTCCCCGCGCTCGGCCAGCAGACGGGCGAGAGCCCGGCCCATCCCGCGGGTAGCGCCGACGAAGGCCACTCTCACTCCGGGTCTCCGAAGAGGCGCGCCGACAGGGCCGAGCGGAAGCGCCGCTCGGGATCCCAAAGGTCGCGCACGGCCTGCCACTCCTTGAGGCGCGGCATCATCTTCTCGAAGTCCTCCGCCCGCGTCACGGCATCCTTGGCGAGGTAGACGCGGCCCCCCGCCTCGATCACCACGGCGTTCATCTCGTGGACCAGCGCCTCCGTGGCGCGGCCGC
>MGBT01000196.1:467-14213 GCA_001788395.1 Candidatus Rokubacteria bacterium GWA2_70_23
GTCCAGCGCGAGGGTCACGCCCTCGAGGGGGAAGGAGAGATAGGCGTCCCCCGCCGGGCCGCAGTCCTTGATCACGGCGAGGAACGAGGCCGCTCCCGCCGCCGCGAGCCGCTCCAGCAGGCGGCTCAGCCCGCCGAGACCCGCCGCCCGCGGCACCACGCACTGGTACTGGAAGAAGCCGCGCGGCCCGTACATCCGGTTCCAGTCGCGGACCGCGTCGAGCGGGTAGAAGAACGACTCGTAGGACACCAGGCGCCGGCGCGTGGGGCCGCCGTGGCTCCAGTGGTACAGCCGGTTGAAGAGACGCATGAGGGGCGGGCTCAGCAGCCACTCCGGAGCATCCAGCGGCAACCGCCAGGGGCGGCGCGGCGAGGGCCGCCGCGCGCCCGCCTCGGCGCGCGTCGCGTGGCGGCCGCGCATCAGCACACCGCGCCCGAGCGCCCGGCCCCGTGCCAGGCAGTCGATCCAGCCCACCGTGTAGGGCCAGTCTCGCGCGGCTTGCTCGAGCCCCGCGACCATCGCCGCCAGATCCGCGACGCCCTCGGTCTCGACCGCCATCCAGGGGCTCTCCACGGGGCGGAGACGGAGCGTCACCTCGACGATGATCCCGGTGAGCCCCATGCCGCCCACCGTGGCCAGGAAGAGCTCCCGCTCGAGGTCGGGCCCGCACTCCACGACGCGCCCGTCGGCCACGAGCAGGGTGATCCGCTCCACGAAGCGGCCGAAGGAGCCGTCCCGGTGATGGTTCTTGCCGTGTACGTCGCAGGCGACGCAGCCGCCCACCGTCACGGCTTGCGTCCCCGGGGTGACCGGCGGGAACCAGCCCCGCGGGAGGAGGACACGGAGGATCTCGGCCAGGTTGAGCCCCGCCTCGCAGCGGAGCCGCCCTGCGGCCGGGTCCCAGCCGAGGATGCGGTCGGCCCGCGTGGTCTCCAGCACGAGGGCATCATCGCTCGAGGGCACCGCCGCATCGCCGTAGGCGCGCCCGAGCCCCCGCGCCAGGATGCGAGGCTCGGCGGGAGCGACAGGGCAGAGACGATCCGGGCGCGCCACACGGCCGGGGCGAACGGGCCGGCGGCCCCAGCCGGCTACCGGCTCGACGCGCGGACTCAGCGGGCCCACGGCGCGTAGATGAGCACGAGCAGCGAGAGCATCCAGAGCACCGTGTTCAGGAGGAGCGCGCGGTCGTTGAGCAGGAGGTCGGATGGATTGCCGCCGAGCTGCCGGCGGTAGAGCAGGTACAGATAGCGGAAGATGCCGTAGAGCACGAACGGCAGCGTGAGTGGCAGGAGCCGGGTGTGGAACTTGGCCACGGTCTCGGGCGACATGGTGTAGAGCGCATAGGCCGTGACGGTGGAGGCGGTGACGACGGCGATCATCTGATCGAGGAATCCCTCGCTGTACTCCGCCAGGATCGGGCGGTGGGCCGCCGCGTTCCCCGACAGGGTCAGGTACTCGTGGCGGCGCTTGCCGACGGCCAGGAAGAGCGCGATCAGGACGGTGCAGATGAGCAACCAGCCGGAGATCTCCACGTCGATGGCCACGGCCCCGGCCACGGCCCGGAGCACGAAGCCCACGGCCACCGTGAGCACATCCAGGATCACCAGGTGCTTGAGCCACACCGAGTAGGCGGTGAGGAGCACCCCGTAGCCCGCCGCCACGAGGCCGAACCGCCAGGAGAGCGCGACGGACCCGGCGAGGCTCGCCACGAGGAGCCCGACTCCAAGCGCCAGGGCGCGTCCGCGTGGCAGCGCGCCGGAGGCCACCGGGCGGAATCGCTTGGTGGGGTGCAGGCGGTCCTTCTCGGCGTCCGCCACGTCGTTGAGAAGGTACATGGCGCCCGAGAGCACGCAGAAGAGGGCGAAGGCGCCGAGCGCCGGCCAGAAGAGCGGCGTGAAGAGCTGCTGGGAGAAGATCACGCCGGCGAAGACGAAGAGGTTCTTGACCCACTGCTTGGGCCTGAGCGACGCCACCACCGCCCCGATCACGCGCATGCCGCGCCCACACTACAGGCGGATGACATGCTCGTGGGGCCCGAGCAGGCCCGTGAGGTTCCGGGTGTCCAGCACGAGGCGCGCCTCGCTCACGAGCCGGCGGGCATCGAACTCCGGATGCGCGGTGAGCACGATCACGAGGTCGTAGTCGCCGAGCGCCGCGTCCTCCCACGCCAGGCTCTTGAGCGCGAGGCGACCGGCGGCGACCTCCGGCACATGCGGGTCCACGTAGTCCACCCGCGCGCCCTTGTCGGAGAGCGCCTCGATGATGTCGAGTGCCGGGGAATCGCGGACATCCCCCACTCCGGCCTTGTAGGCGACGCCGAGCGCGAGGATCCGCGAGCCCTTGACCGACCGCTCGCGCGCGTTGAGCGCGTCGGCGGCCAGCTCCACCACGTAGCGCGGCATCCCGCCGTTGATCTCGTCGGCGAAGGCGATGAACCTCGCCTCGTAGCCCGCCAGCCGGGCCTTCCAGGCCAGGTAATGGGGATCGCTCGGCAGGCAGTGGCCGCCGATGCCGGGCCCGGGCGAGAAGGGCATGAACCCGAAGGGCTTGGTCGCCGCGGCGCCGATGATCTCCCACACCGACAGCCCCAGCCGCCGGCACAGGATGGCCAGCTCGTTCACGAGGGCGATGTTCACGCTGCGGAAGACGTTCTCGAAGAGCTTCACCATCTCCGCTGCCCGCGGCGAGGACACGGGGACCACGCGCTCGACCACCTGCGCGTACAGGGTCTGGGCCAGCGCCTTGCAGGACGGCGTCACGCCCCCCACGACCTTCGGGATCGAGCGGAGCGTGTGCGTCGTGTTGCCCGGGTCCACGCGCTCCGGCGAAAAGGCGAGGAAGAAGTGCTCCCCCACCGCGCGGGCGGGCCCGGAGAAGCGCGGGAGGAGGATCTCCTCGGTGGTCCCGGGGTAGGTCGTGGACTCGAGCACCACCAGCTGACCGTCGCGGAGCACCCGGGCGACGGCATCGCCGGCGGCCACGATGTGGGAGATGTCGGGCTCCTTGGACTTGGAGAGCGGTGTCGGGACGCAGATGATGATGGCATCGGCCTCGCCAAGCGACGCGGGGGAGTCCGTCACGCGGAGCCGGCCCCCGGCCAGGCACTCGCCGAGCGCAAGACTCGAGACGTCCTCCACGGGGCTGTCGCCGCGCGACAGGCCGTCCAGCCGCCGCCGGTCGGCATCGACGCCGATGACCCGGAAGCCGGCGCGGCAGAACGCCACGGCCAGCGGCAGCCCCACGTAGCCGAGCCCGATGACCCCGACGACGGCTGATCGCGCCTGGAGCTGCTCCTCGAGCCGGCGGGCGACGGCGTTCATCCGCGCCGCGTCACGACAGGCGAGGGAGCGATCACGACAGGCGAGAGAGGGCCGTCCTGACGGCGGCCGCCACGGTCCGCAGCTCCTCGTCGGTGAGCTCGGGGAAGCAGGGCAGCGACAGGACCTCGCGTGCCGCGCGGGCGGCCACGGGGAAGGCGGCCTCGGCCTCGGGCTCGCGGAACAGCGGCTGGGCGGGCAGGATCGTCGGGTAGTGGATCGCCGTCCCGACCCCGAGGTCCGCGAGCCCTCGCGCGAGCGCGTCCCGTTGCGCCGAGCGGACCGTGAACTGGTGGTAGACGTGCCGCGCCGGCGGGCGCTCCACCGGAAGCGTGAGCGGCAGCCCGTCCAGCAGCGCCCGGTAGCCGCCGGCCAGCCGGCGGCGCGTCGCGTTCCATTCGGGCAAGCGCCGGAGCTTGACCCGGAGAAAGGCGGCCTGCAACTCGTCGAGCCGGCTCGAGTGCCCCAGCTCCAGGTGCTCGTACTTCCGGAGCGAGCCGTGGTCCCGGAGCCGTCTCACCCGCTCGGCCACGTCCTCGCGCGCGGTGAGCACCATGCCCCCGTCGCCGCATGCCCCGAGGTTCTTGGTCGGGTAGAACGACAGGCATGCGGCATCGCCCCAGGCCCCCACACCCCGGCCGTCGTAGGTCGCGCCCACGGCCTGGGCGGCGTCGGCGATCACCGCGATCCCTCGTGCCGAGGCGATGGCGGTGAGGGCGTCCATGGCAGCCACCTGGCCGTAGAGGTGGACGGGCACGATGGCGCGCGTGCGCGGCGTGATGGCCTTCTCCACGAGGGCCGGGTCGAGGGTGAGCGTGCCGGGGTCCACGTCCACGAAGACGGGCCTCGCGCCGCAGAGCGCGATGGTGCTCCCCGAGGCCACGAAGGAGAAAGCGGAGGTGATCACCTCGTCGCCCGGCCGGACCCCCACCGCCTTGAGGGCGAACAGGAGGGCATCCGTGCCCGAGTTGACGCCGATCCCGTGGCTCGCCTCGCACAGGGCCGCGAGCTCGGCCTCCAGCGCCCGCCCCTCGGGCCCCAGGATGAACCAGCTCGAGGCGAGCACGCGCGAGGCGGCCTCCAGCAGCTCGGCCCGCAGCGCCGCGTGCTGTCGCGTGAGGTCGATCTGGGGGATCACCGGATGCCCGCGCCGGTGCGCGTGCCCACCTGCCCCAGCCCCAGCAGGTTCACCGAGAAGCGCACCTCGTCCTCGTTCCGGTGGCGGGCGATGTACTCGAGCCTGATCGCCCAGCACTGCCAGTGGATGTCGAGCCCGAAGCGGTTCTCCACGAAGACGCCCTTGCTGGCGTCCCAGCTGGTAACGGCGCGCGCGTCCAGATGGCGTGTGAGCTTGGCCGCCACGTCCCCATCCACCGTGTGGTAGCCCGTGATCTCGTCGAAGCGCGTCCCCGCCCCCGCGCTGACGTCGCGGTAGCTGCCTGTCACACCGACTCCGGCCCTGCGCAGGCCCAGGCCGTACACGTTCCAGGCCGCATCGCCCCGGAGCCCGAAATGCTCGTTGGGCTTGAGCAGGACGTCGGCCTTGAGGTCCTTGACGGGCTGATCCGCATCGGGCAGGAGGTTGTAGGTCTGGCTCAGGACGAGCCGGGCCATCTCCCAGCGCACCGCCTCCTGGTTGGGGCCGGCGACGGTCTTGGCGTTGATGCGGTTCGTGACCGAGTACGTGACCTGGCTCACCTTGCCGATCTTGTCGATGTTGGGATCGTACTGGGGCATCGCCTTCTGGCTCTCGCCGCGGATCTCGAGCCAGGTGGCCCGGGGCTCGATGAGGTGCTGGACGGCGGCGAGCCCGCCCGCCCCGCCCATGTCGAAGACGCGCGACACGCGGGATTCCGCCTCGATCCCGCCCTCGGCTTGTCGCCGGATCCGGTCATCCGAGACACTCTCCTGCACGACCATCCCGCCCACGCGGGCGTTCCGCTCCCCGACCACCCGCTGGTCGTAGTAGGTCGCGCGTCCGCCCAGGAACGGCGTCAGCGTGAAGATCCCCGCCACGGGCACCGGCAGGAAGACGCGCGGGTGGAGATCGAGCCGCGAACCGTCGGGCCCGACCACGCGGACGAACTGGGTGTAGGAGGACTCCACCTCGTAGAGAAGCCCGGGCACGCCAGGGACAGGCTGGCGGGTGCCCTGGAGCCGGATCTCCGGCACCCGCTGCAGCTCCACCGGGCGCGGGGTGGTCAGATCCTGGTACCAGAGGATATTGCCGACGAGGCTCCACGCGTCCCACCGGTGGGAAAGGAAGACATTGGTCTCGGCGCGCTGCTGCGTGCGCTCGCGGAGCCGGCCTCCGTACTCGCGGAGGACGAAGTCGTCGGAGGTGACGTGGGCGTCGACCTTGAACGCCGTCCGCGGCGTGATCTGCCAGTCGTGCCTGAGGGAGAAAATCCCGCGATCCTCGCCGTTGGGCGTGTCCGGCCGGTCCCGGGTGTCCCGCCAGCTCTCGCGGATGAAGAAGCCGCTGGCCGCTCCCCGCTGCTGCTCGGACAGAGTGTAGCGGTACTCGCCGTCGACCCCGACGCCGCGCTTGGTGAAGGTCTCGAGGGTGACCGTGGCGTCCTGGCTATCGCTGATCGCCCAGAAGTAGGGGACCTTGGCGAACAGCCCCTTCTTGCTGGACACGCCGGCCTGCGGGAAGAGGAAGCCGGACTGCCGTTCCCGCCGGATGGCGGCGGCGAAGTAGGGCACCCATGGGATCAGCGGCACCTTGCCCACCCAGAACGAGGCGTCGCGGCCGTAGATCAGGTCGTTGAGGTCGGCGGTGGCCGAGCCCACCTTGAAGGACCAGTCGGGCTCGTCGCCCTCGCAGGTGGTGAAGACGCCCTGACGGATCTGGTAGACCCCGTCACCGATCCGGTCCATGCGCTCCCCGCTTATCGAGTAGTAGGGCGCCGAGAAAGCCGAGCCGTTGTAAACGACCCCCGTCCCCGTCTTGAGGTTGTAGTCGATGCGCTCGCCCACCAGCCGGTCCTCGCCATCGTAGAAGACGACCTTGCCCTGGGCGACCGCCTCGCCGGTGTCGCGGTTGAGCTCGACGCGATCGGCCAGGAGGCGCGTCGCGCCGCGGGTGATCTCCACGCCGCCGATCGCGATCAGGAGATTCGTGGTCCCCCCGACCTGCTGGATGCTGTCGGCCAGGATGTTGACCTCGCCCCCTTCCTCCCGCAGCGTGAGCGGCGCCTGCTGCGCCGAGAGGGTCGCAGGAACGGCCAGAACCAGGGACAAAGCCAGCGCGAGGAGGGTGCTACCGAACGACAGACGCAAAGGTATGGGCGGCATCGGGATGTCTCGGCAGGCCCGCTCTGGGCCGGGCTTCCATGCTATCAGCCGCGCTCAAGACCGCAAAGAATATCGGCGGTTTCCGGGCGCTGGGCGAGCACTTCGCCGATCAGGAAGAGGGAGCCTGCCACACAAATTATGGGGGTCCTGGGCGCCGCCATGGCCAGGGCTAGGGCTTCGGAGCTCGCGGCGGCCGTCTCGATGGTCCAGCCCGGGGGGGGGGTCAGGCTCGCGGCCGCCGTGGCGAGGGCCTCTGGCGCGGCCGCCCGGGGATGCGCGGCCGCGGTGAGGATGAGCCGGGAGGCCTGCGGCGCCAGGGCCTCGAGGATCCCCACCTGATCCTTGTCGGCCGAGATGCCGATGACGAAGGTGATGGGCTGCCCGGGGAAATAGGCCCGGAGGGAGGCAGCGAGGGCGCGGGCGCCGCCGGGGTTGTGGGCACCGTCGAGCACGAGCACCGGGTCGCGTCCCAGGACCTGGAAGCGCCCCGGCCACCGAACGCTGGCTAGCCCGTGGCGGATGGCCGCCTCCCCCACCCCGAGGGCGCGGGCGGCGGCCGCGGCGAGCAGCGCATTGCCAGGCTGGAACACACCCAGGAGCGGGCAAAGAAGATCGTCGAGACGCCAGCCGGGGCCGCTCAGGTCGAGGCGCTGCCCCTCGAGGCGAGGCGCAGCAGCCGCCGAGACCCGGAGCTCCCGCCCCTCGCACAGGAGCGGCACGGCCACAGCCGCGGCACGCCGGGCGAGGACCTGCGCCACCTCAGGCTCCTGGCGGGCCGAGCACGCGATCCCGCTCCTGATGATGTGGCCCTTCTCCGCCGCGATCTCGGGGAGCGTGTAGCCGAGCTGCGCCTGGTGGTCGTGGTCGATGCGCGCGATGATCTCGACCTCCGGCCGCCCGACCGTGGTCGCGTCCAGCCGGCCGCCGAGACCCACCTCCAGCACGGCGACCTCCACGGACCGGCGCGCGAAGTGGTCGAGCGCCAGCGCGGTGGCGGCCTCGAACATCGTGGCGTCGAGCCGCGCGACCAGCGTCCCGAGGGCTTCCACACCGTCCGCCACGTCTTCCTCGGCGATGGGCTGCCCGTCCACCCGGATGCGCTCCCGGAACGAGCAGAGGTGCGGAGAGGTGTAGAGCCCCGTGCGATGCCCCGCAGCCGTGAGGATCGCCGCGAGCATGGCGGAGATGGAGCCCTTGCCGTTGGTGCCCCCCACCTGGACGATGCGCACCGCGCGCTCGGGATTTCCGATGGCGTCCAGCAGCGCGCGGACGCGCGCGAGTCCCGGCCGCATCCCCGCCATCTCCCCGCCGCGCAGGCCGAGGATGCGGGCGACGGCCTCACGGTAGGTCATGGAGCGGGCTGGGAGGGCGGGCCGGCGAAGAAGGCGAGGACACGCCGGAGCGTCTCCCGCAGCTCGCGCCGCTCGACCACCAGGTCGAGCTGCCCGTGCTGGAGGAGGAACTCGGAGCGCTGGAAGCCTTCGGGCAAGGGCTGGCGGATGGTCTCGGCGATCACGCGCGGGCCCGCGAACCCGATCAGGGCGCGCGGCTCGGCCATGATGACGTCGCCGAGCATGGCGAAGCTGGCCGTCACACCCCCGGTGGTCGGATCGGTGAGGAGCGAGATGTACGGCAACCGCTCCTCGGCCAGACGGTGGAGCGCGGCCGCGGTCTTGGCCATCTGCATGAGGGACAGGATCCCCTCCTGCATCCGCGCCCCGCCCGAGGCGGACACAATCACGAGCGGGATGCGCTTCTGGATGGCGAGCTCGATGGCCCGCGTCAGCTTCTCCCCGACCACGGAGGCCATGCTGCCCCCCATGAAGCCGAACTCGAATGCGGCGAGGACCAGCGGGTGGCCCCCGATGCGCGCCGTGCCGCTCAGCACGGCCTCCTCGAGGCCCGTGGCCTTCTTCGCCGCCTTGACGCGGTCCGTGTACTTCTTGGTGTCCTTGAACTCCAGCGGGTCCCGCGCGGTGAGCCGCGCGTCGCGCTCCTCGAAGGAGCCCTCGTCCACCAGGGAGGCGATACGCTCCCGCGCCGAGATCCTGAAGGGGTAGCGGCAGCGAGGGCAGACGCGGCCGGCGCGGTCCACCTCGGCGCGGTAGACGATCTCCTTGCACGAGTCGCACTTGACCCACAGCCCCTCGGCGATCTGGACCTTCGTGGGCCGCTCCTCCCCTTCCTTCTTCTTCCAGAACCACGCCATGGCTAGGTCGCCCGGAGGGGAGCCTTGAGGGCGGCGATGAAGCGGCCGACCTCGGGGATGAGCGCGGGAGAGCCGGATTGCTCCTCGACCACGCGCACGATCGCCGAGCCCACGATGACGCCGTCGGCGAAGCGGCCCACCACGGCGGCCTGCTCCGGGTTGCCGATGCCGAAGCCGACGCACACGGGTTTGGCGGTGATGCCGCGGAGCGTCCGCAGGTGCTGGAGAAG
The DNA here is from genome assembly GCA_001788395.1 of Candidatus Rokubacteria bacterium GWA2_70_23. Lineage (GTDB taxonomy): Bacteria > Methylomirabilota > Methylomirabilia > Rokubacteriales > CSP1-6 > UBA12499. The sequence goes on from MGBT01000196.1 coordinate 9,524, forward strand.
ATCGGACGGCAGCTCCGTCCGCTCCCCGGTGACCCCGGTGAGCGAGACCAGGTAGATGAATCCGCTGCTGGCCCGCGCGATCTTCCGCATCCGCGCCGGCGTCGAGGTGGGCGCCACGAGGTGGATGAGGTCGAGCCCCGCCGGGCGGGCTTCGGCCTGGAGCGGCCCGGCCTCCTCGGGCGGTAGATCGGCCACGATCACGCCGTCCACGCCGGCTTCCACCGCCGTCTGGCAGAAGGCCTTGAGCCCGAAGGCGAACACGGGATTGTAGTAAGTCAGGAAGACGAGGGGCACGCTCACCTCGGCCCGGAGCTCGCGCACCAGCTCCAGCACCCGCGGCAGCGTCACCCCGGCCTGGAGCGCGCGCTGCGTCGCCCGCTGGATCACCGGGCCATCGGCCAGCGGGTCCGAGAACGGGATGCCCAGCTCGATGATGTCCGCCCCCTGGCGCGCCGCCTCGACCACCAGTTTGCCTGTGAGGGCCAGCGACGGGTCGCCCGCGGTGAAGTACGGGATCAGTGCCCGCTCGCCGCGCGCGCGGAGCGACGTGAACGTGGCCTCGAGCCGGGTCATCTAGGACGCTTGAACGTGGATGACATCGCGTTGCGGTTGGGCCTCTTCGCCCCTGCGGGGCTCTCTCCATCCCGCCTGAACGTGGATGACATCGCGTTGCGGTTGGGCCTCTTCGCCCCTGCGGGGCTCATCGGGGCGTCGGCTCCACCACGTTCCCGTTGTTGCTTCCCAGCGCGTGGGCGACGGTGTGGACGTCCTTGTCGCCACGCCCCGACAGCCCGACCACGACCGTCTCGCTCTTCTTCATCTGCCGGGCGGCCTGCATGGCATAGGCCGCGGCGTGGGCCGACTCCAGCGCCGGCATCAGTCCTTCGAGCCGCGCCAGCGTCTGGAACGCCTCCAGCGCCTCCGCGTCCGTGATGGAGGCGTACTGGAAGCGGCCGAGGTCGCGGTAGTAGGCGTGCTCGGGGCCGACCCCGGGGTAGTCGAGACCCGCCGAGATCGAGTGGGCCTCGGCGACCTGCCCGTCGTCGTTCTGGAGCACGTAGCTCATGCTCCCGTGCAGCACGCCGACCGTGCCCGCCCCGAGAGAGGCGCCGTGCTTGCCGCTCTGCAGGCCGTGGCCGCCCGCCTCCACGCCCACGATGCGAACAGAGCGGTCCTTGATGAAGGGCCAGAAGAGGCCGATGGCGTTGGAGCCGCCCCCGACGCAGGCCACCACCAGGTCCGGCAGCCGGCCGGTGAGCGTCCGCGACTGGGCTCGCGCTTCCTCGCCGATCACCCGCTGGAAATCGCGCACCATCATCGGGTACGGGTGCGGCCCCATGGCCGAGCCCAGGAGGTAGTAGGTGTTGCGGACATTGGTCACCCAGTCCCGGAGCGCCTCGTTCACCGCGTCCTTGAGCGTGCGGGAGCCCGACTCCACCGGGATCACCGTCGCCCCGAGGAGCTTCATGCGGAAGACGTTGAGCGCCTGGCGCTCGACGTCCACGCTCCCCATGTAGACCTCGCAGGGGAGCCCGAAGAGCGCAGCCGCCGTGGCCGAGGCCACCCCGTGCTGACCCGCGCCGGTCTCCGCGATGATCCGCTTCTTGCCCATGCGGGTGGCCAGGAGCGCCTGCCCGAGCACGTTGTTGATCTTGTGCGCGCCCGTGTGGCAGAGGTCCTCGCGCTTGAGGAAGATGCGCGCCCCGCCGCAGGCTCGCGTCAGCCGCTCGGCGAAGTAGAGCGGCGTCGGCCGGCCGGCGTAATGGGTGAGGAGATCCTGGAGCCGGAGCCGGAAGCGGGCATCGGCACGCGCCGCGCGATAGGCCCGCTCGAGATCCACGAGCGGCGCCATGAGCGTCTCGGGGACGAAGCGCCCGCCGAAGCGGCCGAAGTGGCCGGCGGGGTCCGGGAGCGCGGCAGGGTTCAGCCTCGCGGCCGTCATTGCGGATCTCATGGCTGACCCGGCCAGGCGGCCAACGCGCTGGCGATGAAGCGGCGCACCTTGTCGGGGTCCTTCCGGCCCGGCTGCGTCTCCACGCCTGAGTTCACGTCCACCGCATACGGCGTAGCGGCGCACACGGCCTCGGCGACATTGTCGGCGGTGAGCCCGGCCGAGAGAATGATGCGCCGCCCGGCCTCCCGCGCCTGACGGGCCAGCTCCCAGGAGATCGGGGGGCGCGCCTCGCCCTCGCTCCAGCGCGCTGGCGAGTCCAGGAGAAAGGCCGAGACCTGGTAGCGCGCCATGCGGCGGAGCGCCTCCGGCCCCTCCACCTTGATGGTCTTGATCGTCGGGAGCCGGTAGCCCGCGAGGTCCTCCGGGGCTTCCTCGCCGTGGAACTGCAGCGCCCCGAGCCCGCACTCCTCGGCCACCGCCTTGACATGGCCCGTGGCATGATCCCAGAACACACCCACCGGCGTCACGAACGGCGGAAGCCCGGCGATGATGGCGGCGGCCTGGGCCGGCGTCACATGGCGCGGCGTCCCTTCCACGAAGATGAACCCGAGGGCGTCGGCCCCCGCCTCCCAGCAGAGCCGGGCGTCCTCGGCGCTGGTGATCCCGCAGATCTTGATCCGGATCACCTCAGGCGTCCCGCAGCGTGAGTTCCCGCACCTTGGCGGCAACATCCCCCGCCCGCACGAGCGCCTCGCCCACCAGGACCGCGTGCGCGCCCGCCGCCACGACCCGCTCGACATCCTCGCGAGTGAAGATGCCGCTCTCGCTCACTGCCACGCAGCCCGCCGGGATCATCGGCAGCAGGGCCACGGAGGTGGCCACATCCGTGTCGAGCGTCTGGAGGTCGCGGTTGTTGATGCCGACCACTTGCGCGCCCAGCGCCAGCGCCTCCTCGACTTCGCGGGCCGTGTGAGCCTCCACGAGCGTGCCGAGCCCGACGCCCTTGGCCGCCTGGAACAGATCCCGGAGGGCGCCCGCGCCGACGGCGGCCACGATGAGGAGCACGGCGTCGGCGCCCGCGGCCCTCGACTCCCAGAGCTGGTACTCGTCCACGATGAACTCCTTGCGGAGCACGGGCAGCGAGACGGCGGCGCGGACGGCCACGAGATCGTCGAGCGTCCCGTGGAAATACTTCTCGTCGGTGAGGACGGAGAGCGCGGCAGCCCCGGCGGCGGCATAGCTCCGCCCCTGGGCGGCGGGATCGAGCGCGGCGTTCAGCACGCCCCGGGACGGGGAGGCTCGCTTCACCTCCGCGATGAGGGTGACGCGCTCTCCCGGGCCCGGGCGCAGCGCTGCCTCGAAGTCCTTGGCCGGAGCGCGAGAGCGGCAGGCCGACTCGAGGAGGCTCACCGGGCGGGCCGCGCGCCGCTCGGCCACCTCGGCGCGCTTATGGGACACGATCGTATCCAGGACGCCCATGCCGCGGGCCCCGCTCTCAGTAATCCCCGCGCAGGCCCCGCTCCCGGGAGGCGTCGATGTCGATCCGGAGCATCTGCTCCAGCACGTACTCGCGGATGCTCCGGGGCGGCGGCAGGTCGCGCGCGAGGCGGCCCGAGGCGATGAGGGGCTTGAGCAGGCCCTCGGCGGGGCGGCCGTCCGCGCCCATCGGGGCAGGCTTGTGGGCGGGCAGGACCGTGTTCTGGACGGAGCCGGGCATGCGCCACACCTGCTTGGCGCCCGAGCGCTTGCCGCGCTTGGCCATGGGCCGACCCTCGATCTCCATGATGTCGAGCGCGAAGGAGAGCGCCGGAGCATTGGCGATGGCGGTGCCGACCCCGTAGCCGTCCACGAGCGGGTTGAGCTTGAGGATCTCGTACTCGTCGATGCCGCCGGAGGCGAGGATCTTCACGTGGTCGAAGCCGCGGAGGTCCAGCTCCCACCGCACCTCCTCGAGGATCCGGTAGAAATCGCCGCGCCGCGAGGACGGCGTGTCGAGCCGGACGGCGTAGAGGTCCTTCCCGAGCGCCTCGGCGACGCGGATGGCCTCGAACTTCTCGTCCTGGAGCGTGTCGATGAGGGCCACGCGGCGCACCTTCGGGTCCACCACCTCGTGGAAGGCGCGGAGGGCCTCCACGGTGTCGCCGAACATGAGCACGAGGGCATGCGGGATGGTCCCCATGGGGTCGGCGTCGATCAGCTCGGCGGCCTTGGTCACGGCCACGCCGTCGCAGCCGCCGATGAAGGCGTTGCGCTCGATCATGGGAGCCAGCGCCGGGTGCATGCGCCGCGCGCCGAAGGAGATGACCTGGCGCTCGCCTGCGGCGCGCTTGCAGCGGGCGGCCTTGGTGGCGATGCCGGAGGCCTGGCAGAGAAAGCCAAGGAGGGCGGTCTCGTACTCGGCCCACTCGGTGTAGGTCCCCTCGACCACCAGCACCGGCTCGTAGGGGGCGAACAGGGTCCCCTCGTCCATGGCCCACACGTTCACGGGGAGGCCTTCGAGCAGGGTGGCCGCCTCCTCGATCCCCGCCAGGATGCCGAAGGACCAGTCGGCCTGCGGAAAACTCTTCAGGCGGATCTCGGCCTTGACGCGCCTGTTGAGGCCCCGGGCCTTGAGGATCTGGACGGTGCGCGCGAAGTAGACGTCGGACACCTCGCCAGCCTTGATCTCGGCTTCGGAGGCGATGTGAAAGGCCCGCTTTGGGTGGTGTGCCATGCGTGTCGGTTGCCCCCTTGGCGCCGGGGCCTTTCCGGTGGGCGGATTTTCCCAGAAACCCCTCGGGAAGTCAATCGAACGGC
>MGBT01000196.1:14230-16500 GCA_001788395.1 Candidatus Rokubacteria bacterium GWA2_70_23
GCGTTCCGCGATGCTCTGACCGTTCCTGGTCATGCCCGCGCGTGACGAGCACCTGAGCCAAGCGCAGCGCCACTCAGGCAGTCACGAAATCTCGACCTGATCGCGGCCGCCACCCCCCTTTGCGGTCGCGAGTGAGACCCAGGCGCATTGGGCGTGGGCTCCGGTCGACTTCGATCTCCGCGAGGGCATCAACCGAGTAATCGTTGACCGGGGTCTTCGTCACGACGAGGAGCCGCAGCAGGCGGTCGGACGCCCCGCCCATCGGGCTGGCCCCCGTCTCCCAGCGCGAGACGGTCTCCGGTGTCGTGCCGGCGCGCTTGGCGAAGTCCGTCCCAGACCAGCCCAGGTACTTCCTCAGAAACCGGATCTCCGCTGGGGCCAGCCGCGACCGCTTCTGGATGAGACTCTCGGCAATGACGCGATGGAGATCCTCGATCGCCGGGATAGCCACCTCGGACTCTCCGCAGCCAGCGCACCGGCTGACGTCGATGCTCTCGAGGCTCACATGGGGCAGCCCGCTCTCGACATAGTGGTAGTTCTCTCGCTTCGTCTTCATCGCGGTGCCGCACGAGATGCACTTCATCGCATCAACCCTCCTTGATGTAATGTCAAGGCTTCCGCGTTCCGCACCGCCCCTCGCCCTGTCCCCCTCCCCCTCGGGGGGCGAGGGTGGGGCGTCTCTTCGCGCCTGATCCGGTCTACAGGTCGAGGCTCTTGAGGTAGCTGCGGAAGGCCTCCGCCAGGTCGGGGCGCGCCAGGGCGAACTCCACCGTCGCCTTGAGGAAGCCGAGCCGGTCGCCGGTGTCGTAGCGCTTGCCCTCGAACTCCACGGCGTAGATGGGGCGCCGGGCCCGCAGCGTGCGCAGGCCGTTGGTGAGCTGGATCTCGCCGCGGCTGTCGGCGGCGGTCTCGGCCAGGATGGGGAACAGGTCCGGCGTCAGGACATAGCGCCCGATGATGGCCAGATCGGACGGGGCGTCTGCCGGGTCCGGCTTCTCGACCAGGTCCTGGACCTCGAAGACGTTCCCGCCGAGGGACCGGGCGGAGATGACCCCGTAGCGGCCGATCTCCTCGCGGGGCACCCGCATGACGGCCAGGACGGGACCGTCGTGGCGCTCGTAGACGTCCAGGAGCTGGCGCATGCACGGCACCGTGGAGACGATGATGTCGTCCCCCAGGAAGACGCCGAAGGGCTCCTCGCCCACCAGCGGCCGGGCGCAGAGAATGGCGTGCCCCAGCCCCAGCGGCTCCTTCTGGCGGACGTAGGAGACGGCGGCCAGCTCGGAGATGGTCTTGATCTGCGCGAGCTCCTCCAGCTTGCCGCGGTCCTGCAGGTAGTACTCCAGCTCGAAGGCGGCGTCGAAGTGATCCTCGATCGCGCGCTTGTTCCGTCCGGTGACCAGGATGATGTCCTGGAGCCCCGAGGCCACCGCCTCTTCCACCACGTACTGGATGGTGGGCTTGTCCACCAGCGGCAGCATCTCCTTGGGCTGCGCCTTGGTGGCCGGCAGGAACCGGGTGCCGAGGCCCGCGGCCGGGAACACCGCCTTGCGAACCTTCATCGGAGGCTGCGCCATCACTCTCTCCCGGGCTTCTCGGCTCGAAGGTACACGACACGCTCGGCGGACGGCACCTGGATGCCCTCGCGATCGAAGGTCTCCTTGATCCGCCGGCGCAGCTCCATCTCGGCCTCCGCGCGCTTGTCCGCCGGCACCTTCACCATCAGGCGCAAGCCCAGCTCCCCGTCGCCGAAGCGGACGATGCCCTGGGCCTGGGGGTCCTCGAGGGCGAGCCCGGTCTCCCGGCCCCACTCCCGGGCCAGGCGCTCCAGCAGCTCGAGGGCGCGCCGCACGTCCACGTCGTAGGCCACGGTCACGTCCAGCACCGCCCGCGCCCACCCCTTGTTGTAGTTCGCGAACTGGGTGAGCTCGCCGTTGGGGATCACCCGCTGGGCGCCGTTGAGCATGCGGAGCTTGGTGACGCGCAGCCCGATGGACTCCACCGTCCCCACGTGGCTGCCCACCTCGATGACGTCGCCCACCGCGATGAGCCCCTCGAAGAGGATGAAGAAGCCGGTGATCACATCCTTGATGAGGCTCTGGGCGCCGAGCCCCACGGCCAGCCCGAGGACCCCGGCCGAGACCAGGAGGGCCCGGATATCGACGCCGACTTCCCGCAGGGTCACCATGAGCGCCATGAAGGCCAGCGCGTACCGGGTGACGCTCTTCATGAGCGGCCCGAGGGTCCGCGCGCGCTGGACCTTGACGGGA
>MGBT01000196.1:16548-30251 GCA_001788395.1 Candidatus Rokubacteria bacterium GWA2_70_23
GAGCCGGCCCGGTACCCCACGGAGGCCAGCCCGACGGCCGCCAGCACCACGAGGATCCGCGAGACGACGACCACCAGCGGCCCCTCGATGGCGGCGAGGCGGCCGAGGAGAGCGGCCAGGGCTTCGGCGAAGGTGTCCATGGCAGCGGCGGCCGGTGGGGTCAAGAGCCCGGGCCGGGAGATCTCATGCGGGCGGCGTCCGGACCTGGATGCCGAGCTTCTTGACCCGATACCAGAGGCTGCGCTCCGAGATGCCGAGGATCTTGGCGGCGCGCGCCTGGACGCCGCCCGCCTGGCGGAGCGCGTCGAGGATCATGCGGCGCTCCCAGTCTTCGAGCGCCTCGTCGAGGGACCCGGAGAGCGGAGGGTGGACGGCGGTATCGGGGGGCGCCGCTGCGCTCTGCTGGATGGCCGGCGGCAGGTGCTCCGGCAGGATGATGCCGTCGGAGAGCACCATGGCGCCTTCCAGCACATGCTGCAATTCGCGGACATTGCCGGGCCACTGGTAGGTCCAGAGACACCGGAGCGCCTCGGTGGACAGCGTGGCCGGCATCCGCGACAGCCGGCGCGCGGCGCGCTGCAGCAGATGGGTGATCAGGTCCGGCAGATCGTCGATCCGCTCCCGCAGCGGGGGAATCCGCAGCCGGATGCCCTGCAGGCGGTAGAAGAGGTCGGGGCGGAACTTGCCCTCCGCGACGAGGGTGTCGAGGTTCTGGTGGGTGGCGGCGACCACCCGCACGTCCACGCTGATGGGCCTGGTGCCACCCACGCGCTCGATCTCCCGCTCCTGGAGCGCCCTTAGGATCTTCACCTGCATGGAGAGCGGCATGTCGCCGATCTCGTCGAGGAAGAGCGTGCCGGAGCGCGCGAGCTCGAAGCGTCCCGGCTTGGCCCGCACGGCTCCCGTGAAGGCGCCCCGCTCGTGGCCGAAGAGCTCGGACTCGAGCAACCCCTCCGGAATCGCCGCGCAGTTCACCGGGATGAGCGGCCCCTCCTTCCGGGGGCTCAGCCGGTGGATGGCGCGGGCCAGCACCTCCTTGCCCGTCCCGCTCTCGCCTTCGATCAGGATGGTCACATCGGTGGGCGCCACCCGCTGCGCCATCTCGATCACGCGGCGGAGCGGGAGGCTGGGCCCGATCAGCTCCTCGAAACCGGTCCCCTGCGCCGCCTGCAGCGCCTTGACCTGCTGCTGGAGGCGCCGCCGCTCGAGGGCCCGGGCGACGACCACCTGGAACTCGACCATCTTGAGGGGCTTGGTGAAGAAGTCGTACGCGCCGCGTGTGATGGCCTCGCTGGCGATCTCGCGGGTGCCGTGGGCCGTCATCACGATGATGGGCGTGTCCGGGGCTAGGTCGCGGCAGCGCGGGATGGCGTCGAGCCCATCCATGTCCGGGAGCTTCACGTCCAGGAGGATCAGGTCCCACGCGGCAACCTTGAGCGTGTCGAGAAGGGCGCCGGCCGTGGGCGCCACCTCGACCTCGTAGGCCTTCCGGATCAGAGCCTCGCGCAGGACGAAGGCCAGGTCCTCGTCGTCCTCGGCGATCAGGACGCGCTCGGCCATGGCGCCTCTCAGGCGCGCGTGGCCGCCACCACCGGTGCCGTGGTGGGCAGCTCGACGATGAACGTGGTCTCCGACACGCCGTCACTCTCCACTCTGAGGCTCCCCCGATGCGCGTCCACGATCTGCCTGGCGATCGCGAGCCCGAGCCCCGTCCCGCGCGACTTCGTCGTGAAGAAGGGCTGGAAGATGCGCTCCCGGATCTCGGCGGGGATGCCCGCGCCGGTATTCCGCACCGTGACGCGGACGCGATCGCGCTCTCCCGGCGCCAGCATGACTTCCACCGTACCATCCCGGGGCGTGGCTTCCAGCGCGTTCTTGATCAGGTTGGCGAGCACCTCGCTCAGCCGGAACGCGTCCCCCACGGCAGGGGGAAGGAATGCGGGCGGCGGCGCCACACGGAGGCGCGGATCGCCCGGCAGCATGCCGACGACATCGTCCACCAGCTCCCGCAGGGGCACGGGCTGCCAGCTCTCCGGCTCCGGGTGGCTCAGGGTGAGGAGGTTCTCGACCAGGCGGTCCTGCCGGTCCACCGCCTGGAGCAGGCGATCCATGTACTCCCGCCTCGAGTCCGAGGGGGGCAGGTCGGTTTGCAGCAGCTCCACCAGGCCGCGGATCGTCGCCAGCGGCGTGCGGATCTCGTGGGCGACGCGCGCGGCCATGCCCCCGAGGAAAGCGAGCTGATCCGCCCGCCGGATCTCCTCCCGGATCCGCCGCTTTTCCGTGGCGTCCCGGAAGAGCAGGACCAGCGCCGTCGAGTCCCGCCCCCACTGGCGGTGCTGGGCGGTGACCTCCAGGAGCAGCTCCCGCCCCTTCGAGGTCGTCGCCGTCACCTCGCTCATGTGGACCGAGCGCTCCCCCACCGTGGCGTCGTCGAGCAGGTGGGCCAGCGGCTCGTTCCCCTTGCCCACCGGCAGCGGTCCCTGGCTGGACAGGATCGGCAGGCCACGGAAGTGCTCCAGCGACAGCTCCAGGAGGACCTCGGCGGCGGTGTTGAACGACACGAGGTCGCCCGCGGGCCCCAGCAGGAGCATGCCCTCGGGCAGCCGCGTGAGGATGTCGCTGTCCCGGACGAAGCGATCCATGGAGAGCGTCAGCCGGCCCACCACCTCGTCCAGCGCCCCGAGCTCGTCGGTGGCGCGCGACTGAATCGTCTCCTCGCCGGTCGGGGACAGGGCCTGCGCCTTCCGGACGATGCCGCGGATGCGCCCGGCGAAGCGCAGCCCGACCACGAGCCCGCCCACGGCCGCCGCCGCCCCCGCCAGCGCCGCGCCGGAGAAGAGGAGGACGGTCGCGCGGGCGGCCTGCTGCCCTCCGAGCTCCGTGATGAAGGGCCGCGCGAGGTAGAGGAGGATGAGGCCGCTCACCGTGGCCGAGACGGCCATGAGGAGGGAGAAGACCACGTACAGCCTGACCGACACGCGATACGGCCGAACCCGCTCGGGCATCGCTCCGGCGCTGCGGTCTACTTGATCCCGCCCTTGAGCGCCTGGCCGAGGGTGAAGATCGGCAGATAGAGCGCGAAGATGATGCTCCCGGCGATGGCCCCCATGATCACGATCATGATGGGCTCGATGAGCGTGGACAGGGTGGCCACCGCGCTGTCCACCTGCTGCTCGTAGTAGAGCGCGGCCTTCGCCAGCATCCCCGGCAGCGTGCCGCTCTCCTCGCCGGTGGCCACGAGCTGGGTGACCATGCTCGGGAACTGGCCCGTCTCGCGGAGGGTCTCGGCGATGGTGCCGCCGTCCCGCATCCGCTGGGTGGCCGCCGCCATGGCCTCCTCGACCACCTTGTTCCCCGCGACCTTGGAGACGGTCTCCATGGCCTCGATGAGCGGGATGCCGCTGTTGAGCAGCACGCTGAGCGTGCGGCAGACACGGGCCATGATCGCCTTGCGGATGAGCGACCCGAAGAGCGGCACGTTGAGCTTGAAGCGGTCGAAGAGGCGGCGGCCGGCCTCCGTCTGCAGGGCCGCAAAGATGCCGATGACCACCAGGATGAGGACCACAAGGACCGTCAGCGTCGAGTCGCGCACCGCGTCGCTGATCGCCACGAGCGCGCGGGTCGGCGCGGGCAGCGTGGCGTTGGCGCGCGCGTACACCCCCTGGAAGATCGGCACGATCTTCACCACCATCACGAAGACGACCAGGAGGGCGACGATCAGGATGACGATCGGATAGGCGATGGCCCCCTTGACCTTGCGGCGGAGGTTCGCCGTCTTCTCGAGGTAGACGGTGAGCGTGTCCAGGACCTGCGGCAGGGAGCCCGACAGCTCGCCGGCCCGGATCACGGCGACGTAGAGCCGGTCGAACACGTGCGGGTGCCGGGTGAGCGAGTCGGCGAAGCTGGCGCCGCCGGTGATGGCATCGCGCACGTCCTCCAGCACCTTCCTGAAGGGCTTGTTCGTCGTCTCGGCCGCGAGCGCGGTGAGGATCCGGACCAGGTGCAGTCCGCCCGACAGCATGGCCGCCAGCTGGCCCGTGAACAGCACCATGGTGGCCAGGTTCACGCCGCTCGACAGCCGCTTGACCATCTGCCGCGCCGCCTCGATGAGGGGCCCGAGCGCGACGCCGGCTCCGAGCCCGGCCACGCCGCCGCCGGCCGCCGGTCGAACGGCCAGCACCCACTGCCCCTGCTCCTTGAAGCGGGCGATCAGATCGCCCTCGGTCGCGGCCTCGGCCCGCCCCCGCGTCAGGGCCCCGGCGCGATCGGCGACCTCGTACTCGAAGACGGGCATGGGCTCAGTCCTGGTCCGCGACGACGGCCATGATCTCTTCCAGGGTGGTGATCCCCTGCACCACCTTGCGGAACCCCGCCTGCCTGAGGGGCACCATCCCGCCCTCGACGGCGTACTTGCGGATCGCGTCCCCGTCGGCCCCGTCGAGCACCATGCGGCGCACGTTCGCGTTGATCCAGAACACCTCGTAGAGGGCCATGCGGCCGTGGTAGCCGATGTTGCGGCACTCCTTGCATCCCCGACCGCGGTGCAGCAGCTCGGGCGCCGGGCCGGGGGCGAACAGGCTGGCCTCCTCCGGCGTGGGCCGGTAGGCCTCCTTGCAGTGCGTGCAGATCTTCCTGACGAGCCGCTGCGCGGCCGCCACGTTCACGGCCGTGGCGACGAGGAACGGCTCGACCCCGATGTTGATCAACCGGATGAGGGTGGAGACCGCGTCGTTGGTATGCAGCGTCGAGAGCACGAGGTGGCCGGTGAGGGCCGCCCGGACGGCGATCTGCGCCGTCTCGGCGTCCCGGATCTCGCCCACCATGATGATGTCCGGGTCCTGGCGCAGGATGGATCGGAGCGAGCGGGCGAAGTCGAACCCGATCTCGGCCTTGACCTGCACCTGCTGGATGCCGGGCTGGCGGTACTCGACGGGATCCTCGACGGTGACGATGTTCTTGCGCGGCGACTTGATGGCCTTGATGGCCGTGTGCAGCGTCGTGGACTTGCCGCTCCCGGTGGGCCCCGTCAAGAGGACCATGCCCCACGGCCGGCGGATGCCCTTCATGAACGACTCGAGCTGGTCCGGGTCGAAGCCCAGGTTCTCCAGCGTGTAGGTGGTCGTGACGGCTTCCTTCTCGAGGAGCCGCAGCACCACCTTCTCGCCCCAGATCGTGGGCAGCGTGGAGACGCGGAAGTCGATCTCCCTGCCGTGGATGCGCGAGGCGAAGCTGCCGTCCTGGGGGAGGCGGCGCTCGGCGATGTCGAGCCGGGAGATGATCTTGAGGCGCGAGACGACGGCCAGATGGAGCGAGCGCGGCACCTCGATCAGGTCGAACAGCAGGCCGTCGATGCGGTACCGGACGCGCGTCCGGTCCTCGTGGGCCTCGACGTGGATGTCAGAGGCGCGGTCCTCGGCCGCCCGGCCCAGGACGTAGTTCACGACCTTCACGACGGGCGGATCGTCGGCCTGGGTCCGCAGCTGCTTGACGTCCACGGCCTCTTCGGTGATGGGCGACAGCCCGACGCTCAGACCCAGGTCCTGGCGGAGCGCGTCGTCGATGCCCGCCGTGGACATCATCTTGCGGTAGCACTTGTCGATGGCTTCCTGGATCGCGCTGCCGGGGCCGATGCGGAAGTCCACGTCGAGCCCCGTGGCGCGGCGCAGGTCGTCGATGGCGACGACGTTCAGCGGGTCCGCGGTGGCGACGACGAGCCGGCGGCCGTGCCGCTCGGCGGCGATGATGCGGTGCTGGCGGGCGACTTCCTCCGGCACGAGCCTGACGACGTCCAGGTCGAGAGCGGCCAGCTCCAGGCGGGTGATGGGCTCCTTCCGGAACTGCGCGCCCAGGTACTTGAGCAGAACCTCCTCGTCGATGAGCTTCATCTCGATGAGGACCTGGCCCAGACGGTCCTTCACCTTGCGCTGGCGATCCAGGGCGGAAGCGAGCTGCTCGTCGGTCAGGATTCCGTCCTGGACGAGCATCTGGCCCAGCGGAACCCAGCCCCAGCGCTCGGTGGGCTGCGTCATCCGTCGCCTTTCCGGCTGGCGATTTCCCCGAGCCGCCGGCGCACGTCGTTCCGGGCGGGATGTCCGTTCGTGGCGAGGTCGAGGAATGCGCGGTAGTGGGCGGCCGCTTCCATGGACTTCCCCTGGCGGTCGAGGACGACGCCGAGGTTCCGCTCGGCCTCGGCATGGGTCGGCTTGAGCCGCACGGCACGGCGCAACGCGGCCACCCCGGCCGTGACGTCTCCGAGATGAACCAGCGCGACACCGAGCCCGTTCCAGGCGTCGGGATCGCTCGGCGCCAGCTCCGTGGCCTGCCTCAAGAGGCCCGCGGCCTCACCGAAGGCGCCACGCTCCACCGCCTCGGCCCCCTGGGTCAGCAGGGCCCGGACGGGCGCCTCCGCCTCGCGGCGAACCGAGAGCTTCGCCGGGCCCGCGGCCGGGAGGGGCTGCTGGGAGGCGACGGGAGCTGGGACGGGCGGGGTGGGAGCCGCCACCCTCGACACCGTGTCCGGGTGCGGTCGCATGTACAAGGCCACCGCGACGGCTACCATGACCGCTAGGATAACCAAAGGCACGCCCATACGCCACTTCCGTGTGGGCGCGGGCGGTGGGGCCAGGTTCGAAATCCCACCGAGGCCTCGCGGCCGGGAGCGACCGCGGTCCATCCCTGACAGGATGTCCGCGAGCCGGCTCATTCTTCACGCCTGAATGTGGATGACATCGGGTCGCGGTTGGGCCTCTTCGCCCCTGCGGGGCTCTCTCCTTCTCGCCTGAACGTGGAGGACTCCGGTGTGCGGTTGGGCCTCTTCGCCCCTCCGGGGCTCATCGGGGCGTCGGGGTCACCGTGGAGCGTCATCGGGGCTTGGTGTCGGTGATCGTGGGGCTGAAGCGGCCGCCGATCACGCGGGAGAGGGCCAGCGTGGTCCGGGGCCCGACGATCCCGTCGTCGCGGAGCCCCGTGGCGCGCTGGAAGCGGCGCACCGCCTGCTGGAAGCGCTCGTTATTGGTCGTGGGCACGGGCGGCGTCAGGTGCCCGAGCTTCTGGAAGCGCAGCGCGAGGGTCGCGACCACCGTCGGCGTCAGCTCCTGATTCGGATCGGCCGGCAGGAGGTCGATGTTCCTCCAGATGATCCAGGCCTGATGGTTCCAGGCGGCCTCCAGGCGGTCCAGCGCGATGTGGGTCTCCTCGCCGGTGGGCGTGGCCAGGACCGCCGTGTCCCCCTCGATGCCGCGCAGGAGGAGCGCGCGCGCGCCCTCGCTGCCGCCGGTTTGCATGAGCGCCGGCAGTCCGATGGCGCGCAGCTCGGCCAGCGTGGTCTCGGGCAGGAGCGTCGCCGAGAGCTGGTAGCTCGCGGCGATGGCCGCCAGGTCAGGGGCGCGCGCTGCGTCCACGGGCCACGCGGCGATAATGCCGTCAGACAGCTCCTCGTTGACGCTCCAGAGTCTCAGGACCTGGACGAGCAGGCTCTTCATCCCGTCGCGCGGCAGGGCCTCGCGCGACTGGCCGTCTCGCGGAGCGGCGCCGGGCTCACCCCGTCCGATTACCGCGGGCTGGCCGGCCGACGGCGCCGAGGCCGGCACCGGAACGGCGCCCCGCGGACGAGTCGCCGCCCCCGGCGCATCGGCCCGCCATGGGAGGCGGAAAACCGGCGGTGCCCATCCGGTCCAGTAGCCGGCGGCCGCCCCGCCGACCAGCACGGCGCCGAGCACGCCGGCCGCGATGGCAGCGCGCCCGAAGCGCCGACCGCCTCCCGCCCCGGCCGCACCGCGTCGCTTCCCGCGGCTCTCGCCCTGGAGGTTCTTGATCGCGGCCTTGACGAGCGCCGGGTTGATCTCGCGCGCCCGGGCGCTGAAGGCCGCCATGAGCGCCCGGTCGCAGACCATGTTGATCACCCGGGGGATCCCCAGGCTGTAAGCAAAGATCCTCGCCATGGCGGCGCGCGTGAACGGCAGGGCCCCGGGCAGCCCGGCGATACGCATCCGGTGCTCCACGTAGCGGAACGTGTCCTTCCTGGACAGCGGCTTGAGGTAGCACCGGATGCCGATGCGCTGATCGAGCTGGCGCAGCTCCCGCTGCTTGAGCTTCTCCTCGAGCTCGGGCTGGCCCGACAGGATGATCTGCAACAACTTGCGGGTGGCGGTCTCCAGCGTGGAGAGGATCCGGATCTGCTCGAGGGCCTCCACGCTCATCTGCTGGGCTTCGTCGAGAATGACGACCACGGTCTTACCCTCGCCGCCCGCGGCGAGGAGGTGCTGGGACAGCGCCGTCATCAGCTCGCCCTTCGTGGTGCCGCGGCGCTCGATCCCCAGGTCGTCCAGGATCGTCCCGACCAGCTCGATGTCGGAAAGGTGCGGGTTGAGGACCAGCGCGCTCTGCACGTCCTTGGGCAGTTCGCGCAGGAGGGCCCGGCACAGCGTGGTCTTGCCCGTGCCCACCTCGCCGATGAGGGCCATGAGGCCCTTCTGGCTCGTGATCCCGTAGAGGAGCGTCCCCAGGATCTCGTGGTGCCCCTTCGACCGGAGCAGGAAGCGAGGGTCAGGCGTGAGGACAAACGGGGCATCCTCGAGGCTGAAGAACGCCTCGTACACCTGGGGTTACCTCTTGGCGGCGCCGTCCGGCCTCTTCAGCACGGTGGGCGTGAGGATCACCACCAGCTCCTCCGCGTCGGAGCTGGTCTCGCGCTTCTTGAAGAGCCAGCCGAGCACCGGGATATTCGACAGGAGCGGCACCCCGCGCAGCGACTTCTCGGAGCTCTCCTTCGTGACCCCACCGATGACGAGCCGCTCCCCCTCGATCATGACCACTTCCGTCATCGTCTTGCGCTTGAAGATGGCCGGATTGTCGGCCGTGGCGCGAACCGCGGCGGCCGAGAAGCTCGGCTCGTCGTTCTGCAGGATGACCTTCAGCCGGATCTTGGTGAGGCCGTTCTCGTAAATCACGTTCGGGGTCACGGTCAGCTCGAGGAGCGCGTCCTTGAACTGCACCTGAGTGCCCTGCTGGGAGGCGCTCGTGAAGGGCACCTCGAAGCCACGAGAGATGACGGCCTTGACGTTCTCGATGGTCACGACCCTCGGCTCGGACAGCGACCGGGCCTTGCCCTGGGTTTCCAGCGCCTGGATGGCCAGGTTCAGGTTGAAGTCGCTGCCGACGATCCCGAGGAGGAGGCCGAGCGCGGGGTTGGCCGCCGTGATGGGCAGATTGATGAGGTTGCCACCCACGGGGAAGCCCGTCGCCGCGGCGATAGGCAGGAACGTGTTCCCGGCGCCCAGGAGGTTCGGGTTCTGGCTGAATGTGCCGACAACCGGCGTGCCGCCAACGGGGGGCGTCGGGACCTGGCTGGTGCCCCCCTGGGTCACGTTCGCCTGGGAGTAGCCCTGGCCGAGAAGGGCCGGGTCCCTCGGGTGCCGTGGCTGGCCCACCGCCGCCCCGCCCCACTGGATGCCGATCTGCTCCAGCGCGCTCTGGGTCGTGATCACCATCTGCGCGGCGATCTGCACCTGCGGCAGCGGGATGTCGAGCGACTCCTTGATGAGCTTCACGATCCGGTTGAGGTCGTTCTCGTAGAAGCGGATGAATACCGTGTTGGTGGGCTTGTAGGCCCTGACCGTGAGCCCCCTCGACAGCACATCGGGCGGAGGCAGGGCGGCCGGCGCCTGGACCGTCGGCGGCTGGAGCGGCTGGCCGGGAATGCTCACCGGCGGGGGCGGCGCGTACATCTGCGGCTGAAGCGTCGGGACCAGCTCGCCGCCGGAGGGCAGTCCCAGGATGCCCGAGATGGTCTTGGCGACCTCCTCCGCATCGGCGTAGGAGAGGCGCAGGGTGATCTCCCTGACCGGGCCCCGCGCCCTGAGCTCCGCGAACTCCTCCTCCTTCTGCCGGGCCTCGGCGATTTTCTGGCGCGTGTCGGCATCGAGCCGGGTGCGGTCATCCTGGGCCTTCTGCCGCTCGTCCGCCTCCTGCTTCAGCCGGGTGGTGGTGCTCACGCGGAGCACGCCCGTCGCCTCCACGCATTGCAGATTGGCCGACTCGATGATGACCTCGAAGACGTCGCGCGCCGGGACCTGGAAGAAGTCCAGCGTCACCGTCCCCTTCACCTCGTCGGTGACGACCATGTTGACCCGGTACTGCTGGGACAGCAGCCGCAGCGTCGTCTGCACGTTGGCGTCGCGCAGGTTGAGCGTGATGGGCTCCGCCGGCAGCTTGTCGCGGCAGGCCCCCTGGGCGGTGGCAGCGGGATCTGACGGGAACAGCGTGAGGACAGCCAGGCCGAGCAGCGCGAAGCCGATCCGCATCCAGGACACCATGGTCTCTCTCACCTCCTGAGCCCCGCGGGCGGGGCCGCAGCCAGCCCGGGCAGGGAAATCGTTCGCGTTCCCCCGCCGGGCTCCCGGAGCACCACCGCATCGTCCGTGATCCGCTCCACGCGGTGCCCGGAGAGGCTGTCGCCGACCTTCACGATCTGGTTGTTCACGATGGCGAGGAAGCCGCCCGGGAAGCCCACGATCCCCTTGAGCTCCATGGCCACCTTGGGCGCCTCGACAGCGGGGGCGGCTGGCTTGGCGGGCACCGGGGCGACCGCGGGCCTGGCGCCAGCGGCCGGACGGCGGCCGGCGGCCGGGGCCGCCGCCACCGCGCCGAACGCGAACGGGTCGCGCGCGGGCCCCGCATCGGCCACGGCGGTTGGCAGCGGCAGCGAGAGCGCAGACGGCTGCGGGCCGGCCCCGCTCGCCGCCAGGGCACGATCGAGGATCCTCTTGGCCTCGGTCGTCAGCTCGAGCGCCGTCATCTTGAACTTGGCCTCGACCTCGTCGACCTTCGCGGCCCCGGGCACCGCCGGCTCCTTCGCCACGGAGAGCGACATGTCCTCGAGGATGCCCTTCTCCCCCTCCACGCGCGCCGCCAGCTCGCGCAGCTCCCCGTAGGGCGCCACGACCTGGATCAGGTGCCACGACTTGTTGAACTGCGCCGTGGCCTGGCGCTCGAGGGTGCCGATGCCGATCACCTTCATGCGCTTCTCGCGGGCCAGCTCGGCGAGCCGCGTGAGGAAGGCGGACGGGTCGCCGCCGGCCGAGGTCCACTGCATCTCCTGGAGGAGCCCGGCGTTGGCGCGCATCTCGCGGACGATCTCCTCCTCCTTGGCCCGGATCTCTCCGGTCAGCCGCACGCGCTCCGTTCCTGCGCGGATTCCCTCGCTGGAGATCGAGCGCCACTTGCCCAGCTCGTAGAGCAGGACAATGGCGAGGACGAGGGCGACGACGATCCAGACGATCCCCAGCGCGCGGTCTCTCACCAGGGGCGCTCCGAGAGCAACACGGTGATGTTGAGGAGCTGCAGCCCGTCGGTTGCCCCGCCGGCCGGGGGCTTGATCTCCCAGCTCTTGAGCTGGAAGCGCTTGTTCACGGCCGGGTCGCGCATGAGCCCGGCCATGAACTGGGCCACCTCGAGCAGCGGCGGGCTGCCCGGGCGCAGCGGTGTCAGCGCCTCGATGCGCAGCGTGGCCTCGGGGCGCACATCTCCCGGCTGCTGGCCAGCCGCCGGGGGCGGCGTGGTCCGCGTCGACTGGATGACCTGGACCTTGACGGCCCGCGGCGTCTGCTGGCTGAACGCCGTCATGAGGTCCGCCCACCGGACCTGACGCCGAGCCTCCGTGGCGAGGGCCTGCAAATTGGTCCGGAGGAGCCCGAGATCGGCCTCTGCGGCCCCCAGATCCTTCTGCAGCCGCGGAATGGCGTCGAGGTCCGCCGACAGGCGCCAGTAGGTCGGCAGGATGCCGCCGACCAGGACGAGAAGGAGCAACCCGGCGCCGCCGAGCGCGAAGAAGGCGAGCCGGCGCCGCCCCTGGGTACCGATGAACCATTCCTGCCAGGTGACCGCGACCCGGCCCGGGTGCAGCAGATCGACGGCGAAGCGCCCGCTCATAGCCCCCTCAGCGCGAGGCCGAAGGCCTGGAGGAACTGCGGCCCCGCGGCTCCGAGGTCGGGGCCGGCGGCGGGAACCTTCACCTCGACCGCCCCGAAAGGATCCATGATCTCGAGCGGGGCGCCCAGCCCAAGCCGATCGGCCACCCACCGGCCGATATGCGGCAGATCCACCCACCCGCCGAGGGCATAGCGCGGAAGGCTCTCGCGGTCGTACTCGGTGCGGTAGAAGGTCAGCGACAGCCGGATGTCCTCGGCCATGCGCTCGATGATCTCGCGGCACGCGGTTTCTGCGCGAGTCACCTCGGTGGCGGGCAGGTTCTGGACGAAAGGCTGGGTCGAGTAGGGCGAGACCTCGAAGGTGACGCGGAGCTGCTCGGTGAAGGACTCGGCGCCCACGTCGAGGTAGCGGGCCACCACCGGCCCCTGCTCGCTGAAGAGGCAGAGCACGGAGCTGTGCCGGCCCACGGTGAGCAGCACCAGCAGCTCGCCCGGATCGAGCCCGGTCAGGTGAAGGGCCCCGTTCAGGAGCGCCAGCGGCTCGACGTCGAGAATCCGGACGTTCACGCTGGCCTGCTGCAGGAGCTTCAGCCGCTCGTCGATGAGCCCCTTGGGCGCGCTGATGGAGAGGATCTCCCTGGAGGTCCCGTCCTTGGAGCGCCGGAGGATCTGGGCGTCCATGATCGCCTCACCCGGTGGCAGGAGCCCCAGCTCGCGATGCTGGATCTCGAGCGCCGGGAGGATCTTGGCCGGCGGCAGCGGGGGCAGCGAGACCTGGCGGATCACGATGTCGGTGCCGCCGATGGCCGCCACGACGGGCTCGCCGCCGGCGCCTGCCGCCGCGAGGGTGGCATGGATCGCCTGGCTGATCTGCCGGGAGTCGGCCCCGGGCTCCAGCGTGGTCATCCCACGGCCGACCACGACGATCTCCTTGCCGTGGCGCTCCGCCGTGAGGGCCTTGATGGAGCCAGTACCCACGTCCAGGCCCACCGCCCGCTGTTTGCGAAAGAGACTCCCGAGGTTCATAGACCCCTGACGGCGGTGACGTCGCACATGAACGGCCATGGCCCGCGTGGACGACGCGGACGTATCTTCGGGGGGTAGAATATAGCAGCGAACCGCGCCAACGCCACAGGGAATTTTCGGCTCCGGCGAGACAGCAGGATTGACGGCGGGGCTCGGCCAGCCCGGCTCGCTTCGCCGGGCGCCCCTGATGGACCCGCCGCGGCGCCTCATGGACAAGCCCTCCGCCGCGCTGGGGCCGGCGGGGGGGCCGGCGGCGCTGGCCTGAGGGACCCCAACCGACACCCGGGGAGCCCCCCGACATCGAGCTCGTCGAGGGATCAGTTACAGGTCGGGCATTCCTGCCAGTCCTGCCAGGTGCTCGCGAAGCGCGCCCCGCCCCCGCTCGGGAGGCTGGTCGGGATCACCGCGGAGTAGTTCAGCAGCCGGCTGTCATAGTTGAGCGCCATCTGATAGTGGCTGATCCTCCGCGTGCCCGAGGGGCAGGGGCTCTCGGTCTTTCCGCACTCCCTGAACGGCGCCTTCGAGGTGTCATAGGTGATGTTGCCGCTGCCATCCCGGAGGATGAATCGCCAGCACCCGTCCGCCGAGCCGCAGCTCGTGGTGCTCGGGTCGAAGCGGATGGGCTCGCAGCCGGAGCTCCCGCCGGGGCACGAGGCCGCGTTGCTCGAGCCGGCCGGGTTCGCGAAGTCGCGGAAGACGGCGATCTGGCGGTTCGCGAGCATCGTCCCGTTGAGGGTGAAGGCGTTCTCG
>MGBT01000196.1:30310-30456 GCA_001788395.1 Candidatus Rokubacteria bacterium GWA2_70_23
CATGATGCCCGAGCCTTCATAGAACGTCCCGTAGCGCGGGTCGCCGAACCAGATGTCCCGCTGGGCCACGAGGCCGAGCATGTCGGCGGTGGCGGGCACGTTGGCGGGGTCGCTGGGGTTGGAGGGGTTGCCGAGGCCGTCCTTGT
>MGBT01000197.1 GCA_001788395.1 Candidatus Rokubacteria bacterium GWA2_70_23
CGTCGAGCGCGATGACGTCGGTGACCTCCGGCCGCCCGATCGTCAGGGTGCCGGTCTTGTCCATGACGATCGTGTCGACCTTCGCCAGGGCCTCCAGGTAGCGGCCGCCCTTGATGACGATCCCCTGCCTCGCCGACCGACCCACCGCCGCGAGCACGGTGATCGGCGTCGCCATCGCGATGGCGCACGAGCAGGCGACCAGGACGGTGGCCACGGCCGCCGTCGGGCTGCCGCCGATGAGATAGGTCGCGACCGCCACCCCGAGGACCACCGGGATGTAGGAGGCGGTGAACCGGTCGGCGAAGCGCTGGACCGGCGCCTTCGAGGCCTCCGCCTCCTCCACCAGCCGCACGATCTGGCCGAAGGTCGTCTCCCGCCCGACCCGGTCGGTACGGACGCGGAGCGCGCCGCGCTCGCAGATGGTCGCCGCGAAGACCTGGTCGCCCGGCTGCTTCTCGACGGGCACCGACTCGCCCGTGATGGGGGCCTGGTTGACGCTGGCCCGCCCCTCCAGGATGAGGCCGTCGACGGGGATGCGGTCGCCAGGCTTGACGAGCACGACCTCCCCCCGCGCGACCTCCCCGGCGGGGAGGGCCAGCTCCCGGCCGTCGCGCTCGACACGCGCCGTCTCCGGCGCGAGCTTCAGCAGCTCCTTGATCGCCTGGCGGGAGCGCTCGGTCGTGTAGCCCTCGATGAAGTCGGCCAGCCGCATGAAGAACACGATCACCGTTGCCGCCGCGTACTGGCGAATCGCGATGGCGCCCAGGATTCCCAGCGTCATCAGCGCGTGGGAGGTGACACTGCGGTTCCTGAGCGCGCGCACGACGTTGCGGAAGATCGGATAGCCACCGGCCAGAACGGCCGTCAGCGCCACCCACGCAGGGATGCGATTGACCAGCGCGTCCACGAGGCCGAGCCGCTCGCCCACGACGCCGGCGAGCGCCATCACGGCGACCACCGAGACGAATCCCCATCCGAGGAGCTCGGGAAGGGAGCGGCCGCGCCGCGCCGCCGGCGCGCCCGACTCGGTGACCGTCATCCCCAACCCGCGGATGGCCTCCCGGATCGCGTCGGGTCGGATGCGGTCGGGATCGTAGCCGACCACCGCCCGCCGGGCGCTCACGGCCGTCTGCACGTCCACCACGCCGTCCAGCCGGCTCAGCGCCCCCTGGATCTGCTGCGCCTCATCGGCGCAGTCGAGCTCCGCCACCGTCATCTCGAGCCTGGCCTTCACCGCGGCTCCCTCCTCTCGCCGCGAGCTCCGCGGCTCCGCCCTCCCGCCCGTACAGCCGGCCCGCTCACCGTCCCCCTCATGGTCCCCATCATGACAGACGCCCCCTTCTGTCAGTGATCGTGCCGGTGGTGGATGTCCGGGAAGTGCGGATGGCTGTGCCCCAGGCGCACGTGCGTGTGGGGGTGGACGTGCGGCTCGCCCGAGGGCGCGCTTCGGTCGTGTGCGTGCCGGTGGTGCTCGTCGTGAACGTGACGATGCGCGTGCACCATGGCGTCATGGGCATGCTCGTGCTCGTGTCGCTCGGTCAGATGCAGCCAGACGCCGGCGCCCATCAGCGCGCCCGCCACGAGGAGCTGCGGAGTGACGGGCTCCTTCACGACCAGCACCGCGATGATCGCGCCGAAGAACGGGGCGAGGGAGAAGTACGCGCCGGTCCGGGCGGTTCCGATGTGCCGGAGGGCCACCACGAACAGCACCAGGCTGACGCCGTAGCCGGCCAGCCCCACCACGGCGGCAGCCGCCAGCGGCCCGGGGCTGGGCCAGCGAGAGCCCAGCGCCAGGGCGATCGCGATGTTCACCGTGCCGGCCGCGCCGCCCTTCATCAGCGCGATCTGCACCGGATCGCTCAGGGAGATCTTCCGCGTCAGGTTATTGTCGACGGCCCACGCCAGGCAGGCGCCGGCGATGGCGAGGGGGCCGAGGGCGTCGTCGAGCGCCGCGCCGCCGTGCCAGGACAGCACCAGGGCACCGGCCGAGATCACCGCCATGCCGAGAGCGATGCGGCGGTCGAAGTTCTCGCGGAACACGAACCAGGCGAGGACGGCAGTGAAGACGCCCTCGAGGTTCAGCAGGAGCGCGGCGGTGGTCGCTGCGCTGCGAGCCAGGCCGACCATGAGCAGCACCGGCCCGATGCCCCCGCCGGCCACGACCGCGAGAGCGAGCCAGCCCCACTCTCCACCACGAAGCGCGGCCTCCCTCGGCGCACCGCGCCTGACCGAGCGGCTCACGACGCGCACGATCGTCAGGCCGACGCCCGACCCGAGGTACAGGAGGCCCGCGAGCATCCACGGGTCGATCTGATCCAGCAGCAGCTTCGCGAGCGGCGTGCTGGCACCGAACAGGACAGCCGAGAGGAGCGCAAGGCCGGGACCGAGGCCGAGTCTCATGATGGGAACGTCGCCCCGTACCAGCGCACGGTGAGCGGGCCCAGCCGAAGGGCAATCGCGCCGGGGGACGCCAGCATGGAGCCACCTTACCCCAGCCGAGCCCGCCGATCCACGCGGGCGGCTGCGGGCCTGAACGCCCGCACCCCGCGTCCCGTGCACTGGCCTCGGGTTGGCCCTTGACAACCCCTCGCCCCGATCGACTACTAATGGACCTATGGGCAGGTTGCGCCGGAATAGGGGCTGAGCCACGCCAACCGCCGCCACGCTGAAGGCGCTCCTGGCCGCCGGCCTCCTGCTGATGGCGATCGGCCTGGAACGGCTCCTGAGCGCGTATCTCGCCGGCAGTCAGGCCGGGACGTGGTCGACGCGACTCGCGGTCGGCGCGCTCTGTCTCGTGGGCGGGGGCGTGCTCGTGGCGTTGGCAGGGGCCGGGCGCCTCCGCCCCGGGAGATGACCGGCAAGCTCCCGAGCGAATCGGGCGATCTCAGGCTCCCATCGAGACAGCGGCTTGACCTGTGCTGGAGCCCCCTCGTCTACTTGGGTCGATGGCGTTGTTCGGCGCCCTGACCCATGAGGCAGCCGCCGGCTACGACGCATGGTACGGCACGCCCGTCGGCCGCCTGAGTGACCGGATCGAGAAGGCTTCCGTCTTCCGCCTGCTGAATGACGCCCCGCCCTCTCGCGAGGTCCTTCAGCAGCTCGGCCTCGAGATCGCTGTCGGCGGTGAGGGAGGCCAGGACGAGCCAGTGGGCCGTGCTCATGCGAGCACCAACGACGGGGTCCGCCGGGGCCGCAGGCCGTCGGGCGGGAGGCCTCAGATGGCGACGCTCGCCCCGCTCACGCCTACGCACGCCGCGCCTGACACGGCCTTCATCCTTCCTACGGTCCCCGCTCGTTGCCGAGGGGCACGTGGGCACGCGCCTGGCGGCGGCGCGCGGGTTGTCGATCTACTGTCCGGTGGGCGGCGACATGTCGATTCCCTACAGCGAGCTGGACTTCGCCGGGCGCACGCGCTGGGCCGACGTCCTGTGCGCCTACTCAGGGCGGCCCGATCGGTCGCCGGAGTAATGCGCCACGGGAGAGCACCGCAGCAGGTCGACGGTGGCGCGTAACACTCAATGAGTGTGCTGCGCCGTCCGCAGCCCGACCGTGTCCTCATCCCCAGCTTGTCGTACGAGCTCAAGTCTGGAGCCGCGTTCTATCTCGGCCGACCGCACCGTAAGCGTGAAGGGGAACAGGGCCGGAGCACGCTCGAGTTGGCGCAAGGAGCCGATCGAGGTGCCAGATCCCTGCAAGACAGCCTCGATCATCCAGAGGGCCAGATCGCCCCGGAGCGCGGCCTGCGGTGGCGCCGCCTGGTAGACCCCGGCAGATCCGGTTTCGGCCAGCACGGCCCAGTCCCTGATCGACTGCAGCACGTGGCGAGCCGACCGAGCCACCCGCTCCCGGTCGCCCCACTTCTCCTTTGTGCGGCGAACGACCTCGGCGAGGCTGACCGTCGGCTGCAGGCGCAGGAGCCGACCAATGGACGACACCACGTCGGCGAAGAATGGGTACACCGCCATGGCCAGGCCCCAGTGCAGGGTGAGGCGCTCACCGGGCGCGCAGGTCGGCAAGCGGCGGAGGGCGTCCAGGCGAAGCCCGTCGGTCCTCGGGTCGAAGACGACCCAGAGGCGCAACAGCACGGTGATCGTCTTCGATCGTGCTCCTCGCTCGCCGGACTCGGCGACCACCGGGCCGAGCAGATCGTGAAGCTTCGCCCGGATCACGTCCGGGGCGACGTGCGCGGCCGCGCAGTCCGCGACGAAATCGAGCCACTCGCGCCGCAGCCGCCGGTCGAAACCGATCTCGCCGGGCTTCATGCTCGCTGCGGTCCGATCTGCACCCAGGGGACGATCAGTTCCTCGAGAGCGATGCTGCCATGGCTGACGACCGACTCGCCGACCGGCACGAACGCCTCGCGCCCTTCAGCGAGCAGGGGGCAGTAGTCGTCAGGGAGTCCGAGGGACGGCCATTCGATCGAGCGTGAGAACTGCTGCTTGACGGCTCGGCGGAGGAGGCTGTTCGCGTAGACGCGCGCACGGGCCCCGCGTTCCTCGGCGAGGGCACCCTCCGCGGGCCGCCCCATGCCTGTCGCCTCGATGTTGCCGTGATCCGAGGTCAGGTGAACCTCGTAGCCCCGCTCCACGAGGAGAGCCAGCAAGCTGGCAAGATAGCCCGAGCGTGCCCACAACCGCACCTGCGCATGCATGCCGGCCGTGCCAAGCTCGACGCCGTGCATGATGCGGTCGACCTTGTCGACGACGAGTCCCAGGACTCGGTTGGCAGGATTGGCGGTGAGCTCCTCGACGTCGGCGAGGGGGCCATCACCGAGGCCCCTCGCGTAGGAGACAGCCGTCGAGGCCAGCCCCTGGTCGGCCCAGAACTGGCTCCAGAGCTTCGGCTCCTTGTCGGTCGTGCAGAGACTCGCGGCAAAGAACAGAGGCACCTTCCCGGCAAAGAGGGCTTGGCGTGAAACCGCAGTCAGGGTGGGAACCCAGGCGAAGAGCGCGCGCTCGCGGCACAGAAGCTCCGGCTGGCCGGCGAGCGCGCTCTCGCGGATCGTGACCCACTGATCGAGGGAGAGCCCGTCCATGACCACGAGGGCGACCTTCCGCGCATCGCGGGCCGTCATCAGGTGCGCGAGGTGCCTTGGCAGATGGTGCACCATGACCGGCGGCACGGCGGGTTGATTGTGCAGGCTGCCGTAGCGACTGCCGACCCACGCCGTGAAGGCCTCGTCGATGCTCGACCGCGTTCTTGCGAACCGGCCGAGCAAGTTCGGCTCGAGGGCGGTGCCGTCAGCG
Organism: Candidatus Rokubacteria bacterium GWA2_70_23; assembly: GCA_001788395.1. Taxonomy (GTDB): domain Bacteria; phylum Methylomirabilota; class Methylomirabilia; order Rokubacteriales; family CSP1-6; genus UBA12499. The sequence continues at coordinate 5,247 of MGBT01000197.1, forward strand.
TGGTGGAGCGCCAACAGCTCCCCCCATCGGAGCGCGAAGCTGAGCCAGTCCGTATGCCGGGCCTCGGGGCCGGGAACGGAGTCGGTCGCGCTCGTGAGGAGGTGCCCGGCCTTCCGCGCACGGTCGGCGATGGGGTCGATCCGGAGGCCGACGGCCGCCCAGGTCTTGGCCCACGCAGGGGCTCGCGGATGCTCGACGGGCCGGAGGTGACCTTCCAGGAACAAGCTGTCGATGTAAACCCGGACGTCCTCATGGTCGAACGGGAGATTTGCGGGACCAGGAAAGCGGAGCCCGTACGAGGACACTGGCTCCGCTGTGCGCCCCGCCTCACCCGGGGCCTGGCTGGCGAGGAAGACCGGCCATCGCTCCTGCAGGAACGCGAAGAAGGCCACCCGGTCGGGCACGATCTGCTCCAGCGGCCAGTCGGTGAAGCGCCCGTCGCTTCGCAGAATCCGGATGATGTGCTCGTCGAGGATCCCGGGCACGACCCGGTTGCGGAAGTGGCGTCGCAGGAGGACCCGGAGGAGGTCTGCCGGGCGCCGGATCTGCTCCGGGAGGATCTCGAACACGTGGCGGAGCACATAGCTCTTAGTCGCGGTGTCACCGAGTTGGCCAGGGGGATCGTCGGCCTGCGCTCGCCACAGCGCATCGAGGTCGCCCCGGTCGAGGCAGTCGATCACGGGATAGCTCAGGCTCGGGAAGAGGTCGGCCAGGCTGAACGAGAGACGGCGGCCAGCTCTCAGCAGATCGTACGGCAGCGTGGCGAGATCGGCGCTCGGCGCTCGTAGAACGACGACGAGATCAGTGGACTCGCCCCGGTCCCATCGCGCCCGGTACTTCGACTCGTAGGCGTACCTGAAGGCGATGTGATCATCGAACGGGATGAGATCAAAGCCTCGCTCACGGACGCCCGTCAGAACGCCCTCCTCCAGCAAGAGGCCGTCGGGGTCCGCGGCGAGCGTGAGCCTGGATACCTGGGGCGTGAACGCCTTCAGGACCTGGTCGCGCCAACTCGGCCTGCGCCCGCTCATCACGGAGCTCCGCCGTGGATGCGGACGATCAGGATTGGCGTCAACTCGGGCTGGACCCGTGCGCGTCGGTCCAGTGTGTCCCGCCACGCTCGCTCTTCTCGGTCAAGCTCGCGAAGGCGGTGGGCGCGAACGCCAGGAAGATAGACGAGGTCGAGGAGAGTCTCCGCCTTGGTGTCCGGGCCTGTAGCCTCGCACGCTCTCGCGGCGTCCAGCAGGGCCTCGACTTCGGCCCGCTCGCTGCGCAGGGCACTCACGGCCGCGCCGAGAACGGCGTCGACCTGCTCCTGGCCGTCCATGTCGGACCACTCGTCGGCGGAGAGGTCCGTGTCGAGGCTGAGCTGAGCGGGCGGGGTCTGGAGGACTTCGAGGCGCCGCTCCAGCGCCGACCGGATCGCGCGCGTGCTCGACGTCACGAGACGCTGCATGAGGAGCATCAAGAAGCCGATGTGCTGGCGCTTCTCCCGGCGGGCCCTGTCGTAGCCTTCCCGGACGTACTCGGTCACGGCCTCGTAGAGGGCGCGCTGGGGAGCGTGGCGCTCGTCCCAGGTGACCGGGAGGAGCCGGGTGTGCCGAGGTTGGAAGAGCGGCTCGCCGGCCACGTCGATGGCGCGGCGCTTCTCCGTCCGGATCACGTAGGGCTGCACCCGCTCGCGCGAGATGAAAGAGGGATCGGGAAAGGCCGTGCGGTCGAGCAGCGACACGAGACGATGAAACGCATCGGTCTTGCCTTGATGCGGAGTGGCTGACAGGAGGAGCAGGTACGGTGAGGCTTCCGCCAGGCCCTCGCCCAACCTGAAGCGTGCGACCTGGTCCGTGCTACCGCCGAGACGATGGGACTCGTCGACGATGATCAAGTCCCAGCCGGCCGCAAGCAGATCGTCGAAGCGCTCACGGTTGCGGGCCGCAACGTCCGTCCTGGACCAGCCCCGCCGCGCGTCGACGGGCTTGACGGAGTCCAGCGGGCAGACGACCTGGTCGTAGCGCCGCCAGAGGTTCTCGTCGGGATCGAGACGCCGATAGGAGACGAACTCGCCGGGAGTGAGAGGGTGGAAGTCCTCGTCGAAGTGGGTGCGCATCTCGGCGACCCACTGGGCAACCAGCCCCTTTGGAACGACCACAAGCGTCCGACGTACGAGGCCCCGGAGCTTGAGTTCCCGCATGATGAGGCCAGCTTCGATGGTCTTGCCGAGCCCAACCTCGTCGGCAAGGAGATACCGGACGCGATCGCCAGCCATCGCCCGTGAGAGGGCGTGGATCTGGTGAGGGAGGGGGATGACCGTCGATTCGATCGGAGCGAGCAGGGTGTCGTGCGCGAGGGAGTCGGCGATGCGTGCGGCGGCGGCAGCGTAGACCACCCGTGCAGGGGTAGCGAGGCCTTGCTGGCCAACTGGCTGGAGCCGATCGGGCCGGACGCGGACGACCGTATCGCGTGTGGACAGCCAGACGCGGCAGATCCCCTCGCCCCAGAGATCCACGATTCGCGAGGGTCTGCCCTCTACAGGTGGACGATCTCGAGGTCGCCCCAGTGGTCGCGAAGGTACTCGAGGACGAGACGCCGGTGACAGCGCTCGGCGGTGGCCTCGCTACACAAGAGGACCGTGGGCCCGTCAAACAGGGATCGGTCCAGCCGGGACTCGATGCCGCGTTGCTTCATCAGCTGCAGGAAGGCGACCTCGTAGTCGTGCCAGCTTCCCCGCTGCTTCTTGTACCGGTCGAGCACCTCCCGCGTTGGAGCTAGGAGCGGCTCGTGTTTGTAGTTCGCGCCGAGGATCTCCTGGAGGAAGTAGGCGAGGTCGTCCTTCTTGGTGAACGCTGCGAGCTGAGAGGAGTTGCTGAGGCGGACGTCCAGCAGGCGCTTGACGCCGGCCCGCTTCAGCGCTCCGAAGAACTCGGCGGCTGATTTCTTCGTGAAACCGATCGTGTAGACCGCCATGCGGCCTCCTGAGGCGTGGCGAACAAGCTGCTCTGCTCGCTGTCTTGGTGGTGCCGAGCCTCCGCGCGAAGCAACTCGTCCTCGGCTTGGAGTGTGCCGTCGCCGCGGATGTGGTCCAGCGCGACGCCGCGCTCTCGCAGGACGCGGCCGATGAGGAGCCGGCGATGGCAGTTCAGCGGATCCTCTTCGGCGCACATGACGGCGACCCGGTACGTCTGCGCCCCCTTTTGTAGCCGATCGATGCCTTCCAGGAAGAGGGAAGACGTGGCGAGCCGTGCGTACAGGACGTGACCCTGGGCGTCATAGTAGTCGTCGCCCTCGGGGCGCCCACCAAGCTCGCGGCCGAGGTAGAGGTACTTCACACCAGCCTTCGCGAGGAGAGCCTTCAAGCCGGATGTATCGAACTGAGGAGCGTAGCGGGAGTACGGGTATGAGCGGACGTCGACGAGGACGTCGATGTCGTGCTTCTTGAGGAGGCCCGAGAATCCCTCGGCGGGGTGGTTCGAGTGGCCGATGGAGAATAGCCGCAGGCCCTCGCTCACACCGTTCCTCCGACTGCCCCGCTACGCGCGAGGGCCTGGTCGTACCACATGAGAAGCTGGGGATCCTCCTGCAGCACCTCTTCCGGCATTTTGTCCGCGACGGCCAGGATCGTGGCGTAGTCGCGGGTTGCCCAGGCAGCCCGGAAGCCCGTGCGCACCGCCTCGAGGCGGAACGACCGGAGCTTCTTCTGCGGGGCCTGCCGGTACGTATCGAAATCCTTGAGGAGTGCCCGTTCCCTGATCTTCTCGAGGTCGGTGGCGCGGTTGGGATCGGGGACGTACCAGCGGTCCTTGACCTCGTTCCGGAGCTGGGCGTTCGCTGTTTCGGGCGTCTGGTCCTTCATGGTGGGGCGTATCGACGAGCTCTTCTGCATCCACGTCCAGAGCGGCTCGGGAATCGGGCCCGTCCCAGGGTAGGCGAGGAAGTTCTGATCGAGAAGGGCCCGCAGCTCGAGGGTCTGCTCGTGCTTGTCCCAGGCGCGCTGCTCGGCAACGACGAACCCGCCGGCGAGCATGGCTTCCTGGATGGCGTTCCAGACTGCGTTGCTAGAGTTGTGGAAGACGACGGTCATCCACCGGCCGGGTTTCAGGACGCGGCAGTACTCGGTGAAGCATTGGGTCATCAGTTCCTGGTACTCGTGGAGCCCCTTCTTTTTCGGCTGATCAACGATTGCCTCCGGCGCGGCGTCGGTCCGGACGCGATGCCAGGCCTCGACGAGAAAGTTCAGGTCCGCGTAGAAGATGTTTGCCCCGAAGGGGGGATCGGTGAAGACGTAGTCAACTGAGATGTCGGGCATTGCGAGCGCAGCGCAGGTGCCGGTGGTGACTGCCGCTGTCCCGGGGACCGACACTGGACGCGCGAAGGCGCTGCTCAAGCGCGAGAGCTTCCCGGCAAGGATGTACCAAGGGCTCACGTCAACGATCTGAGAGGCGACGTAGTAGACGCCTGTCAGGTACTGGTTCACCTGGGAGTAGTGCGTCGGCGTGTAGCGGGCCAGGACTGACATACCCCAGATCGCCTGCTCGACGAAGAAGAGCAGGATGTTGCGGAGCCGCGTGTCAGGCTCCGTCGCCGCCTTCCGCCAGAGTGACCCCAGCGCCTGCGCGGCCCGCGGCAGGAACATGTGATGGACGTGGCTGAAGCCCTTCGGGGCGAGTCGCGACCCGTGATACATCTGCTCGATCGGGAAGCGGTCCCTGGGTACCTCCGCCGGGGAGGGGAGCTTCACGACCCGGTCGAGGACCGCTAGGTCGCGGTTGTCTGGCGCCTTCTCGTGCTGCTTCTTGCCGACCGTGTACTGGATCAGCGACGGCCGGAAGCGGACGCGTTTCCACGGCTGCTCGGTGGCCGGGTCCACGGTGGTCTCGAACGCCGGCTCGAGGTTGTCCTTGCTCAGCGTGGCCCCACAGCTCGGGCACGGGAACTCGTCGCGGACCCGCTTGCTCTCTTCGTCCAGCGCCTCGTCGAGGAAGACCACCTCGCCGCTGCACTCGGGGCACGAGAACACCTGGCTCCAGACGGTGTAGTTGATCCGCGCCTTGGTCTTCCAGTCCGTGTGGAGGGTCTCGTACATCCAGCCGAGCTCGCGCTCCACGTCGTCGAGGATCCGCTGGGCCTTCCTCGTGAAGGCTCGGACATCGAAGGGCAGGTTGTAGTTGGCGGCGATGAAAGTCGCGGCCGGCCCAAGATCGTTCAGAACGACGCGGCGCGCGCCCCACTCTGGCGCCGGGCGGCCTTCTTGCTTCCACTCCTGCTCGATCCGCTGGCGATAGCTCCTGGGCGCGGACTCGCACCACTGGGCCGCGACCCCTGTCATCCCCGAGCCGGCGAAACCGTCAAGGACGATGTCGCCGGGGCGGGTGTAATGCAGAATCGACGGGACCATGGCGAGATGGGGGACCTTTGTGTGATAGGCGTGGGCCTTATAGAGCGGGTCGGTCTTCCCGACGCTGACATCGACGGCGAAGGGCTCGCGCCGATACACCTCGGCCGGGTCGAAGGGGCGGGCGTGATGGCGGACGAACTCCTCCAGGAACGGGTTCGGGCACGCCGTGAAGTATGGCGGGTCCGAGAGGCGCAGGATGTCCTCGTCGGTGGCGACCGGGAAGCCCGGTATCTTGCGAAACTCCGGATCGTTGAGCTTCTCACGGAGCCGCGCCATGAAGTGCTGCCGCCTCGCGTCCTCGCTGTCGAACGTCACGCCGAGGCACTCCACCCGGCCGGACTCGATAGCGACTTGCTCGGCGGACTTGTCGGTCATTCGGAGCTGGCCACCGGCCTCGATGAAGAGCTCGCCGGTGCGACCCTTGGCACGAGCCCTGGGCGTCCGCTTCCGGGACGCAGATGCACTCTTCGAACCCGACCTCTTACGTTCAGCCATTCATGGAATCCTGCACGTACTGGACGATGCGGTCCCGGTTCGCCCCCAGACTCGAGAAGAGCTTCTCGCCCACGTCGCTGAATCGGGCCAGCACCCGTCGGTTGATTGACTCCTGGTCCTCGAAGACGGCCACCGAGCGAAAGGCGAGGCCCCACTTTTCGAACTGGTGCAAGGTGATGGTCGTGTCGCGCGCCTTGTCGTCGTTCTGGACGGCAAAGACGAAGAGCGGCCGCGCCATCGAGTTGATCCGGCAGTCGACGCCGTACTTGGCGTCCGGATCGCGCTCGCGATGGTACCAGTCGAAAGCACGTCGGCTCTCAGGCACCGTCTCCTCCATCAACGCGCGGAAGTCCTCGAGGAACGTGGAGCGGACCCGCTCGCGGGAGAGATAAGTGACGTCCGTGATCTTGAGGAGTGCTTGGACGAAGTTGTAGAGGGCGTCCCCGTAGCGCTCGTCCTCGATCCTGAGGACCAACTCGCCTTCGCGATCCTCCACGGCGAACACGGACAGGGCGTTCGTGATGATCTTCTCGCGCGTGCCCTTGTGCAGATCGCGCTCGTCGAGCTCGTACGTGAGGTGCATGTAGGTGTGCCCCTCATCGGAGAGCACCCAGGAGCTGCCCTCGCGCTTGAACACGATGGCGAGATGGTCGCCATCCTCGAACTGGAACGGGGTGAATACCCGGTAGCGGTCGAGGCCCTCCGAGGCGAGGCGGAGCTGGTCGCAGACCTTCTCGCGGAAGTCTCGCTCGACAGCCTCAGGAGTCACGGCGTGAGCCCTTCGAGGAGCGAGAGCTGAGGGGTGTCGGGCAGGCGGAAGCCGCAGTCATCGAGCAAGCAGTTGAGGGCCCCGCGGAGATCGGCAAAGCGGTTGCTCGGCTCGGCGAAGGATTCCTCCTTCCCTCCCAGGGCCTGATAGCGCTCGGTGGCCAGGTGGATGTGGAAGTCGTAGAAGGTCGTGCCTTCGAGCCGGTTGGTATGCTCATGGCTCCTGCCATTGTAGCGACGGAGCCGGAAGAAGAGGCTGGAGTTTGGTGGGGCGTGGGCGATGATCGCCGAGAAGTCCAGGGCATTGCGCATGTTCTGTCGGAGCAGGATTCGGAAGCGATTCCCCGAGGGAGTGCGGACATCCAACTCGGCACGTTCGTGACCGGACCGCTGGCGGAGCTGGAGGCGTCCCTGGTAGTCGTAGGGCAAGGGCTTCGGCTCCGCGAGCAGTTCCGCGATCTCCGCGTCAGTGAACCGGGCGGCCATTTAGCCGGCTACTCGATGACAATCCTGACCCTGGCCGGGTCCTTACCCTTCGCCAAGCCGGCCAGATAGTCGTCGAAGCGCTTTCTCAGCTCGACGGGGGTGACCGGCGACCCTCCCGCCAGGAGAGCGGTGCGGAGGTCGGCGCCAGTGACCACGACCTTCTGCAGGCCGGAGAGCACCTCCTGGACGGCCTGGATGAAGGCGTTGCTGAGATCGTCGGGCAGCGTGCGTGACTTGAGGAACGCCTCGATCACCTTGCCCTGCGCCGGCTTGAGCAGGGCGAGGTTGCCCTTGGTGGTCGGGTCCTCCAGGTTTGCCAGGAGCGCGCGCGTCCAGTCGCTGGAGAGCGTGTCCAGCTCTTGGTCGAGCTGGGCGAGCTGGGCCGAGGCGGGAGCGGCCGGAGGCTCGTTCGCCGGACGGAGCTGGCAGTGCGGGCACACCGGGTCGGCCTCGAGCTCGGGCTTGCCGACGGCGTAGCACGGCTTCAGGGTGGCGAGGCGCTCCCGGACATCGATGAGCTGCTGGCGCGGCATCAGCTCGATGGCCGAGAGCTTGGAGAGCCGGTCCAGGCGCCCATCCTTCATCAGCTTGGTCTTGCGCCTGTCGACGCTGGCGTCGAGGCGCCCTTTGGCGTGCTCGAGCAGGTAGGTCTCGACGTAGTCTGCCTTCAGCGCACCGAGGCGCTGGGCCACTTGCTGGCGGAACGACGGCGATGTCCGTCTCTGCGGGCTGCCGACCTCGGCCATGATCTGGGCTTTCTGGGTCTGCATGGTGGACACCCAGGAGTGGGTGGCCGGCAGGACGTGCTCTGCCGTCATGAGATAGGCCGCTGCCGGGGCGAGATCGGCGACCAGCTCCGTCAGGCCCTCGACTTCGCGAAGCGAATCCAGGCCGATCCGTTGGGCCGTCACCTCGTCGGCGGTGTAGCGAAAGTTCTTGAGCTTCCCCGCGGAGTTGTACGCCTGGAGGGACTCGAGGAAGGCCTTGGTCTTGACGAGCCGCTGACCGATTTCCGCCTGCTCGTTCTCCGCGAGGACGGCCTTGCCCCAGAAGGCCAACCCGTCCTGCAGCTTCTGCTGAGCGACCACGATCCGCTCGACGCGCTTGGCGACCTCGGTCGCCAGCGCCACGATTGGCTCGTCGCTTCCTTGGGTAATCTGGGTGGCCAGTCCAGTGGGCAGGTCCACCAACTCGAAGAGCGCCTTGATTGCGGGGAGGCTCCACTCCTTCGGTCGTTCGGCGTGCCTGAAGGCGATCAGGTCGTCGACGGGCGTGGCGGCCAGCTGGTCGAGCCCGCTTGCGTCGAACTTCTTGCCGGGCAGGCTCAGCGTCAGGTCCCCGGTGTAGACCAGCGAAGCCAGGAGAACGACGACCCACTCGGGCTCGAGACGGAACTTCATGTCGTACTCCACGCCAAGGACGTCGTGGATCAGCTCCGGCCGGTTGAGCACCTGGCCGTGGCCCTTCTGTCCGAGCAGGTCAAGGATGTGCCGGGCATACTTCGACGACTGCGGACGAAGCTTCTCGCCATCGAGCAGGTCGAGCGCGTCGAGCACGGCGGCCCCCTGCTTCGTCTGCTGGCGGCCGGTGAGCCAGCGCAAGGCGTCCTGGGCGGCCTGCTTCCGGTTATCGCTGGTGATGAGGATCGAGAAGGTCGGGTAGTCCGGGCTCTGCTCCTCGAAGGAGGAGGCGAGGCAGATTGACCCCACGGCGTTCACGAGGTCACGGACGTTGATGCTCGCGCCGGATCTCGGTGGGACCTTCCCCTTGACCCACTCGAGCAAGGGCTTCTGGCGTCCCTGGTGCGCGACCTGGAAGACCGTCGTCATGTGATTTCGAAGCCACTTGGTCAGCTTGCCAAGCGCGTCCTCGGCCTTGTCCTCGTAAGTCTTCTTGGCCTGGCCCGACGACGTGCCCGCCAGGTCGCGCGCTCCCGCGTACCGGCGCAGAGCGTCCCGGAACTCGTCGTCCGGGGCGGTCAGGCGGAAGAACACTTCGTCGCCCCGCCGCTCATCCCTGAAGGGAGGTGGGTCGTGGGGCTGGAGAAAATACAGGTAGAAGTCGCGCGGGGGTTGCGCCGTCGACCGCTCGTTCGGAGCGCCGAAGAACAGATAGCCCAGTCGCGCGGCCTTCCGCTCGCGCCATTCCAACTCGTGCTCCCAGATGTGGTAGCCGCTGACCACGGTGACGTCTGCACACTCCATGACCCGCTTCAGCGCGTCGAAGTAATAGCGGTCGAGGAGATCGCTCCCAAGCGTCTCGGCGCGCTTGTCGATGAGCGCGTCGTAGTCCGCGGTCTTCTTGAGATCGAGGTGGTACTGCTGGTTCTCGGCATTCAGGGAGATGAACTGACCGCTAACGGTCTTGATGATCTCGCGGAGCACCACCTCGATCTGCCCGAGCAAGTCGTCTGCTGGCACCCCACCCATCTGCTCGATCCCGGGCTGGTACAGGCATAAACCGTCCCGCAGCTCGGCGGCAGTGGCCCCGAGAGGGCTGTCGATCTCACCGGTCGTGAGGCGGTGGACGCTCAAGCCATGGATGATCCGCAGGGCCATCGGCCGAGACGCAGGCCGTGTGAACGCCTGCTGAACGCGGCCTTCCAGCACCTGGCTGCAGTCGATGACTGCCTTGACGTCGGGGATTGCGTTGAACGAGGGATTCTCACGGATGGCCGCCCAGTAAGTGTCGTAGGCGAGCAGGCCCGGATCGTTCGCCGAGACCTCCTGCGGCAAGAGCTGCTTCATGGAGTTCGACAGCGTTTTCAGGACTTCCCGCTTCTCGACGACGCGAATCTGCTCGAAGGTGGCGATGTAGTCGGGATGCACCGGGAACAGACGGGCGAACTCGTCCATACGCTCGTTCATCGCCCCGTAGAACTTGGCGAACGGCTGCAGGTGCTGGCGAATCAGCGCCTGCTGTTCGGATGTCTTGCGCAGGAGCCGCTCGGCCACCACGTGCTTGATGTCGTCCCTGGCGATGAGTACCTGCTCGAAGCGGTCCTTGACTCTCCTCATGCTGTCGGCCACGAACTGGAAGCGCGGATTGTCGAAGAGCATCTCCTGGATGCCGCCGACGAAGCGGAATCGGAGATCCCGGCAGACCTCCCCGATCTCGCGGAGGAAGCCGAGGTCCAGGATCAGGGCATGGTCCGTCCGGGTGCGCAGGTAGTCGAGGAGCTCGTCGACGACGAGCAGGAGCCCGTGGTCGGGCCAGCGCTGCTGGAACGCCGCCATCATTTGCTCGAACAGCGGCTTGTGACTCCTGACCTCGCCGGCGGAGGGGAACGCGAAAGAGACGCCGAGCTGCGCGAGGTGTTCCTCGAGCTCCTGGCACAGAAGGTCGCGTAGCGACATCGTCGTGGCGCCGATCTCGACCCGGACCACCTTGAATGTTCCGGCCACCCTCCCTGCGGCCTTCGCGACATCTGTGTGGCGAAGAACCTGCACCAGGTCGGCGTGCTCGGCCACCGCTGAGATCACCGACATCAGGTGCGACTTTCCGGTGCCGTAGTTGCCGACGATGAGGAGACCCTTGTTGTCTTGAGGCTGCTCGAACTGGAGGTGGGCGAACACGAGGTTGGCCAGCTTGTCGGCCATCGTGTCCGAGATGACATACGTCGAAACCAGGCAGCGGGCGGCTGCAACCTTGTCGGCGTCACGAAGCTGGACGACCGTCTCGATGGGGTCGAACTGGATCAGGTCCGCGTATTTCATCGCTGGGACTCGCGTGCGGCATCGTGGCCGCTCATGCGATAGGTGCCATCACCTGGGTCACGATGGTCAGATCGTTCGCGGAGTATCGCCGGTACTCAGGATGACCCGGCGTGGCGTAGGTCAGCACAGCCGAGATGGCTCCATCGTCCGCCACCGCGCCGCCCCACGTGGCCACCACCGTGCGGCGTCGCGCGAGCTGCTGCAGGCAGCGGAGCGGCTTCTGCTGGAGCTTCGGATCGAACAGGATCTCGATGTTGTCGAGCAGGACCAAGCTGGCGCCGGTTTCGGCGACGACTTCCTCGACCAGTTCCTGGACATGCAGCGAGCGCTGGCGTTCCGTGAGGTCGAGGAGTCTCCGCGATAGCTCCAGGTTGAGATTGATGCATGGCGCTCCCAGGCGCTCACCGACCGTGTGAAGCGCGGCGGTCTTGCCCGCCCCTTCGGGCGCGACGACGAGGACGAGCCGGTGATAGCCGTCCTTGACCTCGTCGATCTTCCGGATGATCTGGTCGGGTAAAGGATCGGCCACGCTGTCCTCCGCCTCGTCCGCTAATGGGACCGCGCGAAACAGCCGTATTCTACTGGATCTTCTGGTGTCGGGGCACATTCTTGCGGTGAGCTGTCAGGGTGCCTCCTGCCTTCTCGGCGGCGCGCGGCGTGCACGGCCGGTGCTCGCGGGGCCTGCGGCGTGCAGGATACGGCGCACGCCTTGGCCCCGGGTTCGCGCGTGGTGGCGTGAGGGCGCGGCAACTCATCGGTCTCCGGCGCGGCCCTCGCCGTGCACGCCCTCCGGTAGCTTCCAGCGCGCTCGCTCCGGCGCACGGCTCAGGCCGCGGCCACGCCCGCGGAGCCGCATTCGCCACCCGCCCGCAGACGGGCCCACGAGCCCTGGTAACGCCGAGCGCTCTGCCAGGCGCCCCTGGAGGCGTCGTGGCCGGGGGCGCGGTCGAGCTGGGCCAGGATCTCGACTGAGCCCGAGCGGGAGCGCACCCGCTCCATCTCGCGAGGTCCTTCAGCAGCTCGGCCTCGAGATCGCTGTCGGCGGTGAGGTAGGCCAGGACGAGCCAGTGGGCCGTGCTCATGCGAGCACCAATCCCGGGATCACGCCTTGAGCCATCCCCGCTGGAAACAGTGCCACAGGAGCAATCCCGCAAGGTACCCCGCGCCCATATTCCACATGGACACGCCCGCCGTGACGAGCAATACGTAGCGGTCGTTCCTGTCCACGCCGCCGCCCTGTGAGCCCGCCGCAAGCTCGAGCCCCGCGAAGAAGAGGATGGCGCCGAGCACCGAGGGGGGGAAGAGCTTGAACAGCGTGGCGGCCGAGTCCGCCAGGAACAGGCCCACGAAGAGCACGAGGAGGCCGAGGATGACCAGCGAGCCGCCCGTGCGGGCGCCGAAGCGGACGTGGCCGGCCATGCCCCCGGCGCCGTGGCACATGGGGACGCCCCCGAGGGAGGTGCCGACCAGATTCATGAGCCCGTGGTCGATGGCCACCTGGCGAACGCCGATGCGCCGGTCCGGGAACAGGGTGTTGTTCTCCTCGACTGTCGTGATGATCGCGTTGCCCAGCGTCAGGGCGGCCTGTGGCAGCCCGAGGACGAACACGCCGGTCAGGGTGTCCTCCCATCGGAGGGCGGCGAGCGCCAGGTGCGGCAGCTGGAAGCGAAAGGCCATGCTGCCCAGCTCGCCCAGCAGCCCGGGCTGCCGGGCGATGGCGACGGCGGCGCCGAGGAGCAGGAGGATGAGCATGGCCGGGACGCGCTCGCGCGAGAGCAGGAGGAAGGTGAGGCTCACGGCGACGATCGCCATGAGGGCGTCGCCTGCCATGAGCCGGATGCCCTCGAGCATGAAGGCGAGCCCCAGCCCCAGGACAAGCCCGTGGACGACCGGGCGGCTCGTGAGTCGGGCGATCCAGCTCACGGCGCCCGTCAGCCCCATGACCAGCCAGAGGATCCCCGTGAAGAGGCCGGAGGCCCAGATGGCTCCCGGGGTGATGGCGCCGGCCTGGCTGATGGCCACGGTCCCGATGGCCTTCATGGGCTGGATGGGCATGGGGGTCCTGAAGTACAGGCCGGCCACGACCTTGAAGAGGCCAAAGGCCACGAGCACGCCCACCGGGTCGAGCTTGCTGATGGTGAGGTAGCCGACGAGAAAGGGGATGAGGGTGCCGAGGTCGCCGAAGGCGCCCGCAGCCTCGCGCAGGTCGTACTCGTTGCCCCAGAGTCTCATGTCGGACGGAGTGAAATCCTCGCCCAAGACTAATATGCTAGGCGGAGCACAATTGCAAGAAGGTGACCCAGACCTTGATCTTCGGTTCCACGCTGGTGGCCCTGGGCGGAGCGGCCCATCGCTGCCGATGGCTCGGCGACCCCTCCGGCCCTGCCGATGATACCGTCATTCGAGGAACGTGGGGACCCGGACGAGCGGGAGTGCCCTCACTTGATCAGTGGCGCCACCTGCTTGAACTCGGGCGTGGCCGCCCGCTCGAGGAGCTGGAAGATCGCCGATTCCGTGCTGCACACGGTGCACCCCGCTTCGCGGAGCGCCTGGAGCGCGCTCTGGTAGTTGTGCAGGCTCCGCGAGGCGACGGCGTCGTCGAGGACGAACACGGCGTTGCCCGTCCGGACCAGGTCCACGGCGGTCTGGTAGATTTGTCCTGGATGTCCACGATCAGCAGGATCGCGTCGGTGCGGCTCACGAGGCCCGTCGTCATCGTCCGCCCTCCTCTGCGGGGTCCGCCGCGGCTTGCCCGGCGAGGGACACGGCGGTCTCCACCGCGCGCTCGAGGGCCGCGCGGCCGTCGCCGGCGAGGACGCCGATCGCGGCCAGGAGCGCCTCTCGCTCGAGCATGCCGTTGCGCTGGTTCAGGATGGCGACGGCCCCGAGCGCGGCCGTGTCCGGGGAGAGCGCGCGCCGGAGCGGGAGGGTGAGCACCCCGTCGCCGGAGAGCTCGCTGGCGAGACTCTCGTCCGCGATGACGACACCGCCGGGCCCCAGCCGGTTGAGATCGCCGCGCCCCCGGACCTCCCGGAGCCCGTCGGCGGAGGTGATGAGCACGGCGTCGGGCGCATCAGCGCCCGTGTACAGGATCGGCTCGGGGGCGAGCTTCACCTCGGAGAGCGAAAAGCCGCTGCCGACGGTCACCGGATAGTCGTTCTTCTGGACGCAGTGGAGCCGGGAGAGGATGGCGGCCTGGCAGAGAATCGCCGCGGCCGTCTGTACCCGCTCCCCGGCGCTGCCCGCGACGACCACCGTCGCCGGGCGCTGGAGCCGGTGCGCGAAGACACGGGCAGGGCTCCCGTCACCCCGCGTCGCCTCCGGGCGCCCGGACGGCGCGGGGAAGCGCTCGCGATAGACCTCGTGATAGGGCCGCCGGTCGTTGCGGTGGATTCGCGTGCCGAGCTGGCGCCCGTCGGCCTCGGCCAGCGCCCTGAGCGCCTTGCCGTCCATGTGATTCAGCGGCACGCCGAAGCCCGTGCAGAGCTCGAGGATCTCGACCAGGGCGAAGCCCGGGAAGGCGATCGCCGAGGCGATCACGTCGGCCAGCTCGGCGTCGGTGGCGAGCTGGCGCGCGAAGAAGCCGGCCTGGCAGCCGCGGAGGAGCTGCTCCATGTCGAGAGCCGGCACCCAGTTGCCCTGGGGCGTCGTGGAGGTGGCGAAGCCCTCGGGGGTCAGCGCGGAGTGCTGGCCGCCGGTCATGCCGTAGAGCATGTTGTTGTGCAGCAGCACCGTGAGGTCGACGTTCATGAGGGCGGCCTGAGTCAGGTGCAGGAGCCCGATGGTGGCGCCGCCGTCGCCGATCATCACGATGTTCTTCATCCGCCCCTCGCCGAGCACCGTGTCCGCGAGGACGGCGCCGGCGGCGACGGCCGTCGAGCGCCCGTGAATCGTGTGGACGGTGTGCAGGGTGGGGAACAGCGGGTCGACGAGCCCGACGCAGCCGATGTCGCTCGTGAGGACGATCTGGCTCGCGTCGAGCCCGAGGCGCACGAGCGCCTCGCCGAGGCGGCGCGCCACGAGGCCGTGGCCGCAGCCCTTGCAGTAGGGGACGGGGCGATCGCCGAGGAAGGACTGCCGGTCGGGGCCGGTCGTCATAGGGCCTCCAGGATCTCGGCGGGACGGATCATCCTCCCGAGGGTGTTGACGCCGTGCCACTCGAGATCGGGGAGCGCTCCGCCCAGCACCTTGCGATAGAGCCCGGAGAGGTTCTCCTCGGCGACGACCACCCGCCTGACCGTCCGGGCCGCCTCGCGGATCGCCTCGACGGGAATGGGGAACAGGGTGAGAAGGCCCAGGAACGACAGGCGCCGCCCCGCCGCGCGGCCGAGGCGCACCGCCTCGCGCGCCGCCCGGCTCGTGATGCCGTAGCTCACCACGAGCGCGTCTGCGTCCTCCTGGAGGTCGCGCGTCACCATGGCCATGTCTCGGGCCCGCGCGTCGACCTTCGCCTCGAGGTGGCGGAGCACGTCGAGGGTCTCGGCGTCGTTCTTCCTGAGCCAGCCGTCTTTGTTGTGGGCGGAGCCGGTGAGCGTGACCTTGAGCGAGCCCGCGAGCGGAGCGAACGGGGGCACCTCGTCGAGCGCGCCGAACCGGACGGGCCGGTAGCCCTCGGCGCTGGCCATGGGCCGGGCGTGGACCGGCACCTCGGGGAGACGGGCGAGGTCCACCGCCTCGTAGGTCATGGCGACCTCCTTGTCGCTGAGGACGACCACCGGAGTCCGGAGCGCCTCCGACCAGCTGAAGGCCTCCATCGTGAGGGTGAAGCACTCGACCGGGGTGCTCGGCGCGAAGACCGGCACGGTGTAGCCGCCGGAGGTCGCGAACTCGGCCAGCAGGACGTCCCCCTGCGCGCCCTGGGTGGCGCCGCCCGTGCTGGGACCGAGGCGCTGGACGAGCACGACGACCACGGGCGTCTCGGTCATGAGGGCGTACTGGAAGGCCTCGATCATGAGCGCCCAGCCGGGACCGGAGGTCGCCGTCATGGCCTTCGCGCCGCGCTGCGAGGCGCCGATGCAGTAGCAGAGCGCGGAGATCTCATCCGGCGCGCCGAGGGCCACGTCCCCGCGCGCCTGGAGCCTCACGGTCATCTCGCGGTAGATCTCCGAGGCGGGCGTGATCGGATAGCCGCTGAAGAAGCGGCAGCCGGCGCGCAGGGCGCCCTCGGCCACCATCTGGTTGCCGGACCTGAGCGTCAGACTGGACGGCGCGGATTCCGCGCGGATGTCGGTGGCCATCGCGATCTCCTTCCGCCGGGCCGTCAGTCCAGCGTGTGGACGAAGAGGCCGCTCAGAAGCTTCGGCTCGAACCACGTGCTCTTGGGCGGCATGATCGCCCCCGCGTCCGCCACGGCCAGCAGCTGGTCCACCGTGGTCGGGTACATCGAGACCGCGAGGGCCATCTCCCCGGAGTCCACGCGCTGCTCGAGCTCCTTCGCGCCGCGGATGCCGCCCACGAAGTCCACCCGGTGATCGGTGCGCGGGTCGCCGATGCCGAGCACCGGACCGAGGATGCGGTCGTGGACGAGGGAGACGTCGAGGGCGCCGATGGGGTCCTTCCGGTCAATCGTCGCCTCCGCGATCTCGAGGAGGTGCCAGCGCCCCGCCAGATAGATGCCGAAGGTCCCCGGGCGCGGCGGCGTCGGCTCGTTCGTCGGTGACAGGCGCCCGAGCCTGCCGAGTCGCTCCAGCACGTCCCCCGCCGTCTGCTCCGCGAGGTCCCGCACCACACGGTTATAGGGCAGGATGCGTAGCTGCTCGGCCGGGAAGAGCACTGCCAGGAACCAGTTGTATTCCTCGTCGCCCCGGTGATGCGGGTTCGCCGCTCGCCGCTCGCGCCCGGCCCGCCAGGCGCTGGCCGAGCGATGGTGCCCGTCGGCGACATAGGCGCGAGCGACGCCACCGAAGGCCTCCACCCAGGCCTCGGGATCGGCGAGCCGCCACACGGTGTGGCGCACCCCGCCGAGCGCGACGAAGTCATAGAGCGGCGGCCCCTGCATCCCCGCCTCCCCCATCCCGGCCAGGTCGGAGCGCCCCCGGTAGGCCAGGAGGACCGGCTCGGCGTTGGCATCGAGCGCGAGCACGTGGCGGGTGCGGTCATCCTCCTTGTCGGGCCGGGTCCGCTCGTGCTTGCGGATGATGTCCTGCCCGTAGTCCTCCACGTGCACGCAGCCGACCACGCCCACCTGGGCCCGCCCCTGCATCACCTGACGGTAGAGATAGAGGGACGCGGACGGCTCGCGCAGGAGCACGCCGCCGGCGACCAGGCGGTCGAGATTCTCTCGCGCCTTCGCGTAGACGCGCCCGTCATGGGGATCCACGTCCACCGGCAGGTCGATCTCCGACCGGCTGACGTGCAGGAAGGACAGCGGATTGCCGGCGGCGAGCCGGGCCGCCTCTTCGCGGCTGACCACGTCATAGGCCGGTGCCGCGACGCGCGGCGCCAGATCGGCTATGGGGCGCAGCGCCCGGAAGGGATGCAGCCGCATCGCGGTTGCGCTCAGGCCGGGAGGCTCACGGAGGGATGGCGGCGGAGCGCGTCATAGACGGTCTCCATCATCTCGCGGAGGCCCCGCTCGGTCTTCGCCTCGAACCGGAGGGTGAGGTACGGGTTCGTGTTGGATGCCCGCACGAGCCCCCAGCCTTCGGGGAAGAGGATCCGGACCCCGTCGATGTCGATGGTCTCGTAGCGCCCCGTGAACTCCCGCGCCAGGTCAGCCACCACCTCGAACTTCTTCTCATCGGGGCAGGGCGCCTTGAGCTCGGGCGTGGCGAACTGATGCGGCAGCGTGTCGAAGTGGGAGGAGACGGGCTCGGGGCTCCGCGAGACCACCTCGAGGAACTTGCAGGAGGCGAGGATGCCGTCGTCCACCCCATACCAGTTCTCGCCGAAGAACATGTGCCCCGAGACCTCGCCCCCGAGCAGGATCTTGTCCTCGCGCATCTTCCGCTTGATATGGGAGTGGCCGGTCTTCCACATGACGGGCCGGCCGCCGTGCGTCCGGATGTCGTCCACGAGCACCTGGGAGGACTTGACGTCGAAGACGATCTCGGCCCCGGGGTGCCGCGTCAGGAGATCCCGGGCCAGGAGCGCCAGGATCAGGTCGGCCTCGTGGCGGCGGCCGCGCTCGTCCACCACGCCCATGCGGTCGGCGTCGCCGTCGTAGGCGATGCCCACGTCCGCCCGCATCTCGAGGACCCGCGCGACGAGGTCCCGCGTGTTCTCCTCCATCTCGGGATCGGGCAGGTGATTCGGGAAGCTCCCGTCGGACTCGCAGTAGAGCTCGATCACCTCGCAGCCGAGCCGCCGCAGCAACTCAGGGGCGAAACTCCCCGCGATGCCGTTGCCCGCGTCCACCGCCACGCGCAGCGGGCGCGCGAGCCTCACGTGGGCGGTGATGGCGCCGAAGTACTCCTCCCTAGGGTCGCGGGTGGTCCGCCGGCCCGCTCCACGCTCGAAGTCGCTCTGACGGATCGCCGCGAGCAGCCCCTGGATCTCGTCTTCGGTGAGGGGCGCCGCCCCGGGGTGGACCATCTTGACGCCGTTGTCAGAGACCGGATTGTGGCTGCCGGTGACGGTGGCGCCGCCGTCGAGGCCCCAGTGGGCGGTGGCGAAGTAGAGGAGGGGGGTGTGGTTGACGCCGATGTCCACCACATCCAGGCCGGTCGAGAGGCAGCCCCGCGCGAAACCCTCCTTGAGGGCGAGGGAGGAGAGCCGGTTGTCCATGCCGAGGGAGACGGTGCGCCCGCCCTTGCGGCGGATCAGCGTGCCGTAGGCGCGCCCCACCAGCTCGAAGACCTCGGGCGTGATGTCGATGTCGACCTTGCCGCGCACGTCGTAGGCGCGGAAGATGAACGGGTTGATCGCCACGGTCACCGCAGCCCCTCACACCACCGCGATGGCCTCGACCTCGATCAGCCAGTCCGGCTGGGCCAGCGCGGCCACCGCCACGAGCGTGGAGGCGGGCGTCTTCTTGCCGAAGAACTCCTCGCGCACCGGCTGAAGCTCGGCGCGGTGGCGGATGTCCGTGAGGTAGGTATTGAGCTTGACGACGCTCGCCAGGGTGCCGCCCCCCGCCTCGACCTGGGAGCGGATCGCCTGGAACACCACCCGCGCCTGGGCGGCGAAGTCGCCCCGGTGGGCGGGGTGGCCCTGGGCGTCATAGGCCACCTGGCCCGAGAGGAAGAGGATGGTCTGGGCCCCCGTGACCTTCACCGCCTGCGAGTAGGTGGGCGGGTCGAAGACGTCCTTGGCGCAGTAGCGCTCGATCGTGGCCATGCGGGGCTCCTTTCTTGTTCTCCCAATCACGCGGCGAGGTGGTCAGAGTCTCTGCGCGCCGTCGAGTTTGCCGAGCTCGCGGTCGAATGTGCCGAGTGGCAGGTGGCCCGCCTTTCGAGCTTCCTCGAGCACGAGGCAGTCGGAAAAGCCCAGCGCGGGCCTCTTGCGGTAATGCGCGAGGGCAGCGGCAACCGCATCAGCGTCTTGAAGGGTCAGGTCCTTGTGGTTGAGGAGCATCTCGACGGCGGTTGCGATCCCGGTCGGACCGAGCTGGTATACAGCACTCAGGACCCAGACGGCTTCCGCGAGGACAACGTGCGGCACCCACGCCCCCGGAGAGATGAACCTCTCTGCCGCGGCGACTTGCTTCGTATTGTCTCGCGTTGCGAGGCGGACGAGAACATTGGTATCAACGGCGCGCATGGCGCCTTCTGATGTACCGCCGGACTCCTTCCTTCAATTCCTCAAGGGGCCGCGGCTCGGGAGCGCCCTTCGGGAACAGCGCTCGGTGCATGTCTTCAGATGT
Organism: Candidatus Rokubacteria bacterium GWA2_70_23; assembly: GCA_001788395.1. Taxonomy (GTDB): domain Bacteria; phylum Methylomirabilota; class Methylomirabilia; order Rokubacteriales; family CSP1-6; genus UBA12499. Next base: position 24,907 of record MGBT01000197.1, read on the forward strand.
GTACCGACCGGCTCGACGCACCACGATCTGTCCGCCGTCTTCGTCCCACTCGAGGACGGCCCCGGGACCGACGCCAAGCTTTCTGCGGATCTCGGCCGGCACGGAGATCTGGCCCTGGACCGTTAGCTTCGACTGCGCGAGCGCCATGGCTCATCATTACCACGGTAATGACTCACTGTCAACGGCAGCACATGCCATGTCTTCGTCGTGTCCCAGGGTCAGCCATGGAGGGTCCCGGCCGCGAGGATGGGGCTGCGGCTCAGCCGGGCGGGGAGGCGGGCGGCGCGGCGGTGAGCAGATCGGCCACGGTCTGGCAAAGCCGTTCGCGGTGAACGGGCTCGACGCGGACGAACCTGACTCCGGCGCGTCCGCCCTGGACGGAGCGCACCTCGGCGACCTCGACGTGGATGGGCGCCTCGTCCTCGGGCTCGAGGGTGAGCCGCAGCAGCTCCCCGACGGGGATGGGCGCGTCGATCTCGAGCCAGCAGCCGGCCACCGACAGGTCGCGCACCGTGCCCTGGCTCTGGCGCCCCTGCCACACCACGGCTGCCCAGATGGCCGTCGGGACCCGGGTGAAGTCGCGGCGATCCAGCTCCACGCGGACGTAGCGCTCGCCCCATCGCAGGCGCTTGAACCGGAGCTCGCAGATCTGGCAGCGGAACGGGTAGACGTAGGCGACGCTCAGAAGCCGCTCGACGGCGCCGTCGCGGCCCACGCGGCGCACGAACTGGCTCCGGCACTTCGGGCAGGTCAGCGGGTCCATGGGGATTCTCCGGAAGTCTGACAGGTCGGTGGCGGGAAAGTCCAGGTTTTGGGTCGGGAGGGATCAGCCCGGTCCCGGGCGCTGCTCGCGGAGGAACTTCCCGAGCCGTGCGTCGTCGCCCCCCTTCACCTTGACGAACTGCAGTCCCAGGCGCCCCGACTGCACCGAGCGGACCACGGCCACCTCCACCGTGATGGGCGGCTCGGAGTTGCCGGGCTGGAGCGTGAGCTCGAGGGACTCGCCGGCGGCGATGGGCAGATCCGTCTCGAGGGTCGCACCGCCCTCGGAGAGGTCCCGCACGCGCCCCTGGCGCTCGTCGTCCTTCCAGAAGAGCGTGCTCCAGAAGTCCACGGGCAGGCGCTCGTGCCGGCGCCGGTCCTCGTGCACCCGCTCGTAATGCTCGCCCCACCGCAGCCTCCGGAAGCGATGGGCGCAGACGAGGCAGCGGAACGGGTAGATGTAGCCCGCACTCAGCAGGCGCTCGAGCAGGCCCTGGCGGCTGGCCCGGCGGACCTGGTCGCTGCCGCATCGCCGACACCGGAGGGGGTCCATGAAGGGGCTGTGCTCGCTCCCGCGAGTCTGTCAGATTGCCCCCGCCCCTGTCCAGGTACAATGCTCGGGTGGATGCACGTCCGACTGCGGGGTGTCAGGGCCTCGCGGCGGATTCCAGGAGGGTGACCATGGACGAGGCGCTCAGGGAGACCACGAAGAAGACGGCGCAGATGCTCTTCCACTCGCTCAAGGGCGGGACGGGCTTCGAGACGTGGAAGAAGTTCGACAAGGAGCTCGCCCGCGAGCTCAGCATGTTCTTCACGGGCAAGCTCTACAGCCGCGAGGTGATCTCCCAGAAGCAGCGGGAGCTCTGCGCCGTGGCCTCGCTGACCGTGCTGAACCGCCGGGCGGAGGTCCGCGCCCACATCCACGCCGCGCTGAACGTGGGGGCCGCGCGGCAGGAGGTGGCCGAGGTCATCTTCCAGCAGGTGACCTACGGCGGGATGCCGGTCGTGGTGGAGGCGATCGAGGTCTTGAAGGAGGTGCTGGAGGAGCGCGGCGAGTGGGAATGACGGCGCTCCACCCCACCGTGGCGGCGGCCCTCGAGGCCGCGCGCGCCGCCGGCGAGATCGCCATGAAGTACTACCGCGGCGGCTTCGTGGTCACGATCAAGGCCGATCGGACGCCCGTGACCCAGGCGGACCGCGAGGCGGAGCAGGCGATCACGGCCGTTCTCCAGCGCGCCTTTCCCGATCACGGCTTCCTCGGAGAGGAGCTCGGCGAGCGGGGACCCACCGACCGGCGCTGGATCATCGATCCCATCGACGGCACGAGGAACTTCGTCCGCGGTATCCCCGTCTGGGCCGTGCTGATCGGGCTCGAGGAGCAGGGCGAGGTCACGGCGGGCGTGGTGCTGAACCCGGCCAGCGGCGAGTGCTTCTGGGCGCGGAAGGGCGAGGGCGCCTTCTGCGACGGGGAGCGGATCCGCGTCTCCGATCTCGACCGCCTGCCCGAGGCGACCGTGCTGCACTCGGGCCTGAATCTGCTCCGCGCGACGCCCTACTGGGATGGCTTCGTGCGGCTGGTGGACGTGGCCTCGCGGACGCGCGGCTTCGGCGACTACTTCGGGTACGGTCTCGTGGCCCAGGGCCGGGCCGAGATCTACGCCGAGGTGGATCTCAAGCCGTGGGACATCGCCGCCGTCAAGATCCTCGTGGAGGAGGCGGGCGGACGGCTCACCGATTTCTCGGGCCGGCCCACGATCTACGACGGCACGGTGCTCGCCAGCAACGGACGCCTGCACGACGAGGCGCTCCGGCTCCTCACCGGTCGCGAGCCGTGATCCCGGGGTAGCCAGCCGGCAACCTGGGGGTGGGCCACCGGGTGGCGTGGCGGGCGGGGCGCCCCGCGGCGCGCAGCGCACCGCCTCAAGCCGCCGCGCGCTCCATCTGGAGCCAATCTACCGCATCCGCATCGCAACGCACACAAACCCGGCGAAGCCTAGACAGTATGACTTCCACGAGGCGAGGCTGACCCCCAGCGCTCTTCGCGGGTTAGCCTGGAGGGGCCAGAGCCGCCCTGTGCGCGGAGCACACAACGAACGTGGAGGTCAGCCATGGACCAGTCTAGCAAGATCCTGTATGTCGGGCTCGATGTGCACAAGGACTCGATCGCCGTCGCCTACGCACCGGACGACCGCGGCGCCGAGGTGGTGTCGCTGGGGGCGATCGGGACCCGGCAGAGCGACATCGACAAGCTGATCCGGAAGCTCCAGTCGAAAGGGGCGACGACGCTGGTGTTCGTCTACGAGGCGGGGCCATGCGGCTACTGGCTGTATCGGTACCTGACCGGGAAGGGCTTCGCCTGCCACGTCGTGGCGCCCTCGTTGATTCCGCGGAAGGCGGGGGACCGGGTGAAGACGGATCGACGCGATGCGATGACGCTGGCCCGCTTGATGCGCAGCGGCGACCTGAGCTCGATCTACGTGCCCGGGGTCGAGGACGAGGCGCTGCGGGACTTGAGCCGCGGCCGGGACGACGCGATGCAGGATCTCAAGCGAAGCAAGCGCCGGCTGAAATCGTTTTTGCTGCGGCAGGACATTCGCTACGAAGGCCGGGCGACCTGGAACCCCGCCCATCTCCGCTGGCTGGCCGAGGTGGTGTGTCCGACCCCGCCGCAGCAGATTGTCTTCCAGGAATACCTGCGCGCGGTCAGCGAGCAGCAGGAGCGGCGGCAGCGCGTGGAGCACGAGTTGCACGAGGCGGTGAAGGGCTGGCGGCTGTACCCGGTGGTCGAGGCGATCCAGGCGCTGCGGGGCCTGGAGCTCACTGGCGCCGTCATCTTGATGACCGAGCTCGGGGATATCACGCGGTTCGAGAACCCGCGCCAGCTGATGAGCTATCTCGGGCTGACCCCCTCGGAGTACTCCTCGGGAGAGCGGCGCCGGCAAGGCGGCATCACGAAGGCCGGCAACAGCCACGCGCGGCGCGCGCTGGTGGAAGGGGCGTGGGCCTATCGGTATCCGGCCAAGGTCAGCCGCCATCTGCAACTCCGCCTGGAGAAGCTCCCGACCGAGGTCCAGGCGATCAGCTGGAAGGCGCAGGTCCGCCTGTGCAAACGGTATCGGCAACTGACCGCCCGCGGGAAGCACGTCAACCAGGTCGTGGTGGCTATTGCCCGCGAGATGGCCGCCTTCGCCTGGGCCATCGCGCGCATCGTCCCGCTCGCCGCCTGACGGGCGGCCACAGCGAGACAGACGGACCCCAGAGACAGTGATCACGAGCTCGAGCCATCGGCGGAGGCGCGGCCCCGGTATCGGCGCAATCTTCGATCGCGTTATGAGACCTCGACCCTCGCCCCTAGAGCGAAGCAGGCGCCGCGACGGACACCTGTACGGTGGTACCCAACCCACGGATATCAGCATGATCAACCGTCGCTGTT
>MGBT01000198.1 GCA_001788395.1 Candidatus Rokubacteria bacterium GWA2_70_23
ATCAGTACTCCGGTCTCGGGACCGTGGAAGTTGGGCTAGGACACGGCGTGGCGGACGAGGCGCTCTCCGACGAGGACGGCGAAGAACAGCAGGAGATAGAAGTTGGAGAAGAGGAAGAGGGAGAGCCATCCGCGCCGGTCCTCGGGCCGCCGCGCGAACGTGTTCGCCAGCCAGATGAGCCGCCAGCCCAGGAGCGCGGCCGCCGCCAGCGAGGCAAACCCGCCGAGACCGAAGCTCGGCGCGGCCAGCGACAGCGCGGTCAGCCCGAGCGCATAGAGGAGGATGAGGCGCGCCGTGCCCTCGACCCCGACCGCCTCCGACACCATGGGGAAGCCGCCCGAGGCGTAGTCCCCCTGGTAGCGCAGGGCGAGCGCCCAGAAGTGGGGCATCTGCCAGAGGAAGAGAATGCCGAACAGGATGAGCGCGCCCGCGTCGGTGAGGGATCCCCCGCCGGCTACCCAGCCGATCACGGGCGGCAGGGAGCCCGGCACCGCGCCCGGCACGGCCGCGAAGGGGGACGTCGGCTTGAGCCAGGGCGTGTACAGGCCGTTATAGAAGGACGCCGCCGCGAGCCCGAGGATCCCGGCCGTCCTGCCCACGCCGAGCCACAGGACCAGAGCCCCGGCGGCCAGCGCGAGGACGGCGAACAGGGTTCCCTGGGCCAGCGACAGGCGGCCCGAGGGGAGAGGCCGGCCCGCCGTCCGCCCCATCAGGGCATCGCGCTCGCGCTCCTGCACCTGGTTGAGCGCCGAGGCGCCGCAGGACAGGAGCATCACCCCCAGCAGCACCGCGCCGCCCTGCCGCCACGGGAACTCCGCGCCGAGGGGGGCGGCCAGCATGAAGCCGGAGCAGGACGAGACGAGGACGAGCAGCACGATGCCGAACTTGGAGAGCTCCGCGTAGGCGCCGACGCTGTCCCTCACCGCGCCCAGCGGGAGCGCCCACCGACCTCGCAGGATGCGGAAAGACCCTGCGGGCTGCTCAAAAAGGTCCAGCTGCGAGGCGGCGCCCGACGGCCGCACGCGAGGCGTACTCCGCTTGGCGAGCCGAGCCGGAGGCGAGGTGAGCGGATCCGGAGATCCGGGCGAGCGTGAGCGAGCCACGTTGAGCGCGCGGCCGAGGGCGCCGTACCTCCGCAGATGGGCCTTTTTCAGCAGCCTGCTAGGAGACAGGGGCGGCCTCGACAGCCTCGGGAAGTCGCGGGTGCGCGGCGCGCTGTGCGGCGAAGGCGGCGTTCCAGGCGCCGGTCCCGACGGAGAGCCACACGAGCGCTCCCCACAGCGCGTAGCCGACGGCAGCATGGGCGGCCCGGACCGCTGGCGTGAGCTGCAGCACGACGGCGAGGATGCCAAGCGCCACCTGCGCGCCCCCGAGCGCCGCCACCGTCCACGCGGAACGGGCGAGCGGGTTGCGTCGGGCCGCCAGCGCCAGATGGATGAAGAAGGGGAGCAGCGTCATCCCCAGCCACCGGTGGACCCAGTGAGCGACGGCGAGCCATCCGCGCGGCAGGAGATCGCCGCTGCAGAGCGGGAAGTCGGGGCAGGCGAGCCCCGCCCCCGTGTGGCGGACATAGCCGCCGAGGGCGAGCTGGGCCAGGAGGACGACGAGCCCTGCCACGGCCAGACGCCTGACCTTGGGCGGGACGCCGGCGGGCGCGGCACTCCCCGCCGGCCCCTGCAGCACCAGGAGCCCGGCGAAGATCAACAGGGCGTTGACCAGGTGCGCGGTGCTGATGAGATGCGGCAGGCGCAGGAGCACGGTCACGCCGCCGAGGCCGATCTGGATGCCCAGCAGGACCAGGAGCCCCAGGCCGATGCGGCGCAACACCGGGGCGCGGCGCCGGCGGATGGTGAGGACGATGGTGGTCACGAGCAGGATGGAGGTGATGGCGGCGGCCAGCCTGTGGCCGTACTCGACGAGGACGTCGGGTCTCAGCGGCGGGATCAGGCGGCCGTGACAGAGCGGCCAGTCCGGGCAGGCGAGGCCCGACCCGGTGGCGCTGACGATATTGCCGAGCGTCATGAGAGCGAACAGGGCGACGACGGTGGCCCAGGCGAGGGTGCGCGGCAGGCTAGCGGACATGCGTCGTCTCCGCGGCGGCCACCGCCACGTCGTCGGCGCCGGCGGCTTGCCAGCGGAAGAAGACCACGGAGATGGCGACGAGGAACGCGAGACCTCCGGGGATCCACATGATGAGCCCGCCCAGGCGCTGGTCCGCGTGGGGGGAGAGCGCGGTCCAGACGCGCGGGGCGGCGGCGTAATACGGGTAGAGCACGCTGTCGGCCATCGTGATGAAGATGGACACCACCACCATCGGGAGGCCGACGATGAAGAGATAGAGGAGCAGCACCGGGTACGGCGCGCGAGGCAGGTCGCGCGTGGGCGACAGGAGCGGCCACCAGAGCAGGACGGAGGCCGCCATGATCATCAGGTGCTGGGCGATGTGGACGGGGTGGGCCTCCATGGCCAGGTTGTAGAGCGGCGGCAGGTGCCAGGCCACCAGCACGAGGTTGAAGGCGGCGAAGGCCCCGCTGGGGCGGGTAAGCCCCCGCCCGGCGCGAAGCACGGCGGGGTGGCGCAGCAGCGGCCGGGCCATCCACGCCGGGATGCCATGAAGGAGCAGCGGCGGCATGGCGAAGGCCAGCAGGAGGTGCTGCACCATGTGGGCGCTGAAGAGGTAGTAGTCGGCGAGGTCGTGGAGGGGGCCCGTGAGCGATCCCAGCAGCACCATCATGGCGCATGCGAAGGAGACCGCCCGGACGGGCTCCACGCGGGCCTCCGGGTCCAGCCGGCGGCGCCAGAGCGTGGCAGCGAGGTAGGCTCCGCCCAGCAGCGCCAGGCCCGAGACCACGACGGGGTCGGCGCTCCACGCGGTCCAGTCGAAGCCCTCGGGCCCCAGAGGCGGCGGCCCCCCGGGCGAGGGCAGTCCATGCGCCATGGCTAGGCGCGCGGCAGGAGCAGGAACGCGCTGAAGAGCGCCATGAGGGCCAGGATGATGGCGCAGGCGATCATCAGCGGCCCGACGAAGAGCGCCGCGAGGACCTTCGAGTCGTAGCGAAGATGCATGAAGAAGGCCACCACCAGCCCGAACTTGAAAACGGAGAACACGATCAGCACCGTCACGAGCACCGCATTGGGCAGGCCCGGCACGTAGAGCGCGGTGATCTCGATGGCGGTGATGATGGCCAGGACCACGGCGACGCGGAGATAGGTAGCCACGGAGGCGTGCCCTCCCTCGGCGTGGGACGCGGCGTGAGCGTGGGCGTCTGCCATGGTCTCGACTCCTACGGGATCAGGTAGACCAGCGTGAAGATGGCGATCCACACGATGTCCACGAAGTGCCAGTACAGCCCGCAGATCTCCACCTTGAGCGAGTCCTGCGGCCCGAGCTTGCCGCGGAGCGCGAGCACCCAGAGCGACAGGAGCCAGATGACTCCGCCCGTGACGTGCGCGCCGTGGAAGCCCGTGAGCACGAAGAAGGTGGTGCCGAACAGGTTGGTCTGGAGCGTGAGCCCGAGGTGGACGAAGTGGGTGAACTCGTAGATCTGGAAGCCGACGAACCCGGCGCCGAGGAGCGCCGTCAGGAACAGCCAGATCTTCCCCCACGTCATGTCGTTGCGCTGGACGGCGGCCAGCGCTAGCACCATGAGAAGGGAGGACATCAGGAGGACGAAGGCGCTGACCGAGGTGAGCGGGATGTTCAGGATCTCGTGCGGGGTGGGGCCGCTGATGCTCTTGCCCTTGTAGGACAGGTAGGTGCCGATGAGCGTCCCGAAGAACATGCACTCAGAGCCGAGGAAGGCCCACATGCCCATCTTCCGGTTGTCGAGCCCGGTGGTGCCGGTGTTCGGGTCGTGCACGGCGTGCGCGGCGACGTGTGCGCTGCTCACCGGAGGCTCTCCTGTGGGTGCGGCCGGTGGTACTCGAGGGCGAACCGGAACATGCAGTAGAGCGTGAGCAGCCCGCCGAGGACGACCTGGTAGATGCTGATCAGGGCGCCGCTCATCATGAACAGCATGGATGCCGCCAGCAGGATGGGCCAGTAGGACGGTGGCGGCATGTGGATGGACGCGAGATCCTGGCGCGTCGGGGCCGGCGGGCGCGGCGCCGGAGTGCCGCCGTGGCCGTCGCCATGCTTCTGCAGCCACAGCTCGTCCCGGCCGTGCACCGTCGGGATGACGCCGAAGTTATGGACGGGCGGCGGCGAGGCGATGGCCCACTCGAGCGTCCGGCCGTCCCAGGGGTCGGGACTCGCGACGGCGCCCGCCCGCATCGTCTTCCACACGTTGGCGATGAAGACCAGGAACGACACCGCGATCAGGAAGGCGCCCACGGTGGACACCAGATTCCAGAAGTTCCACCCGAGGTCCGGGGCGTAGGTGTAGATGCGCCGCGGCATGCCGATGAGCCCGAGGTAGTGCATGGGGAAGAACGTCACGTTGAAGCCGATCAGCATGAGCCAGAAGTGCAGCGTGCCCAGCCGCTCGTCGAGCATCCGGCCGGTGATCTTGGGCCACCAGTAATACGCGCCCGAGAAGAGCCCGAAGATGGACCCGCCGAAGAGCACGTAGTGCAAGTGGGCGACGACGAAGTACGTGTCCGTCTGCTGCAGGTCCACGGGGGGCGAGGCGTGCATGACGCCGGACAGCCCCCCCATGATGAACATGGCGATGAAGCCCAGCGAAAAGTACAGCGCCGCGGTGAAGCGGATGGAGCCCGACCAGAGGGTGCCGATCCAGTTGAAGATCTTCACGCCCGTGGGTATGGCGATGAGCATGGTGGCGATTGAGAAGGCCGAGTCCGCTACCGGCCCCATGCCCACGGCGAACATGTGGTGGCTCCAGACGCCGAAGCCGAAGAAGCCGATCATGATCCCCGAGTAGATCACCACGGGGGCCCCGAAGAGCGGCTTCCGGGCGAAGGTCGGCAGCACCTCCGAGACGATGCCCATGGCCGGCAGGATCAGGATATACACCTCCGGGTGGCCGAAGATCCAGAAGAGGTGCTGCCAGAGCAGCGGGTCGCCGCCGGCTGCCGGCGCGTAGAAGAGGGTCCCGAAGAACCGGTCGAACATGAGCAGGATGAGCGCCACCGTGATGGCCGGGAAGGCCAGGACCACCAGGAACTGCACGACGAGGCTCATCCAGACGAACACGGGCATCCGCATCAGCGTCATGCCCGGCGCTCGCATGTTCACGATGGTCACGATGAAGTTGAACCCGGCCATCAGCGAGGAGAGGCCCAGGATCTGCAGCCCCAGCACCCAGAAGTCGATGCTCTGACCGGGGGAGAACTGCTTCGAGGTGAGCGTCGCGTAGCCGAACCACCCGCCATCCGGTGCCGCGCCCACGACGAAGCTCGCGTTCAGGAGCAGGGCCCCGGCGAGGAAGACCCAGTAGGACAGGGCGTTGAGCCGGGGGAAGGCCACGTCCCGCGCGCCGATCAGGAGCGGGATCATGTAGTTGAAGAAGGCGGCGCTCATGGGCATGATCGCCAGGAAGACCATCGTCGTGCCGTGCATCGTGAACAGCTCGTTGAACCGCTGCGCCCCCACCAGGGTGTTGTCGGGTGCGGCGAGCTGTAGCCGCATGATCAGGGCCTCGATACCGCCCACCAGGAAGAAGATGAATGCGCTGGTCCCGTACAGGATGCCGATCCGCTTGTGGTCCACGGTGGTGATCCAGGACCAGAGGCCGCTCGGAGCCGCCGCCGCCTCGCCGGGCATGAATGCCGCGTGTGTCGCCATGGGGCTCCTCTACTTGAGGCTCAGAAGGTAGGCTGCCAGGGCCTGAGACTGCTCGCCCTTCATGCCGAGGTTGGGCATGAGCACTCCCGCTTTCATGCCGCCGGGGTTCTCGATCCACGTGACGAGGTTCTCGGCAGTGCTCGGCATCATGCCGCCCGCGAAGGTCTTGCGACTGCCGAAGTGGGTCAGGTTGGGTCCCAGCACGCCGGCCGAGATGCCCGCGATCGTGTGGCAGCCCACGCAGGCCGACTGGCCGAAGAGCTCCTTGCCCTTCTGCGCCAGGGGCTCCTTGGGCTCCGCTGCTGGCGCCTGCTGGCCCGCCACCCACCGCTCGAAGTCCTCCTTCGAGTGAACGATGACGCGGAAACGCATGTTGGCATGGGACGTACCGCAGTACTCGGCGCATTGCCCGATGTACTCGCCCGGCGTGTCGGGGGTGAGCACGAGCCGGTTGACCCGACCCGGAATCACGTCGCGCTTGCCGCCCAGCTGGGGGACCCAGAAGGAGTGGATGACGTCCGGCCCGTTGAGGTGGAAGGCGATCGTCTGCCCGACGGGGATGTGGGCCTCGTTCGCCGTGGCGACGTTGAGCGCCGGGTACTTGAACTCCCACCACCACTGGCGGCCGGTGACGTCCACGCGGAGGGCCGTGGCGGCCGGGGCCTCCTGGGTCTTGAAGATGACGCGGATCGTCGGGATGCCGATGATGAGCAGGATCACGGCGAAGGCCACCGTCCACGAGATCTCGAGCGCCGTGTGCCCGTGGATCTGCTTCGGGATCGGCGCCCCGGGCCGCTCGCGGAAGCGCCACACGGCGAAGAGCAGCGCCGCCTCCACGAGGATGAAGATCCAGAGCGTCCACCAGGAGATCAGCATGAAGACGCCGTGGGTCAGCTTCCCGAAGTCCGACTTGGGGATGACGGTCGTCATCTTCGTGTCCCAGCCGCTCCAGCCGCAGGCGGCTGTCAGCGTCAGGACGGCGAGGAGCAGGACCGCGGTCTCGAATCGGAACGGGCTCTGGCGGCGCTCGCTCATGGGATTCCTTACCATTGAGGGGTCGATGTGTCGGAGGCCTGGCGCTCCACGTGGACGACGGGCGAGGCCAGCGCCGGGCGCCCCACGTCGAAGACCGCCACCCAGCTGCGAGCGGCCAGGAAGAGGACGACCATCACGGGAATCACGGTCCAGAGAAGCTCGGAGCGCCGCGCGGACCGTCCGGCCGCGAGGGCCTGTCTCGAGCGAAGGACGAAGACCAGTGCGCCCGTCTGAAACGCCAGGAACACCGTCAGCGCAAGCGCCAGCAGCAGATGCAGTATCGTCGGCACGCGGTCCTCTTCGAGCCCCCCTCTGCTTCTCCGAGTAAGTTTACGTGAGTGGTGCAGGAAAACCAAGTGGAATGATTCACATGGCCCATGTCACGACAGCGAATCCCGTCCAGTTCAAAAGGCCCATTCCTTGAAGAGCTTGTCCCGGAGCCGGTCCAGCTCTTCCACGCGCGCGCCCGCCACCGCAACCGATGAGAGCTGGAGCACCGTCTCGTTGATGCGGATCAGCCTTCACCTCGCGGTAGGGCGTGACCAGCAGGCGCTCCACGCGGGAGGACAGATCCATGATCCGGGCGGCTTTCCGGAAGTAGTGGTTGACGTCCTCGAAGCCGGACATGGACGCCTCCCGGCGCTCAGCCCGCCAGGCGCAGGAGCGCGCCCAGCAGGACGTTGCCGCCGCGCTCGATGGCCTTCCAGTCGCTCATCTCGTCCGGGCGGTGGCTCCGGCCGCCCCTCGAGGGGATGAAGAGCATGCCGGAGTCCGTGACAGCGGCCAGCATCTGGGCGTCGTGCCCCGCGCCGGAGGGCATGCGGCGGCACGTCAAGCGGAGTTCCGCGGCCGCCTGCTCCACGGCCTCCATCACGCGCGGCGCGCAGCGGATCGGCTCGCTCCGGGAGACGGGCTCGATCTTGACCCGGAGCCCCCGGCGCTTGGCCACCTGCCGGGCGAGGGCGGCGCACCCGCGCTCGAGCCGGGCCAGGACCTTCGGGTCCAGCTCGCGCATCTCGTGGAGGAGCTGCGCGCGCGCCGGGACGATGTTGGCGACGCCCGGCGCGACATCGACCCGCCCCACGTTGGTGACGCTCGTGCCGCTGCCTCGCGTCACGACGAGATCCCGCGCCTTGAGCGCGTACTCGGCGGCGCCGAGGAAGGCATCCCGGCGCCGCTCCATGGGCGTCGTGCCGGCATGGTCGGGCTGCCCCGTGAAGATGACGCGGTTCCGCCTGATCCCCACGATCCCTTCGACCACGCCGATGGGGATGCGCGCCGCTTCCAGATGCGGCCCCTGCTCGATATGCAGCTCCAGGTAGGCGAAGAGGGTGCGGGGATCGCACCGCGCCCCGTGGGCCTCCAGCGGATCGAAGCCCGCCCGGGCCATGGCGTCCACCAGGCGCTCACCGTCGGCCGACGCGAGGGTTGGGATCTGCCGCGGGTCCACCCGGCCGACGAACGCCTTCGAGCCGAAGAGACTCGCGTAGCGCCCTTCCTCATCGCTCCAGGCCACGAGCGTCAGTGGGCGGTGCGTCCGGACTCCGGCCGCGTGGATCGTCTGCAGGCACTCGAGCCCTGCCAGGACGCCCAGGGCGCCGTCAAGCGGCCCACCCTGGGGGACCGTGTCGATGTGCGAGCCGGTCATCACCGTTGGTCGGCCCTCGCCGAGCCGCCCAAAGGTGTTGCCGGCCTCGTCGATCCACGTGGTGAGGCTGGCGTCCTTCATCCGGGCGATGAGCCAGGCGCGCGCTTCCTCGTGGGCGGGGCTCCAGCAGGAGCGGGTGATGCCCTGACCGTCGGGGTTGCGTCCGAAGGCCGACAGCGCCTCGATGTGGCTGCGCAGGCGGGGCAATGAGATCGAAGGCGGCATACAGTGGCAGCGAGTATACCCGATTGGCCGAACCTCGGCACCCGGCCTGGTGACAGGCGCGCCGGCAACTTGACACCGTCTCGGGGCGGCTCGTATGATGGCGGTGAACCGTCGTTCAGTCACTTCCTCATGGCTCCGAGTCACCTCGCCGAGCAGGAGGGCCTATGGATCTCGCGCTGACCCCCGAGCAGATGTCCTTCCGGAACGAGGTTCGGTCCTGGCTGAAGGTGAACCTCCCGAAGGACTGGGTCGAGACAGTCCGGGCGGGCTCCGACATTCCGCGGTCGGACGCCTACGACTTCCTCAGCCGGTGGCAGCGCAAGCTCTACGATGCCGGCTTCATGGGGCTCACCTGGCCCAAGGAGTACGGGGGGCGGGGGCTCACCTTCATGGAGGAATTGATCCTCCACCAGGAGATGGCGCTGGTGAAGGCCCCGCCGATCCTCAACATCCTGGCCATCGGCATGGCGGGCCCCACCATCATCGCCTACGGGACCGAGGAGCAGAAGAGGCGCTATCCCGCCAAGATGCTCTCCTGCGAGGAGATCTGGTGCCAGGGCTACTCCGAGCCCAATGCCGGGAGCGACCTCGCCGCGCTGCAGACGCGCGCGGTCAAGGACGGCGACTGCTGGGTGGTGAACGGCCAGAAGGTCTGGACCTCCGTCGCGCAACTGGCTGACTGGATGATGCTCTTGGCGCGTACCGACCCGGACGCTCCCAGGCACAAGGGGATCACGTACTTCCTGCTGGACATGAAGCTGCCCGGGATCACCATCAAGCCCCTCAAGCAGATCACGGGGGACCCCGAGTTCAACGAGGTCTACCTCGACAACGTGCGCGTCCACGAGTCGCAGATCCTCGGCGGGCTCAACAATGGCTGGGCGGTGGGCATGACCACTCTCATGTACGAGCGCTTGGCGCTGGGCTTCGGCCTTCAGGTCCGCCTGCGCATCGCGCTGGACGGCCTGATCGAGTTGGCCCGCCGCACCAGGCGGAACGGCAGCCCGGCGACGAAGGATGCGACCATCCGGCAGAAGCTCGCCCAGCTGTGGATCGACACCGAGGTCTTCAAGTACACCGGGGCGCGCGCCATCACCAAGCTCCTCAAAGGGGAGCTGCCGGGCCCCGAGGCCTCCACGGGGAAGATGATGTGGGTGGAGGGCCACCAGCGGCTCCAGGAGCTGGCCATGGAGATCCAGGGGCCCTACTCGCAGCTGACACGGGGGAGCAAATGGGCGATCGAGAGCGGGCTGTGGCAGTACAGCTTCCTCCGCTCGCTCGCCAACTCCATCGAGGGCGGCACCACCGAGATCATGAAGAACATCATTGGCGAGCGCGTGCTCGGCCTGCCGAAAGGGTAACGCCATGAACTTCGGCTTCAGCGAAGAGCAGGACCTGCTGCGCAGCACCGCCCGCAAGTTCCTCGAGAACGAGTGCCCGTCGGTGAAGGTCCGCGCCTTGATGGACGGGCCCGAGGCCATGGATCCCGCCCTCTGGGCCAAGCTGGCCGAGCAAGGCTGGCTCGGCCTGATCTCTCCCGAGGAGTACGGCGGGATGGGGCTCGGGTTCGTGGACCTGGTGGTTCTCATGGAGGAGATGGGGCGGGCCGTGGTGCCCGGCCCCTACTTCTCGACCGTCCTCCTCGGGGGCCTCGCCATCCTGGAGGCGGGCGCCGCTGCGCAGAAGAAGGAGTGGCTCCCGAAGATCGCCGAGGGCGAGAAGCGGGCGACGCTCGGGTGGATGGAGCCGAGCGCCATGCTGGGGCCGCAAGGCGTGACGCTCGGGGCCGCCCAGAGCGGCGGGCGCTTCACGCTGTCCGGCACCAAGCTCTTCGTGCACGACGCCCACACGGCGGACGCGATCGTGGTGGCTGCGCGCACCTCGTCCGGGAAGACGGCCGAGGACGGGATCACCCTGTTCCTGCTCCCGAAGGGGACGCCCGGACTCCAGGTCACGCTCCTGCCGACCATGGACCAGACGCGCAAGCTCTGCGACGTCACGCTCACGAACGTGACGGTGGGTGCCGAGGCGGTCATGGGAGAGGTGGGCGGTGGGTGGCAGCCGCTCAGCCGCGTGCTGGACCGGGCCACGGTGGCCCTGTGCGCCGAGATGTGCGGCGGCGCCCAGAAGGTGCTGGAGATGACGGTCGAGTACGCCAAGATCCGGCAGACCTTCGGCCGGCCCATCGGCTCCTACCAGGGGGTGAAGCACAAGGCCGCCGACATGCTGGTGGACGTGGAGAACAGCAAGTCCATCACCTACTACGCCGCCTGGGCCATGGACGAGGGCGTCCCCGAGGGGCCGCTGGCGGTCAGCATGGCGAAGGCCTACGTCTCGGACGCCTACCGGCGGGTGGCGGCCGCGGGCATCCAGCTCCATGGCGGCATCGGCTTCACCTGGGAACACGACCTGCACCTGTACTTCAAGCGAGCGAAGGGGTCGGAGCTCACCTTCGGCGACGCGACCCACCATCGTGAGCGGGTGGCTCAGCTCGTGAATCTCTGAGACCCGGGGGCATGCTCGAGGAGCTCCGGCGGAAGGTCGCGCACTGGGTGGCTCGGGATGCCCCCGAGCCGGAGGCGTACCCGCTCCTCTTCGCCGACCATGAGGAGATCCGGGACATCGCCCGACAGATGTCCCGCACCAAGGTCGAGCTGGACCGCTCGGTCCTCGCGCTTCGCAGCTGGGCGCGGGAGCTGACCCGGCGGCTCGACGAATCCCCCGCGCCCCTCGGCCGCACCATCGACCTGCGCACGCTGGGGGAGACCGTCGGGGGGCTCGCCCACAACTTCAACAACTCGCTGGCGGCCATCCTCGCCTACACGGAGCTCCTCCTCAAGGAGGCGCAGAGCGACACCGCGATCCGGCGGCTCAAGGTGATCCGGGACGTGGCGATAGAAGCCTCGGTGTCGGTGCGGCGCTTCCAGGAGTTCGTCTCGCGCGAGCCGCAGGTGGCCTTCGGGCCCGTGGGCCTGCCCGCCGTGGTCTCCGAGGCGCTCGAGATGACGGCGCCGCGGTGGCGCGACGAGGCCGAGCGGCGGGGAGTCGCCATCGCGGTCACCCAGGAGCTCGAGGCGATTTCCCCGGTCGAGGGCAACGGCTTCGAGCTCCGCGACGCCCTGGTCCAGCTCATCCTGAACGCCGTCGCGGCCATGCCCTACGGGGGCACGCTGGGGATCCGGGCCGCCAGCGAGGAGTCGGGCTGGGTGGTGCTCGAGGTGCGCGACACGGGCATCGGGATGCCGGAAGAGATCCGCCGCCGCGTCGGCGACCGCGCGCTCGGCACGCTGCCGGGCGGGCATCCCGGCCGGGGGCTCGCCGACGTGGCCGACATCATCGAGCGCCACGGCGGGAGCCTCGGCATCGAGAGCCGCGAGGGCCAGGGGACGACGGTCCGGCTGAGGCTGCACGCGAGCCGCTTCCAGATCATCCCCCCGTCCGCGGCCGTGGTGGAGCCGGTGGAGGCCGGTCAGGCCGCCCGCGTCCTGGTGGTGGACGACGATCAGCGCCTCCTCACCGTGCTGTCGGACGTGATGCGCGCTGGCGGCCATGCGGTCACGACCGCGTCCAGCGGCGAGGAGGCCCTCGCGCTCTTCGATCCGGCGGCGCACGACGTGGTGATCACCGATCTCGGCATGCCGCGCGTGAACGGCTGGCAGGTGGCCGAGGGGGTGAAGACGCGCTCGCCCGACACGGCCGTCTTTCTCCTGACGGGCTGGGGCGAGGGTGTCACCGCCAGCGAGGCGAGCCGGTTCGTGGACCAGGTGCTCGCCAAGCCCCTCTCGGCCGACGCGCTCCTGGAGCAGCTCGCCGGGGTGCGGCGCTCGGACGCGGCGTCCTCGTGAGGCAGGGTTGACCCGCCCGGCAGACCCCGTTGTCCCCAAGCCCGCGTCCTCCGTGCTGCTGGTCCGTTCCGGCGAGGCCTGTCCGGTCGAGGTGTACCTGATCCGCCGCCAGAAGAGCATGCGCTTCCTCGGCGGGTTCTATGCCTTCCCGGGCGGCAAGGTGGATGGGTCCGACGCGACGGAGGCCGCCTTCGCGCGCTGCCGCGGCGTCGACCGGGCCGAAACCTCTCGGCTGTTCCCCGAGCGGGAGGGCGTTCCGCCGCTCGCCTTCTGGGTGACGGCCGCTCGGGAGCTCCTGGAAGAGACCGGGATCCTGGCGGCGGGTGACCGGGACGGGCGGCCCATCGCGCTGGGCGACCCTGCCGTGGCACCGCGGGTGGAGGAGATGCGCCGGCGGCTCATGGCCGAGGAGGCGGGGTTTCCCGCGCTCCTCGAGCGGGAGGGATGGTATCTCGACCTCGCGCCGTTCCAGTACCTGTCCCACTTCATCACGCCGACCTCGAGCCCCATCCGCTTCACCGCGCGGTTCTTTCTCGCCCCGCTGCCCGAGGGCCAGACGCCGCGCCTCTTCACCGAGGAGACCTCCGAGGGCTTCTGGATCGATCCCGCCGAGGGCGTGAAGCGCTACGAGAGCGGCGACATGCCCATGGCGGAGCCGGCCGAGGCGGGGCTGCGCTACCTGTCCGGCTTCGAGAGCCTCGAGGCGGTGTGGCGGGCGCATGGCGACCGCCGTCACAAGTTCCACGGCGTCTTCGACGACGACGACCCACCCGGCATCTGGGACCCCCCCGAGCGGCGCCACCCGAGCCGGTAGTTCCGACGGCCCCCTCTGGCACGCCGGCTGGATCCGGCTCCTTCCGCACAGCACCGTCGAACACGGAGACGATCTCGAACCCGTGAAGGGAGCGTTCGCCGCAACATCCGACACGCAAGAAGGAGCGGTCCAGACCGCGCTCGTCGTCACGCGGTCGCCATCGCCGCGACCTTCATCCCGCGGCGCCGCGACGAAGCGCCGTCCCCCTTCACGCGCGGGGCGACGTTCGTCACGTCTGGCGGCCGGGACCTGGCGTATCCATCTATGGGCATTGGCGCACCGCTGCGCGCGCGGTACCCAGAGGGTGGCATGTGCAGAGCCCACGTATCGTCCGCGCGACGCCGAGCACACCGTGCTCCATCAGGTCGTCGCCGAGCACCTCGAGGCCTTCCTGCGCGCGGCGGTGGGGGCCGGCGAGGGGGCCGGCCTGCCGCAGTTCGTCGAGCGGGAGTTCCGGGAGTTCCTGATGTGCGGCGCGTTCGAGGGTGGTTTTGCTCGCTCTCAGTGTGAGGGTTGCGCCCGTGAGCCCCTGGTGCCGTGTTCCTGCAAGGGGCGGGGGTTCTGCCCGAGCTGCGGCGGCGGCCGCCGGATGACCGAGCGTGCCGCCCATCTGGTGGACGCGGTGCTGTCAGGCGTGCCGGTGCGCCAGTGGGTCCTCACGATGCCGTATCGGCTCCGCTACCGGATGGCGTGGGATCACGGGCTGAGCCGCGCGGTGCTGGGGGTGTACGCGCGGGTGGTGCTCGACGTCTACGCGCGGGGCGCCCACGAGCGCGGCCACCGCGACGGCTCCTGGGGAGGCGGGGCCCGTCCGAGTAGGCCCCTTGAACGAAACCGCATGTCAAGTTGCGCCCCAGCCGACGGCCCCGCCCCGGCCGCGGCCACGCCGGACACCGTTGATGCCGGCTACGCTCGAGGGACGTCGGCCATGATTCGACGCGGGCTCGGGGTTCAGAGCTGCCCCGACAAAGCCTCGGCCACCGCCTTGCCGGGGACGACGGGGACGATCTCGAAGTCGACGAGGTCGGACCACTCGACGACCCATCGCTGGAGCAGCGTGACGTCGTCACATTCCATGAGCTGGAAGCAGCGGCCGAGATCCGCCTCGACCCAGCTCCCGACGAACTGGAGCCCGTCCGGCGTCAGGCGGCCCTTGTCGCGGAATCGCCGGTAGACAGACCGGGCGTCCTGATTGAGGAAGTTCTCGATCACCATGAAGAGCATCGGGGGCCTCTCGGCAGCTCGGGTAGCCGAGAAGATAGCCCGCGCCACCGCACGATCTGTTCGCTCGGCTCGCTGGCCCCCGCGCCTGAAGCCCAGTGGCGCGGCCTCGCGCAGAAGCTCTCGGCCGCGTTGGGCGGCCAGACGACCTTCCTGCCCGAGCCCGCTGTTGCCGCGGTCGCCGCGCGGGCGCACCCGCCGCGCGGCCGCCCGCGCCCCGCCGCGGCCGTCGGCGCCGACGTGGTCGCCGT
>MGBT01000199.1:0-17864 GCA_001788395.1 Candidatus Rokubacteria bacterium GWA2_70_23
GCGCCCGTCCCTCGTCTACCGGCTCATGGCGCTGCCCGGGGTCGGAGAGATCGCCTCGGCCCTTCTCACCCCCGGCCTCTGCGCCGCCGCGCTGGCCCGTTGCTTCGCCGCGCCCGACTCCGACGAGATCGCGTTCCTCGTCGCCCACGAGTACGCCGCGCGCTCGAGCGCAGCGGGTCGTGCCGCCTATCTCTCCACCTTGCGCTCCGTCAGGGCCGCCTTCACCGCTGAGGCTGCCGCGTACCGGACGGCGCTGGCCCGGCTCGAGCAGCCGTCCCTGGTGATCCACGGCAGGCAGGATCCGGTGGTCCCGATCTCCCACGCCAAGGCGGTGGCTGACGGGCTGCCCTCGGCCCAGGGCGGCTGGCTCGAGCGCTGCGGCCACTTCCCGCAGATCGAGCACGCGGCGACGGTGAATGGCTGGCTGGCCGACTTTCTTTACGCCCCCACCCGTCCCCGGTGACGCGGCGCGCCGGCCCCGCCGGCCGGGATGACAGCGGCTCAGATCGCGTGAGGAAAGTCGGGCAGCGTGAGGATCCGGCGGGCACGGGCGGGCAACAGCCCGGGCGCCCGTGCCGGGTCAAAAATTATACGTCTTGCCTTGCTCGAGGATGTGAATGCGGGCGGGGTCGATCTGGGCGAGCTCCTCGGCCGTCTCCTGGTAGATCTGCGGCTTGACGTGGAACACCCAGATCGGCAGGTCCGGGGGCATCTTGTCCATCTCGCGGCCGAGCATGGCCGGGGTCAGATGGCCCGATGCCCGGGCCAGCCCGTCCATCCGGTTCGGGAAGGCGGTCTCCACGATCAGGGCCTTGAGTCCGCGCATCTCCCGGGCCGTCTGCCACAGGCGCAACGTCGGGCCCGTGTCGCCCGAGTAGACGAACCCCGTCTCCCCGTCGTGCACGATGAAGCCCGCCGTCGCCACCGCGTGATCCACCGGCACCGGTGTCACCCACAGCTCCCCCACGCGCGACTCGGTCTCCTCGGGGAGCTCGCGGAGCCTGAGCACCGGCTCTGCCCGCGAGGGGATCACCGTGAAGTTCGGCCAGAGGGTGTCGTTGAAGACGTGGGCGCGCAGCGTGTCGATGACCGGGGCAATGCTGCACGCGGTGATGCACCGCTCGGGCGCGATCATCGCCAGGGTATCCGCGAGGAAGGCGAGGCCGACCGTGTGATCCAGGTGCGCGTGGCTGAGGATCGCATGCTCGACCGCGATCTGCGCGGGCACCGAGAGCGCGCCGCCCACGGTGCCGGCGTCCACCAGCACCCGGTCATCCACCAGAAAGGCCGAGGGCCGCTGCCCCTGACCCTCGCTGCCGTAGGCCCCAAGGACCTTGAGCCTCACCAGCCCCCCGTTCCCTCGGGTGAGCCCCGAGGCTGCGATTTTGCGAATTCTAGTGCACCGGATGCAGGCGGGTCAAGCCGAATGGCATCGAGCGTGCCGGTCGGACGCCCCTTCGCCTTGCGGAGCTCTTCGGGCCTGTGGGAGAATCCGGGCATGAGCACATCGCCGAGCTTCGACGGCTTCGATTTCCCCGCCATGTCGAGGGCCCTCATCCTGGGCGACAAGGACGCGGTGTTCAGGATGACCACAGAGGGGCTGGCGCTCTCGCTCCGCCCCATCGACCTGATCTTCCGGGGGCTCATCCCCGGCATGGATGTCGTGGGCGAGAAGTTCAGGCGGAACGAGTACTACGTGCCGCAGGTGCTCCTGTCGGCTCGGGCCATGTACGCCGGGCTCGACCTGCTCAAGCCGCTCCTCACCGCCGCCGGGGCGGCCGGCCAGTCGCTCGGTGTGGTCGTCATCGGCACCGCCCAGGGCGACCTCCACGACATCGGCAAGAACCTGGTCGGGATGATGCTCGAGGGCGCCGGCTTCAAGGTGCACAATCTCGGGCGTGACGTGGCGCCAGAGAAGTTCGTCGCGGCGGTGGAGGAGCACGGCGCGCAGATCGTCGGCATCTCGGCCCTGATGACCACGACCATGCCGGGCATGAAGCGCACCATCGACGCGCTCCAGAAAGCGGGGCTGCGCGAGCGCGTCAAGGTCATGATCGGCGGCGCGCCCGTCACGCAGGCGTACTGCGATGAGATCGGCGCCGACGGCTACGCCAAGGACTCCACGCTGGCGGTCGTGCGGGCGAAGGCGCTGATGGGCGTCCCGGTGGCCGCGGCGTGATGGCCGGCCGAGCCCGCGGCTGGGAGATCGTCGAGCGGGTGCAGGCTGGCGAGCTCCTCGTCTTCGACGGCGGCTACGGCACGGCGCTCTTCGAGGCCGGGCTCGTCAACGGCGCCTGCCCCGAGCTGTGGAACGACACCCACGGTGACGTGGTGCGCGGCATCCACGCGGGGTACTTCGCGGCCGGCTCCGACCTCGTCGAGACGAACACCTTCGGCGCCACCCGGCTCAAGCTCAACGAGTACGGGATCGGCGACCGCAACCGCGAGCTCAACGAGAAGGGGGCCTGGCTGGCCCGCTCCGTGTGCCCGCCCGGCAGGTACGTGGCGGGTTCCATCGGGCCCACGAGCCGCCTGCCCGCCGAGTACGAGCCCCTGGGCGACACCACCGACGAGGAGTACGTCGCGACGTTCAGGGAGCAGGCCGAGGCGCTGGCCGAGGGCGGCGTGGACATCTTCGCCGTCGAGACCATGATGTTCCCCCAGGAGGCCGTGGCGGCGATCCGGGCCTGCAAGGCGGCCACCGACCGGCCGGTCATGGCCACCATGTTCTTCCAGTACGAGGAGCTGCACGACCGCGACCGGACCATGTGGGGCGAGAGCCCGGCGGACGTCGCGCGCAACCTCGTGGCCGCGGGGGCCGACATCGTGGGGATGAACTGCGGGCGCGGTCCCGACCGCGCCATCTCCATCATCCGCGAGATGCGCGCCGCCACCTCCGTGCCGCTCGTCGCGTACCCCAACGCGGGCCTGCCCATCACCTCCGGGGATCGGACCACCTACGAGCTCGGGCCCGAGGCCATGGCGAAGGAGTACCCCGCGCTGCTCGACGCCGGCTGCAGCATCGTCGGCGGCTGCTGCGGCTCCGGCCCCGAGCACGTCCGCCTCATCGCCGAGGTCGTCCGCTCCCGCCGTCAGCGGTGAGCGAGGTCCTGCCCGTCCGGTCCCCCGAGCCCCTCGTCCTCGAGGGGCTGCCCGTTCGCATCGATCCCGACGAGGTCCTGCGCTTCCAGGGCTACAAGAAGGGGATCGATGTCCCCACGGATGATGTCATGGCCCTCTTCGACGAGGCTCTCGCCCTCGGCGAGCGGCTCATGGAGCCGCGCTGCGTGTACCGCGCCGTCCCGGTCTCGGGCCAGGAGGCCGGCCACATCGAGGCCGCCGGCGAGCAGCTGCGCATCCCGCATATCGGCCGGCTCTGGGGTGCGCTCACGAGTGTCGGCGCCGGCGTCTGCACCGTGGGCCAGCCCCTCGAGGACCGGGTGCGAGCGCTCTTCGACGTCCACGAGCTCCCGCTGGCGGTGATGCTCGACAGCGTGGGCTCGGCCGCCGTCGAGAGCCTGGCCGAGCACGTCAACGACCTCCTGTGCCAGGCGGCCATCGCCGAGGGGATCCGGGTGACCAACCGCATCAGCCCGGGCTACGCGGGCTGGGACACGGCCCAGCAGCGCGAGCTGTTCCGCCTCTGCCCGGGAACGTCCATCGGGGTCGCGCTCAACGAGGCGTGCTTCATGACGCCGGTCAAGACCATCTCCTTCCTCGTCGGCATCGGGCCGGAGGCCCGCGTGGACCACTACTTCACCCAGTGCCGCCGCTGCTGGATGGCCGACTGCGCCTTCCGTCGCGCGCCCGCCGAGCGGACCGTGCATCGGTGAGCGAGGCCCCGGGCCCTGGCGTTGTGTTCGCGGTCACAACGCCGCTCGGCTTTCAGGTGCGCTGCACCCGGAGCCGCTGGGAGTTCATTGTCGTCCACAAGCATCCGATCTTGGCGGGGCGCGAGGACGATATCAGGAGCACGCTTGCCGACCCCGACGAGGTCCGGCGGAGCCGCAAGGACTCGGATGTCCTGCTGTTCTACCGGGGGCAATGGCCGCGCTGGTTCTGTGCCGTCGTGCGTCGGGCGGATGGTTCGGGTATGCTGATCACCGCATACCCCACCGACGCCATCAAAGCCGGGGAGGCGATATGGACAAGATCAAGGTGATCCACGACGCAGTCGCGCATACCCTGACCGTCTGGCTCGACGATCCCGGGATGGAACACGTCTGTGAGGAAACGGCCGACGAAGTTGTCCTGATGAAGGACGCGCACGGCAGGATCATCGGGTTCGAGGTGCTTCATTATCGCCCCGCCGACGCGGTCGAGGGGCTGGCCGTGGAGACGGTGGTGCGCACCGGGGGGGAGTGAGCCGGGCCCGCCGCGTGCCCGCCGACCGGACCGGGCATCGGTGAGCGTCCTGCCCTGGGCGACCATCGGGCGGCTGCTTGTCGCTGCCGCGGCGGTGTGGGTGTTCGCGCAGACGTGGCAGCTCTGGATGCTGCTGCTCACCGCGCTGATCCTGGCCGCGGCCATCCTGCCGGCGGCGCGCTGGGGGGACCGCCGCCGCGTCCCCCGCATCGTCACCGTGGCCGGCGTCTACCTGGGCGCCGCGCTCGTGGTCGCCGTGCTCGGGCGCTTCCTCATCCCCGCGTTCGTCGAGCAGGGGACGCAGTTTGCCGGCCAGCTCCCGGCGCTCGTCGAGAACGCGAAGGGCTGGGCCGCGCAGGTGATCGCCTGGGGGGCGCGCTGGGAGATCCCGCTGCCGGCAGTTCCGGCGGGCGGTGACGGGCTGGCGGGCATCGGCAAGATCCTGATCGAAAACACACTGCGCGCGACGGCCGGGGTCATCGGCGCCGTCGTGGGCTTCTTCCTCGTCATCGTGTTGGCGGCCTACCTCGTGATCGACGCCGAGCACATCGGTCGCGCGCTGGCAGCGTTGTTGCCCCCCGCGCACCGGGAGCGCGCGGCGGCCCTGGCCGGGCCGGTGCTGGCCGTCATGGGCGGGTACGTCCGCGGCCAGCTCGTCGTGAGCCTGTGCGTCGGGGCGGTGATCGCCGCGGGGCTCGGGCTCCTCGGCGTGCCGTACTGGCTGCTGATCGGCGGCGTCGCCGCGGCGCTGAACATCGTCCCGTTCCTCGGCTCGCCGGCGGCGGCGGTGCTCGGCCTGCTCTCCGCCGTCAACATCTCGCCCACGCTGGCGCTCTGGACGGCCCTCCTGTTCTGGGGGGCGAATCTCCTCGAGGGCAAGCTCCTCATTCCGCAGTTCATCGGCCGCGCCACCGGGCTTCATCCGGTGGCCGTGCTGCTCGGGATCCTGGCGGGCGTCCAGCTCGCGGGCCTCGTGGGCGCCCTCGTCGCCGTTCCGCTCCTGGCGGGCGTGTGGGAGGTGGTGCGGCAGCTGTGGGTGGAGCCCATGCGGGGGGGCGAGGGGGCGGCCTCGGAGCGGAAGTGATACGATGGCGCCTGTCATGCCCGAGAACCTGATCCTCGTGGGCTTCATGGGCGCGGGCAAGTCCTCGGTCGGGCGCCTCCTGGCCAGGCGCCTCGGCCGCTGCTTCGTCGAGACCGACGACATGATCACCGCCCGGGAGGGCTGCTCCATCCCCGAGATCTTCGCCCGGCACGGCGAGGCCCACTTCCGCGCTGCCGAGGAGGAGACGCTGCGCGTCCTCCGCCTCAAGACCGGCGACGTCATCGCCACGGGGGGCGGCCTGCCGGGCCGCGAGGGCCGGATGGAGGATCTTCGCGCGCTCGGCACCGTGATCTGGCTCGCGGGTGACTTCGGCGCGCTCTACGAGCGGGCCCTGCGCGCGGGCGCGCGGCCCATGCTGGCGGGCCGGACCCGCGACGAGGTGGAGGCGCTCTGCCGGTCGCGCGAGCCCTTCTACCGGCAGGCCGACCTCAGCGTGGACACCACGGGCCTCAGCCCCGATCAGGTCGTGTCACGGATCCTCGGCGCGCTCGCCGCCCGCGAGCAGGCGGCGCGCTAGCATGGCCGCCCCCTTCGTCGCGCGTCTGGCCGAGCGCCCCCTCCTGGGCGACGGCGCCATGGGCACCATGCTCTACTCGCGCGGGGTGCCGCTGGACGCCTGCTTCGACGTGCTCGACGTCAACGAGCCGAAGCTCGTCCAGGCCATCCACGCCGAGTACATCGCGGCCGGCGCCGACTGGATCCAGACCAACACCTTCGGCGCCAACCGCTTCAAGCTCGGCGTCCATGGTCTCGCGGGCAGCGTGCAGGAGATCAATCTCCGCGGGGTGAAGCTGGCGCGCGACGTGCGCGAGAGCATGGGGCGCGACGTCTTCGTGCTGGGCTCGGTGGGGCCGCTCGGCAAGTACCTGGCCCCCCTCGGGGCCGTGGAGCCCGACGAGGCGCGCGCCGCCTTCCGCGAGCAGGCCGAAGGGCTCCTCGCGGGCGGGGTGGACGGCTTCGTCGTCGAGACCTTCTCCGATCTCACGGAGCAGCGTCTGGCCGTGGAGGCCATCCGCTCCCTCTGCGATCTCCCCATCGTCGCCACTGCCGCCTTCACCGACGAGAGCGTGACCTTCCTCGGCCGGAGCCCGCTGGAGGTGGTCCGGGCGCTCCGCGCGCTGCCCGTGCAGGCCGTGGGCGCCAACTGCTCCGTGGGCTCGAGCGTCCTCTACGACGTGCTCGAGCAGATGCTGCCGGAGGCGGGCGGGCTGCCCGTGGTGATCCAGCCCAACGCGGGACTGCCGAGCCGCGTCGGCGAGCGCCTCATGTACCTCTCCTCGCCCGCCTATATGGCCGACTACGCGGCGCGCATGATCGCCGCCGGGGCCCGCATGGTCGGTGGCTGCTGCGGCACCACGCCCCAGCACATCCGCGCCATGCGCGAGGTGGTGGACCGCCACGTGCCGGGGCGCGCGGCCGTCCAGGTGACGCAGCCCGCGGCGCGCCTCGAGGTGGGCGAGGCCGCCGCCCTGGGGCCGCAGGCCGCGCCCACGCGGCTTGCGCGCAAGCTCGACGCGGCCGAGTTCGTCGTCACCGTCGAGCTGGACCCGCCGCGCGGCCACAACATCGAGAAGCTCGTGCAGGGGGCCAAGCTCCTGAAGGAGCGCGGCGTCGAGATCCTCGACATCAACGACGGCTCCCTCGGGCGCGTCCGCATGTCGGTGCTGCCGACGGCGATCCTGGTGCGCGAGGCCACGGGGCTCGACATCAACATGCACTTCACCTGCCGGGACCGGAACCTCATGGGCATCCAGGCCGACCTGCTTGGCGCGCACGCCATGGACATCCGCAACATCCTGGCCATGACGGGCGACCCGCCGCGCACGGGCGACTACGTGAACGCCACCGCCGTGTTCGACGTGGACGCCATCGGCCTGATCCGCGTCCTCGCCGCCATGAACCAGGGACTCGATGCCACCGGGAACTCGGTCGGCGAACCCACCGCCTTCTGCGTGGGCGCGGCGCTGAATCCCGCTGCCGAGGAGCCCGCGCGCGAGATGGAGCGCTTCCTGCGCAAGGTGGAGGCCGGCGCGCGCTGGGTGCAGACTCAGCCCGTCTACGACCTCGAGGTCCTGGATCGCTTCTTCGCCGGGACGCGCCCGCCGGTGCCGGTGGTCGTGGGGGTCCTGCCGCTGCACTCCTGGCGGCACGCGGAGTTCCTCCACAACGAGGTGCCGGGCATCACCATCACGGACGCCGCGCGGGCCCGGATGCGCTCTGCGGGGGACCGGGCGCTCCGGATCGGCATCGAGATGGCCCAGGAGCTGGTTGCGGAGGTCCGCCGCCGCTATGCCGGCGCGTATCTCATGCCCTCCTTCGGGCGGTTCGAGGTCGTCGCGGAAGTCCTCGAGGCCCTCCGCTAGCCCGATGACCGACCTTCACGATCTCTCCGCAGCCGAGGCCGCCCGGCGGATCCGCGCCGGATCGCTCTCGCCGGTGGACCTTGTCACCGCGTGCCTCGCGCAGATCGAGCGCACCGAGGCCTCGGTTTCCCGTGCTTGACATCAAGATCGAGGGCGGCACCGTCATCGACGGCACCGGCGCCCCCGGCGCGCGCGCCGACGTGGGGCTCGTGGGAGACACCATCACCGCCATCGGGGATCTCGCCCGGGAGCGCGCGGGGCGGACCATCGGCGCCGCGGGGCTCACCGTCACGCCGGGCTTCATCGACATCCACTCGCATTCGGATTGGCGGCTCTGGGCCAACCGCCGCGCCGAGTCCAAGATCCGCCAGGGCGTCACCACCGAGGTCGTGGGCAACTGCGGCTTCTCGCCCGCGCCCGTCTCGGACGAGTTCCGGGAGGAGATGAAGGGCTTCGCCCTCTACCTGCCGCCGGGCATGGACTTCTCGTGGCGCTCGATGGGCGAGTACCTCCGCCGCTACGAGGAGGGGGGCGTGGCGCTGAATGTCGTCCAGCTCATGGGCCACGGCACGCTCAGGCTGGCGGCCATGGGCTTCGCGCGGCGGGCGCCGAGCGCCCGAGAGCTCGCGACGATGGAGCGCCTCGCCGACGAGGCGATGGCCCAGGGCGCCGCGGGGCTCGCCACGGGGCTCATCTACGCGCCGGGCTCCTATGCGACCACGGAGGAGATCGTAGCCGTGGCGCGGCGGGTCGCCGCCTGCGGCGGCTTTTACGCCAGCCACATCCGCGGTGAAGGGGCCACGCTCCTCGACGCGGTGAGCGAGGCCATCCGCGTGGGGCGCGAGGGAGGGCTGCCGGTCCAGGTGAGCCATATCAAGGCGGCCGGACGCCCCAACTGGGGCAAGGTCAAGGACGCCCTCGCGCTCATCGACGCCGCCCGCGCCGAGGGCCTCGATGTGATGGCCGACGTCTACCCGTACACCGCCTCCAGCACCACGCTGCGCACGCTCCTGCCCGACTGGGTGCTGGAAGGCGGCATCGACGCCATGCTCGAGCGTCTCCGCGACCCCGCCGTGTGCGCCCGCGTCCGTGCGGAGATCACCGGCGGCGGCGAGACGCTCATGCGGGGGCTCGGCTGGGAGGACATCATGGTCGCCTACGCCCCGTCGCGGCCGGAGGCCCAGGGACGGCGCCTGTCCGACATCGCCGCGGGCTGGCAGCTCGACCCTCTCGATGCATGCATCGACCTGATCCTCGCCGAGAAGGGGAAAGGCTACATGATCCTCTTCCAGCTCGATGAGGCCGACCTCCGCCGCGCGCTCGCCCACCCCTGCGTGATGATCGGCTCGGACGGCTCGTCGCTGGCGGCCCACGGGGAGCTGGCCGCCGGCAAGCCCCACCCGCGCAGCTACGGGACCTTCCCGCGCGTCCTCGCCCGCTACGTCCGCGAGCAGCAGGTGCTGACGCTGGAAACCGCCGTGAGGAAGATGACGGCCTTGCCCGCCGCGCGGCTGGGCCTCGCCGATCGAGGCGTGCTCCGGGTGGGGGCGAAGGCGGACGTCGTGCTGCTCGACCCGGAGCGTGTCGCCGACCTCGCCACCTACGAGGATCCGCACCAGTACGCCCGCGGGATCGAGGGCGTGCTCGTCAACGGCCGCGTGGTCGTCGACGGGGGCGAGCACACCGGCGCCCTTCCCGGCCAGGTGCTCAGAAAAAGCTGACTCTCCGTCGTCTCCAAGCCCTTCGATCCGCGCGACCTCCTCGCCAAGGTCGAGCGGGCCTCCAAGCAGGTGCCGGCACGCCCCGGCGCTCACGCCGAGATCGGGGCGCTCTGCCGCTGACACCCGATCTGGTGGCGCCGCAGCCCGGGCTTCCGGGTTCCCGTCACGCGCCTTGCGGTCGGGCGATCGTGGTGTAAGATCACATTGGTGTGTGTGGTCCACCAGTGCCTCCGATGGGCTCCTCGGCCTTGCGGGGCGTGCGTCAGGGCCGAGGAACAACCGAAGGAGATTCACATGGCAGCGAAACTGTACGTCGGCGGGCTCTCATACTCCACGACCAGCGAGACCCTGCGGGAGTACTTCGCGCAGTGCGGGACGGTGGAGTCGGCGTCGGTGGTCACCGACAAGTTCTCCGGGCAGTCGCGCGGCTTCGGCTTCGTCGAGCTGTCCACGGCGGAGGAGGCCCAGCGGGCCATCGCCGAGCTGAACGGCAAGGACCTGGACGGGCGCAAGCTCACGGTCAACGTGTCGAACCCGCGCGCGCCGGGCGGGGGGGGCGGCGGGCCTCGTGGGGGCGGTCGCGGCCCCGGACGTCCGGGCGGCGGCGGCCGCGGCGGTGGTGGTGGGGATCGGGGCGCCTACGGCGTGCCGCCCTCCAAGAAGCCGTTCCGCTGGTAGCAGCCGAGTCGAACCGAGCAGGGCAAGGGCGCGGTGGGGACCCACCGCGCCCTTGCTGTTTCACGCGGGCCGGATCGCGTCGCCGGCGCGGATCACGCCTTCGTTGAGGATCCGCGCGCGCAAGCCCCCGCGGTGGACGAGGCCGCTCAACACGCCCTGAAGCCGCGTCAGCTGCTCCAGGTGCATGCACGGCTCGCAGAGCCGCGTGCCGAGGAGCCGCACCTCGCCCACCCAGAACTCGCGGTCCACCAGGTGGTTGAGCGGTGCCCCGGACGTGGCAATGTTGCGGCGGGACTCGACGGCCGGGAGCTTGATGTTGAGCGTCGTGGCGAGGGCGTCCAGCGTCTCGGTCTCGATCAGGGTGATCTCCCGCCCCCCGACGCCCGGACGGTTGGAGTAGAAGCCC
Organism: Candidatus Rokubacteria bacterium GWA2_70_23; assembly: GCA_001788395.1. GTDB lineage: Bacteria > Methylomirabilota > Methylomirabilia > Rokubacteriales > CSP1-6 > UBA12499. The sequence goes on from MGBT01000199.1 coordinate 10,639, forward strand.
GTGCCCAGGAAGTACCGGTCGCCCTCCAGCCCGCGGCCGGGCACCGCGCGCGCCTCGGCGAGAGTGTCCATGGGCGCCGAGGCTTCGCGAGCGACGTGGATCGAGACGACGTGGCCCCGCCACATGGACGCGATCATAAGCCTCCGACCTCTCCTCCCGCAAGCCCGTCGTCTGCACCAGGCAAATAATCCGGCCGGCTCATGTCGGGGCCGGCATCCGGCTGTTACCGTGAGCGCTCGTTGACTGAAAACGAATGAGCGCTACAGGCCTTCGCGTCCTGCTGGTCAACTGCAACACGCCCATGGACAACCTCATCCCGGCGGGCGTGTCTCTTCTCTCTGCCGTCCTCAAGGCCGAGGGGTGCGAGGTTCGCTGTTTCGACACCACCTTCTACCGCCCCGCGGACTTCGTGACGGGTGACGAAGCCCGGGCCATGACGCTCCAGGTCAAGCGGACCAACTTCAGCGAGCTGGGCATCCACCCGAAGCCGAATGCCGCCGAGGCCGACTTCCGGGCGCTGGTGGCCCAGTTCCAGCCTGACCTGATCGGGTTCTCGGTGATCGAGTGCACCCACCACCTGGCGCTCACGCTCGCCCGGGCCATCGCCGACTACCGCCCCGAGGTGCCGCGCATCTGGGGCAACGTCCATGCCACCTTCGCCGCAGCCCGGATCATCGGCGCGCCCGAGATCGACATGCTCTGCGTGGGGGAGGGCGAGGTGGCGATCCGCGCGCTGGCCCACGCGCTGGCCGCCGGCCGCCGGCCGTCCGGGATCCCGAACCTGTGGATCAAGAACGGCGGCGTGGAGCGCAACGCGCTCGCCCCTCTGGTGAAGCTCGACGACCTCCCCGAGCAGGACTGGGAGATCTGGGAGCGCGAGCGCTTCTTCAAGCCCATGGGCGGACGGATCTGGGTGACCGGCACCTTCGAGATGAACCGGGGCTGCCCGTACTCCTGCATGTACTGCGTCAACTACGGGCTCAACCGCCTCTACGAGGCCCAGGGCGGCTACTTCCGCGAGAAGTCCATCCCGGTGCTGGTCCGCGAGATGCTCGACAAGAAGCAGCGCTACGGGCTCGAGTTCGCCTACCTCGTGGCCGAGAGCTTCCTCACGACGACGCGCCAGCGCCTGGAGCAGTTCGCCGACCTCTACCCCGAGGTGGGCCTGCCCTTCTGGGTCGAGGCGCGTCCGGAGTCCGTCACGCGGGAGAAGGTCGCCCTCCTCGAGCGCTGCGGCTGCGAGGGCATCTCCATCGGCGTCGAGAGCGGCAGCCACGAGTTCCGGCAGGCGTTCATGAACCGGAACATCCCCAACGACAGGATGGTCCGGGCCATGGAGATCCTGGCCGAGTCGCGGCTGCGGGTGAGCGCCAACAACGTGATCGGCTTCCCCACCGAGACGCGCGCGCTGATCTTCGAGACCATCGAGCTCAACCGGCGCTTCCCGCGGGTCGACGGCGTGATGTGCGCGATCTACAACCCCTACCACGGCACGCGGCTCCGGGAGATCGCCGAGGCGGAGGGGTACATCGCGCGCGATGCGGTGGCCGGCGACTACCGCAAGGACACCATCATGCGGATGCCGCACCTGTCACCGGAGGAAATCAAGGGGCTGCAGCGCACCTTCCCGCTCTACGTGAAGATGCCGAAGGCCCGCTGGCCCGAGATCGTTCGGGCCGAGGCGCCCAGCCCCGAGGGGGACCGGATCTACGCGGCGCTGGCCCAGGAATACACGGAGCGCCACGGATGACCCGCGTGGGGATGATCGGGCTCGGGCGCATGGGCGCACCCATGGCCGGGCGCATCCTCGACGCCGGTTTTCCCCTGACCGTCTGGGCCCGACGCCCCCCGAGCCTCGCCGCCCTCGCCGCGCGCGGGGCCGTCGTCGCCGACTCCCCCGCCGCCCTCGGTGCCGGCTCCGACTGCGTGCTGACGTGCCTGCCGCGTCCCGCGGACGTCGAGGCGGTGGCCGCCCAGGTGCTCGAGGGCGCCCGCCCGGGCAGCGTGCTCCTGGACATGAGCACCATCGACCCGGACACGAGCCGGCGCGTGGGTAGAGCCGCCCGGGCCCGCGGGGTGGACTACCTCGACGCGCCCGTGAGCGGCGGGCCCGGAGGCGCCGCGACCGGCACGCTCACCATCATGGTGGGAGGCGAGGCCGCCGTGCTCGAGCGCTGCCGTCCCGTGCTCCTGGCGCTCGGCACGCGCATTCACCACATGGGGTCCACCGGCAGCGGCCATCTCGCCAAGCTCTGCAACCAGGTGCTGACGGGCGTGGCCTACGCGGCGGTGGCCGAGGCGCTGGTCCTCGGCGCGAAGGGCGGCCTCGACCCCGCCCGGCTGCTGGAGGTGCTCTCCACCTCCTCGGGCCGCTCGCGGACCCTCGAGCAGGCGGGCCCGGCGATCCTGGCCCGGGCCTTCGACGCCGCGTTCACGGCCGATCTCGCCGCCAAGGATCTCGAGTGCGCGCTGGCCGCGGCCGGCGCCCTCACGGCGCGCCTGCTGCTCGCCAGCACGGCGCACCAGTGCTACGTGGAGATGCGGGCCCTCGGGCTCGGCCACCTCGACCAGGCGGCCGTGGTGATCCCGGCCGAGCGCATCGCCGGCGTCACCGTGAGAGCCGGGCCGGCGTGACCTTCCCGTCGGCCAGCGCCATCCACCGGGGACTCGGCCGGTTCGAGGTGTTCGACGTGGCGGCGGAGCGGCTGCCGTCGCTCGGCGTGCACCTCCTGTGCTCGCCGCTGCCCTACAGCATCCACGCGCCGCTGTCCCGCCCGGAGCTCGCGCGCAATCCGTCAGCCGTCTTCTTTCTCTCGGACTCGCCCGGGCGCGAGCAGTCCTTCACCGAGCTTGATCAGACGCTGCGGCAGGCCGCGGCGCTCCACGCGGAGTATGTCGTCACGCACCTGAACTGGACCGACGACGTGCTCTCGGAAGCCCGGGCCGAGGCCCTTGCCCACGACACGGGCGCAAGGCTTGCGGCGCTGTCGCGAGCCCATGGCATCGCCGTCCACGTCGAGTGTGGAGGTTACTCGGGCGGCTTCCATCGGGCCGAGCAGTTCGCCGGGCTCGCGCGGGCGTTCCCGGAGCTGGGGCTCTGTCTCGACGTGGGGCACGTGTGGCTCATCGCCCAGGCGCGCGGCCGCTCCGCCTACCGGGAGATCGAGATCCTCGCCCCGCACGCGCGCTCCATGCATCTCTGGGCGGCGCGCGACATGGCGACGTACCGGCGGCGGGGCCACGTGCCGCTCAGCCCCGCGCTGTCGGGGACCGACGGCTGGCTGGACCTGGCCCGGGCGGTCACCCCGGTGCTGGCCGCGCGACCCGACTGCGCGGCCATCTTCGAGTTCACCTGGGAGCCCGGCGAGGAGGCGGCCGTCGCCGACGGGCTCCGCTGGGCCGAGGATCTCCTCAGGGAGTTGGCTCAGCCCAGCACGCGGTCGTAGCGGCCGTAGTCGTGGGCCGTGTCCATGAACCAGCGCACGATGTCCGGGTCGGAGCGGGGCGGGATCTCGCACGACGTGGAGAGGATGAACCCGGACTGCCTGGCCGCGGCGTCGATGCAGCGCCGCACCTCGGCCTCCATCTCCTCCCGGGTGGCCTTCTCGAACCTGGTGGCGTCCACGTTGCCGATGGCCACGGCGCGCCCGTGCGCGACCTCCATGAACCGGCTCAGCTGGTCCACGTGGAGCGCCGGATCGGACTGCTGGTCCAGATCGAAGGAGACCGTGGTGAAGCCGCAGGCGATCAGGTCCTCGAAGATGGGGTAGGTGGTCCCGCAGATGTGGGTCGTGAGACCCACCTTCCTCGCCTTGAAGTGGTCCACCAGCTCCTTGTGATAGGGCGCGATGAACTCGCGGTAGTTGTCCGGCGAGATGAGGCTGTTGGACGCGGTCGGCTCCGAGAAGGACAGGCCGATCTTCGTCGTGACGATGGCCTCGCCCCAGGCCTTGCAGAAGTCCGTGGTGATCCGCATGAGCGCGTGGATGAATGCGGGATCCTCGAAGGTGTCGAGCAGCATCGTCTCGGGATTGCGGAGCAGCATGGCGATCGTCCATGGGCCCACCGCCACCGCGCCCATGGCCGCCGGCGGGGCGGCCTTGACGAGCGCCTCGCACTGATCGAGGAAGCCGGGCAGCCTGGCCGTCCGGTACGGGTCCGGCATCGTGAGCCGGGCCAGATCGGCCTTGTCCTCGAGGATGTGCGTCTCGATGGAGGGCACCACGTAATCGGAGTACTTGACCGTGCAGCCGAAGGCCTCGGCCTCCTTCGCCAGGTCGTTGTAGGCGAGCACCACGTCCGGCTGGTAGCGCTCGTAGTAGTTCATCATCGCCTTGATGGCCCGGGCGGGGTTCGTGCAGTACTCCTCGATGGAGAGCCCGTCCAGCGTGCCAGCGAAGGAGGCGACGATGGGGTACACCGGCACCCGGTCGGCGAAGGAGCGCTTGTAGGCCGCCACCACGCGGTCGCGGTTGGTGAGCGGGGCCTTGCCCTTCTCCGCATCCCAGAGGCGGTTCACCTCCATGTAGCGCGGCGGCATCTTCGCCTCGTACTCCATGAACTGGGTGATGGGGTAGCGGATGCCACCGGCGTGGGTCCCGCGGAGCCCCTCGATGATCTCCTCCATGCGCGGCCACGGGATGGTGAACGCCATCTCGTGGTCCTGGGTCTGGCCGAAGATGCGGTCGCCGGAGCAGGGGAGGATGACCTGCGGCTCGCCGGTTTGCATGGTGGTGACGATGATGTCGGCGCACACGGCGCGCCCCTCGAAGGACGACGCCAGGCGCCCGCCCCGCTTCCAGAGCGCCGCCTGGGTGAGCCGCATCACCTGCGCGGGGTTGCCATAGACGCACACGAGGTGGGGCTCGAATGCCGCGCGGTCGAGCGGCGCCACGAGGAGGGTCTCGTACTCGCCGGGGGCGAACTTGTCGATGGCTGCCTCCGAGCGCTGTCCCGCCTCCTTCGTCTCCGTGTACATGCCCTCACAGAGCGTGCCCACGTTGTAGATCGGCAGCGGCCTGTCGAAACCGATGGCGGTGATGCCGAGGGAGCAGATATGGTCCTCGCGGGTGAGCGCGATCATCCAGCCGTAGCGGCGCGCCATGTCGATCACCTGGCACGCCATGCTGAGCTTCTTGAAGTCGCGCGCGGGCCGCTTGGCCCGCTCGGGGATGGGCTCGCCGGGCTTGAGCATGCGGATGGCCACGGGGAAGGTCTGCGGCCGGAGATAGGTCGTGAGCTCCCGCTCCGCCGTCTTGGTATCGATCATGGGTGGAGGCTAAGCGGGGGGTGAACCTTTGTCAAGCGAAGGAGGCGCGTGTGGGTAGAATGGGCGCCGGGATACGGACCATGGCGCGCTACCGCATCGTTCGCTGGCAGGGCATTCCGTCGGTCGTCGAGGCCTCCGACGGGGACCGGACGGTGCGTCGGCCGCTGTCGCCGCGCTTCCAGGATCTCATCGACGCCGTGGCCATGCGCACGGGAGCCTCGGCGTCAGACGCCTACCTGGAGGGGTGGAGTCGAGGGGAGGAGGCCGAGCGAGCCGGCAGCCCCGATGCCGTCGCCGCCGAGATCGCGGGCGAGCTCGAGGCGTCCTTCGCGGGGATGGTGGCCCGCCACCTCTCCCCGCCCCCGGGGTGAGGACGCCCACCCGTCATAGAAGGCTCAGGATCGACGCGGGCCAGGGGCCCCTTGAAGTCCGCCCGAAGATGGTTTAGACACAGGGAGCCGGTGCGCTGAGCGCGCCGATTCGTATCGCACACCAGAGCGAGGGTGACTCATGACGACCAAGACGGCAGGCGGGACGGCCCCGATCGAGGCCCTTCTCAAGGAGCGGCGGAAGTTCGTTCCGCCCAAGGAGTTCGCCACGCGGGCCAACGCCAACCGGGCGTCCGTCTATGCGGAGGCCGCCAAGGACCCGGTGAAGTTCTGGGAGCGCTGGGCGAAGGAGCTCCACTGGTTCAAGCCGTGGAGGAAGGGGCTCGAGTGGAAGCTGCCGGACGCCAAGTGGTTCGTCGGCGGCAAGCTCAACGTCTCCGACAACTGTCTGGACCGCCACATCGATACGGCGCGTCGGACCAAGGCGGCGCTCATCTGGGAAGGGGAGCCGGGGGACACCCGGACCCTCACCTACTGGGACCTCTACAGGGACGTGAACCGCTTCGCCGCCGCGCTCAGGAAGCACGGCGTGAAGAAGGGGGACCGGGTCACCCTCTACATGCCCATGGTGCCCGAGCTGGCGGTGGCGATGCTGGCCTGCTCCCGGATCGGCGCGCCCCACAGCGTCATCTTCGGCGGGTTCGCTCCCGATGCCATCCGCGACCGGATCCACGATGCCGACTCGCGGATCCTCATCACCGCGGATGGCGGCTACCGGCGCGGGGGCGTCGTGCCGCTCAAGAAGAACGTGGACGAGGCGCTCAAGGAGTGCCCCGACGTCACAACCGTCGTCGTGCTCAAGCGCACGCGCCAGGATGTCCCCATGCAGCCGGGCCGCGACATCTGGTGGGACGACTTCATCAAGGACGCGCCGGCCCTCTGTCCGGCCGAGAAGATGGACTCGGAGGACATGCTCTACCTCCTCTACACCTCGGGCTCGACGGGCAAGCCCAAGGGCATCGTCCACACGACGGGCGGCTACCTCACGGGGATCTATGCCACGACCAAGTGGGTGTTCGACCTCAAGGATACCGATGTCTACTGGTGCACCGCCGACGTGGGCTGGGTCACCGGCCACTCCTACGTGGTCTACGGGCCGCTCGCCAATGGCGCCACGAGCGTGATGTACGAGGGGACGCCGGACTACCCGGACAAGGACCGCTTCTGGCGCATCATCGAGAAGCACGGCATCACCATCTGCTACACGGCGCCCACCGCCATCCGGACCTTCATGCGCTGGGGCGAGGAGTACCCGAACCGCTGCAACCTCTCGAGCCTGAGGCTCCTGGGGACGGTGGGAGAGCCCATCAACCCGGAGGCGTGGGTCTGGTACTGGAAGGTCATCGGCCAGGGCCGCTGCCCCGTGGTGGACACCTGGTGGCAGACCGAGACCGGCATGATCCTGATCACCCCCTTGCCCGGCCTCACCACGCTCAAGCCGGGCTCGGCCACCCGGCCCTTCCCCGGCATCGACGCCAACGTGGTCAACGACAAGGGCGAGCCCGCCAAGGCGGGCTACCTGGTCCTGAAAAAGCCCTGGCCAGCCATGCTCCGCGGCATCTACGGAG
>MGBT01000199.1:17890-19163 GCA_001788395.1 Candidatus Rokubacteria bacterium GWA2_70_23
CCGCGTGTCCACGATGGAGGTGGAGTCGGCGCTGGTGGATCACCCGCTCGTGGCCGAGGCCGCCGTCATCGGCCGGCCGCACGACATCAAGGGCCAGGCCATCGCGGCCTTCGTGACGATCCGCGACGGGGCCCAGGGGTCGAAGGAGCTGATGGAAGAGCTCAAGGGCCACGTCGCCAAGAAGATCGGCGCCCTGGCCCGCCCGGACGACCTGATCTTCGCCGCCGACCTGCCGAAGACCAGGAGCGGCAAGATCATGCGCCGGCTCCTCCGCGACATCGCCGAGGGCCGCGCGCTGGGCGACACCACGACCCTCGCCGACCCCGCGGTGGTGGCCACCCTCAAGGACAAGTACGGGGAGGAAGAGTAGGGCGAGGCGCAGCCGCAGGCGAGCCGAGCGAATATGGGAATCCCCTTCGGCTCCCTCCATCGGCAGGGGTTCCGTGGCGACAACTTGTCGCCCGAGCGACAACGTGTCGCGGAGCTTTGCTGTCCCATCTGCTGACTCCCGCCCGCTACCGGGGCGCATGACCTCGATTACCAAAGCCTCGGGGTGTTCGTCGCGGCCACGTCGCAGCCTGGACTCAGACTTGCTGGCATCGAGCAACGGCGATGCCCATTCCTCACGCGCAACCGGTGCACCGATCGAGGTGGGCGGCCCGAATGCACAGGGGCCTGGCTCGCGGGAACTCACAGGCAGCACCGAGAGGCAAGTCATGACCGGACGCTTTGGCACGGTGCCCCTTGTCGTCACGCTGGTGTCACTGGTGCTCCTGCTCACCGGATGCCCGAAGCGGCCGGCAACGACGGCCGCGTCGGCACCTGCACCGGGAGGTCCCCCGGCAATCGCTGCCCCGAGCGTGGCCGCACCGGCCCCTTCAGCCCCCGGACCAGCCACGCTCCCCCCCGTGCCAGCCGGCCCGCCGGCTACGGTTCGGCCGACAACGCCTCCAAAGCCAGCGGAGTTCTCGCCCACTGCCGCCCTCAAGGACATCCACTTCGACTTCGACCGATCCGACATCCGGCCCGGCGACGCGAAGATTCTGGATGCGAATGCGATCTGGCTCAGGGCTCATTCGGGCGCGCAGGTGCTGGTCGAGGGGCACGCTGACGAGCGAGGGACCAACGAGTACAACCTCGCCCTGGGGGATCGCCGCGCCAAGGCGACGCTGAGCTATTTGATCGGCCAGGGAATTCAGGCCAGCCGCTTCGCCACCATCAGCTACGGCGAGGAGCACCCGGCCTGCACGGCGCACGAGGAGGGGTGCTGGGG
>MGBT01000200.1:0-22598 GCA_001788395.1 Candidatus Rokubacteria bacterium GWA2_70_23
TTGGAGACCGCGCTCCCAGACACCGTGCCGAAGAGGCTGGAGGCCACCACCGAGACCTTGGCTGGACCGCCGCGGTAGCGGCCCATGAGCGACATGGCCAGATCCGTGAGAAAGCGATCGCCGCCCACGGCGTAGAGGACCTGGCCGAAGAAGATGAAGGCCACCACCATGCTGGCCGTGACCGCCAGCGGGAGGCCGAGGAGCCCGTTCGTGTCCAGGTAGAGGTAGACGGCGATGCGCTCCCAGGAGGCGCCCTTGGCGCCGAGCAGCCCCGGCACGGCCCAGGCGAATTTCGCGTAGAGGATGAAGATGGCGGCCAGGATCACCATGACCCAGCCCACGAGCCGGCGGGTCGCCTCCAGCACGAGCACGATCGCCAGAGCCCCGAGGGCGACCTTGTCCCAGGTGAGGATGCCGAGCTGATAGGCGATGACGGGGTAGCGGAGGGTGACGTAAAGCCCCACGGCCAGCCCGCCGCCGGCCAGCCCCCAGTCGTACCAGGCGACGCGGTCCTCGCGCGCCCCCGCGTGGCCCTTCACGGCGACGAACACCGCGGCGAGGCTCACCCCGAGGAAGAGCCCGAGGTATTGCTCCTTGAAGAAGGCGAAGGGGAGGTAGTGGTGGACCTCGAGCGCCCAGACGGCCCCGAGCAGCGTCACGCCGGAGAGCAGCGCCCGCTCCGCCGCGCGGGGCGCGCCCGTCAGAGCCCTGAACTTCGAGCCGGCGTCGGCCAACGGCTAGGGGTTGAGCGACAGGAGCTTCTGCTGCGCCTGCTCCATCTGTGGCGTCCAGACGCCGCGCTCCCTGTAGAAGCGGACCGCCGCGGGGTGGTAAGGGAGGGTCGTGTCCACGTCCACGAAGCGGTCCCGCGAGAACTCCTTGAACACCGGGTGCATGGCAGGGAGCTTGTCCACCCCGTCCCAGACGGCCCGGAGGGCGTTGTCCACCAGCGCATCGGGGACGGCCTTGCCCGTCGCCACATAGAGGTCGTAGGCGATGACGCAGATGTCCTCGATGACGGCCGTCGCCGTCCCGGCCTTGACCATGCGCGGGTAGTAGCCGGGCACGGCCGCGCGGAGGCGCCGCTCGCCCTCGGGGGAGCAGTCGATGGAGACGTGGCGGACGCCGACCGCCGCGTCGGCCTCCTTGACCTTGGCCGCGTTGAGGGCGTACTCGGTCACGTCGGCGCGGCCCTGCACGAGGGCATCCACCCCCTCGTTGATGGCCGGGACCGGCACCACCTTCACGTCGCTCCAGGTGAGCCCCGCGCTCGCCAGGTGCCCGAACATGTTGTACCAGACCGCGAGGTGGGCCGGGTACTCACCCGTCATCCGCTTGCCCTTGACGTCGTGGACGCTCCGGATGGGCGAGTCCTTGCGGACGAGGAGCGAGACCAGGAATGGCGAGCCGCGCATGACGAGCCGCGTGTTGGGGGCGTGGGGGAAGGGGTTGCGCCCGCCGATCTTGAAGCCCGGGCCGCGATAGGCCAGCGCCATGTCCACGGCGTTCACCACGCCGAACTCCATCTCGCCGCTGTTCAGCAGCGGGATGAAGGTGCTCGACCCCGCATAGGGCTGAACCGCCATCCTGAGCTTGCCGCTGTCGCTCACGACCTTGGCGAGCCCGCTGCCCACCGAGTAGAACACCGACCCCGGCGGGTTGGTGCCCATGCTGACGGCCTGGCCCTGGGCGAGGGCCTGCGTCGCGAGGAGTATCAGGGCCAGCGGGGCGAGCATGGCCGCCATCCTGCATCCGGAGCGCCTGCGCATGGCGGAACCTCCGCGAAGAGAGTGAGTACAACCGCGCGAGCCCCGACGGGGCCCGAAACGATGGGCTAGCTTACTCCCGGCCGGCGCCGCGGTTCAAGGCCGGCTCCACCGACCTCAGCCGAGCGCCTTCAATTCCGTCTCGGCCTGCTCCAGCCAGGGGCGCATGGCCATCTCGCGGAACATCGTGGCGGCGCGGGCGAGGGACTCGTCAGCCTCGTGGCGCCTTCCAGCCCGCCCGTGGAGCCGGCCGAGGCCGAGGTGGCAGTGAGCCGCGAGCGGGCGCATGCCGAGCTCCTCGGCGAGCGCGAGCGACTGGCGGCAGTGGACCTGGGCGGTTTCGATCTCGGGCGGGTCCGCATGGAGGGCGAGCTCACCGAGGAAGCAGAGGGCATGCCCCTCGCAGCCACGGTTCCCGCGTTCCCGCGCCACGAGGAGGGCCCGCTCGGCGGTTGCGGAGGCCTGCTCGAGACGGCCGAGGCGGGCATAGGCCTCGCCGAGGTGGAGGCGGAAGCTCGTATCCCAGCTGCTGCCGCCCCGCATGGACTCGATGGCTGTAAGGGCCTCCTGGAGCAACCCGAAGCCGTCGGCAATGCGCCCTGTCCGGGCATAGAGGTCACCCAGCACGGCCCTGACGAGAGGCGAGAGCCCGGTGACATTCCAGTCGCGGCAGAGCCCGAGGGCGCGTTCGCCCAGGCGCGTGGCTTCGTGCAGCTCCCCCTTGATCCGGTAGGCGTCCACCGGGCCCCAGCAGGCGAGGATCAGGCTGTAGGCGTGATCCAGCTCCTCGGCGATCCGGATCCCTTCCCGCCCGACGGCGATCCCCTCGTCGAGCTCGCCACGAGCGGCGAGGCACATGGACAGCACCCATCGGGCCATCACGGCGGGAAAGCCGGTGAGGTTGCAGCGCTCGCCGCGGCGATGTGGCTCCAGCGACGCCACGACGCTACGGAGGTGGCCCTCGGCTCCCACGTGATCGCCCAGGCTGAAGGCACTCCAGCCGAGATAGAACCTGGCGCCGGTCTCAAGGGCCAAATCAGCGAGCGCCTCTCCGATCGTGTGCGCGGCCCGGGCCGCTTCGTGGGCTCGCTTGGAGTCGCCCGTGGCCTGGGAGTAGTGGGCCATGTAGACGGACACCCAACCGAGCCGCCGCTGGTCGCCAAGGACCCTCGCGAGCCGGTCCGCCTCTCGGAGATGCCCGACGATCTTGTCCATCTCGCCCAGGGGGAAGAGGGACGTGCGGAGATCGAAGCGGAGATCGATCGCCTGCTCGAGCGTCTGTTGGCTCTCGGGAAGATGAGACAGGGCCGTCAGCGCCTGCTCGTAGTACGCCACGGCCTGGCGATTGGCCGAGTGGGCGAAGGCCTTCGCGCCCGCTCGCCTGAGGTAGGTCACGGCCTTCTCCCACGCCTCGCCCCGGAAGGCGTGGGAGGCGAGCCGCTCGATCTGCTCGCCGAGGCGGTCAGCATAGAGCCGCTCCATGGCCTCGAGGATCCTGACGTGAAGCGTCCGGCGACGCTCCAGCAGGAGGGACGTGTAGGCGACCTGGTAGGTGAGGCCGTGCTTGAAGGTGTAGTCGAGGTCGGGGAAGAGGCTGGTCTCGTAGAGGAGCTCCACGGCCTGGAGGCGGTCGAGCGCCTGGCGGAGCTCCTCCTCGGGCATGTCGGCGACCGCCTGGAGGATCGCGAAGGTCGCGGTCTCCCCGATGACGGAGGCCGACTGGAGCACGCGCTTGTCGTCCGGAGACAGCCGATCGATCCGGGCTGCGAGGACCGCCTGAACGGTTGCCGGCACCTGAATCGAGGAGATCGGCCTCACCACGCGATACGCCCCGCGATCGCCCGCGAGGGCCTGGGTCTCGGCGAGGGCCCGCACGCTCTCTTCCAGGAAGAAGGGGTTGCCCTCGGTCCGCTCGATCAGGAGCGCCTTGAGCAGCGTCAGGTCTGGCCCGGAGCCCAGCAGGGTCTCCAGGAGCTCCTCCGCGCTCGCGCGCGGGAGGGGATCGAGCCGCAGCTGGGTGTAGTAGGTCTTGCTCCCCCAGCCGTGGCGGTATTCGGGGCGGTAGTTCAGGAAGAGCAGCAGCCGGGCACTCGGGAGGCTCTCCACCAGGCTGTCCAGCAGGGCCTGGGTCTCCGGATCGATCCAGTGGAGGTCCTCGAACATGACCAGAAGGGGTTGGACCTGGCTCTCCCTGAGCAGCAGGCGCTTGATCCCGTCGAGCGTGCGCTGGCGGCGCTGGGGCGGGTCGAGGCGCTCCCACGAGGAATCCTCAGGGGGGACGTCCAGGAGCGTGAGTTCTGTTCCTCGGACGCAATGCCCGATCCGATACCGCTCGGGCGCGAGCGGCAGCGACGGGGTGCGAACAGCCGCGAGTCGCGCTACTCTACCCGCCATGGCCAAGCGGCTCTCCATCGTGCATCACCATGACCGCCGGACCGACGTGGTCATGCCGTATGCGCCCGGCATCCTGGTCGCCCAGGGGCGGCTCGTGTTCCTCTCGGGCGTGACGGCGGCGCCCGTCTATCACAGCCACCCGCACCGCGACGAGGAGTTCGACCTGCCCTCGACCATGCGCGAGCAGGCGGTGCTCGCCATGGAGAACTTGAAGAAGACGCTCGCCGCCGCCGGCTGCACGCTCTCGGACCTCGTCTCCGCCACGCGCTATCTCACGGATGTCGGCGAGCAGGAGGATCTCAACCGGGTGTGGGCCGAGTACCTCGCCGGCCACCTGCCGACCACCACGACGGTGGAGGTGTCGCGGCTGGCGACCCACCCGCGCTGCAAGCTCGAGATCAGCGCCATCGCGGTGGCGGAGGGCTGATGGCGGCGCTGGGCTGGGTCGGGCTGGGCGCCATGGGCGGCCGCATGGTGAAGCGGCTGCTGGACGCCGGCTTCCCCGTCGTCGGCTACAACCGGACCCGCGCCAAGGCGCGGTGGCTTGCAGAAGCCGGGATGAAGGTCGCCGCCTCGCCACGGGAAGTTGCCGAGGGCTGCGAGGTCGTCTTCAGCATGGTCACCGACACCAAGGCGCTGGCGGCGGTGACGGGGGGCGACGAGGGAATCCTCGCGGGGCTGCGCCCGGGCGCGGTGTACGTGGAGATGAGCACGGTGAGCCCCGAGGCCATCCGCGCGCTGGGGGCGCAAGTCGCCGCCCGCGGCGCCGCGATGCTCGACGCCCCCGTCTCCGGCAGCGTCGCGACCCTCGAGCAGGGCCAGCTCTCCTTCATGGTCGGGGGCGACCCGGCGGTGCTCGATCGGGTGCGCCCGCACCTCGGCGCCATCGGCCCCACCATCACCCACGTGGGCGCCCTCGGGCTGGCCGTCACGATGAAGATCGCCACCAACCTGGGGCTCGCGGTGCAGATGGCGGCGTTCAGCGAGGCCGTGCTGCTGGCCGAGAAGGCCGGCATCGCGCGCGAGCGGGCCGTGGAGGTGCTGCTCCGGAGCGTCATCGCCTCGCCGATGGTCAAGTATCGCGGCCCCTTCGTCCTCGGCATGCCCGCCGAGGCGTGGTTCGACGTGGGCATGATGCAGAAGGATCTCGGGCTCGCGCTCGAGCTCGGGCGGCGGCTGGGCGTGCCGCTGCCCACGACCGCGCTCACCGGGGAGATGCTCACCGCCGCGCAGGGCCTCGGCCTCGGCCGCCACGATTTCGCGGTGGTCTTCGACGTGCTGGCTCACCTCAGCGGCTCACGCCCGAGCCCAAAACCGACGACGGAGGACCAGACATGACGCTGCCGACCTACGGGACCATGAGCGTGGACTGGGAAGAGCGCGTGAACTTCGACCGGCTGCGGCGCGAGCGCCTCGCCCGTGTGCGGGGGGCGCTGGACCGCTCGGAGCTGGGCGGCCTCCTCTGCTTCGACATGTACAATATCCGCTACATCACCAGCACCACCATCGGCGAGTGGGCCCGCGACAAGCTCTCGCGCTTCACGCTCCTGCCGCGGGGCGACGAGCCCATCATGTGGGACTTCGGGTCGGCGGCCCGCCACCACCAGCTCCACTGCCCGTGGCTCGGGGACCGCTCGCGCGCGGGCATCTCGCTGCTCCGGGGCGCCATGACGCCCGAGATGGGACGGGCCGAGGACCTGGCGCGGAAGATCAAGCGGGAGCTGGAGGCGCGAGGGCTCCACCGCGAGCCGCTCGGCGTGGACGTGATCGAGCTGCCGATCCTGGAGGCGCTGCAGAAGGAGGGGATCCGCGTCGTGGACGGCCAGCAGCTCATGCAGGCGGCGCGGCGGATCAAGACGCGGGATGAGATCATCCTGCTCAACACGTCGGCCATGATGGTGGACGCCGCCTACGAGGATCTCTACCGCGCTCTCAAACCGGGGATCCGCGAGAACGAGCTCGTGGGCATCGCCGCCAAGACGCTCTACGACCTCGGCTCCGAAGATGTCGAGGCCGTCAACGCCATCGCCGGAGAGCGCTGCAACCCGCACCCGCACGTCTTCTCGGATCGCGTGCTGCGGCCGGGCGACCCCGCGTACTTCGACATCCTGCACTCCTACATGGGCTACCGCACGTGCTACTACCGTACGTTCGCCGTGGGGAGCGCCTCGCCCGCCATGGTGGACGCCTACACGCGCTGCCGCGATCTGCTGGACACGGCCATCGCCATGGTCAAGCCCGGCGTCACCACGGCGGATATCGCCGCCACGTGGCCCCGCGCCCAGGAGTTCGGCTTCCCGGACGAGGAGGCCTGCTTCGGGCTGCAGTACGGGCATGGGGTCGGGCTGTCCATCTGGGAGCAGCCCGTCATGAGCCGCCTCGTCTCCCTCGACCATCCGGTGGCGCTCGAGGCCGGCATGGTCTTTGCGCTGGAGAACTTCTGGCCCGCCTCCGACGGCTGGTCGGCGGCGCGCATCGAGGAGGAAATCCTGGTCACGGAGACGGGGCACGAGGTGCTCACGCGCTTCCCCGCCGAGACCCTGATCGTGGCGGGCACGCGCTACTGGACCGCGACGGGCCCGCTGCCGGGGACGCGCGAGCTGGACCCGACCCAGGCGCCGAAGCCGCGCCCCGGCTTCATCTGATCGGGGCGGGCGCGGGGAGGAGCATCATGTTCGAGCCCGATCAGCGGGTGACCGTGGATCTCTCGGGGCTCATCGTCCAGGGCGTGGCCTTCAGCCAGAACGTCCAGAAGGCCCTCGGCACCATCGTGCGGCAGGTCTCGGCCGACCCGCCGGTCTATCTCGTGGACCTCGTGTTCAGCTTCAAGGGCATCAAGCGGGTGGAGGTGCCCGAGGCGCGGATCCACCAACCCTGACGCCGGGCCCTCGCAATCCCCGCGCCCTTCGTGTACACTCCGCATGTCCTGTCTGGTCGAAGCCGATCGGACGCATTGGCCTTCATGCGGCAGTCTCACCACCAGGAGTAGACGATGCACGTGCGCCCACCTCGTCGGATCGCTCCCGCGACGCGTCCATGACCGCCCGCGCCAACTACGGATTCGAGCGCCGCCGGAGGGATCAGCTGCGGCGCGCGAAGCAAGACGCGAAGCGCCAGCGCAAGACCGAGCGCACCGAAGCCGGCCAGACGGGGCCGGAGATGGGGGAGGCGCCCGAGGCCGTGGTGCCGCAGGGGGTCTGGGAGTGGTTCTCGCCGAGCCGGAGCCGGACCGTCACCAGCCCGACAGGGAGTCGCCCCGATCCGGCAGAGCCCGACGACTGGATCCTGCTGACCGAGGCCGCCGCCGAGAACGCCCCCGAGTCCTAGCAGACCGCTGAAAAAGGCCCATCTGCGGAGGTACGGCTCGGTCGCTCCTCGCTCGACGTGGCTCGCTCACGCTCGCCCGGATCTCCGGATCCGCTCACCTCGCCTCCGGTTCGGCTCGCCAAGCGAAGTACGCCTCGCTCGTCGCATCCCTCGCCGCCTTGCATCTGGACCTTTTTGAGCGGCCTGCGAGGGCTGAAGAAGGCCCATCTGCGGAGGTACGGCGCCCTCGGCCGCACGCTCGACGTAAAGAGAGTACGCGGCGCGGGCGGCCGGCGCGCCCCTGGGTGCTACTGGGGGAGCTTGGCGGTCGCGCCGATGATGCCGATCAGCCGCAGCGCCGCCCCGAAGCGGATCACCACCCAGGACGGATCGAACTCGAAGCGCCCCACGCTGAACTTCGGCGCTCGCGGGAAGGCGTGGTGGTTGTTGTGCAGGCTCTCCCCGCCGGTGAACCACGCGAGCACCCGCCGGTTGTAGGCGGTGTTGGCGAAGTTCTGGGCGCCGCGCCAGTGGCTGAGGCCGTTGATCGAGGGGGCGAGCACCCCGACGTACAGGAGGGCGTGCAGCAGGCCGGCGATGATCCCCGACCAGAAGCCCAGCATCAGGCACAGGGCCGCCGTCCCCAGGATCGGCCCCATCCAGCCCCATCCGAAGACGTAGCGGTCCCAGCCGTCCTGGGCGATGTCCGGCGCGAACTTCTTCACGGTCTCGGGATTGCGCGCCTCGCGAGCGTAGTAGTAGGCGTTGAAGAGCTGCACCTTCCAGAAGCCGTGGACGAGGGGGCTGTGGGGATCGCCCTCGCGGTCCGTGAAGGTGTGATGCTTGCGGTGCACGGCCACCCACTCCCGGGAGCTCTGGCCGGTGGTGATCCACAGGAGCGCGCGGCACCCCCAGTCCGCCAGCGGGTGCAGCACGAGCGCGCGGTGGGCGAGCGTCCGGTGGAGATAGATCGATGTGGCGAAGACCGTCGCCTGGGTGATGGCAACGGCGACCAGCAGGACGATCGCAGCGTGAATGAGCACGGTGACCCCTGTTCGTGTGGGTGCGCGTCCGGGCGGGCGCCAAGCTCAAGAGCCGGCGCGTGTGAATTGGTGGGAGTATACACCAAGGCGGGTTAGCCCCTCGCCGCTGGAGGGCCTCTCTAGCAGGCTGCTGAAAAGGCCCATCTGCTTCGTTGGCGCCCTCAGCCGCACGCTCAACGTGGCTCGCTCACGCTCGCCCGGATCTCCGGATCCGCTCACCTCGCCTCCGGCTCGGCTCGCCAAGCGGAGTACGCCTCGCGTGCGGCCGTCGGGCGCCGCCTCGCATCTGGACCTTTTTGAGCAGCCTGCGGGTTTTTCAGCAACCTGCTGGGGCGGAGTGTGTCGCAGGCCGCTGAACGACTCAGCCCGAGTCCACCTGCAGGGGATGCTTCAGCTTGCCGCCGGGCCTCAGGTTGAGCACCGCCTCCGGGAAGACCTCGGCGAGCCACTTCACGACGTCGTTGACCGTCACGATGCCGATGGGCCGCCGCTCCTCGTCCACCAGGGGGATCGTGCGGTAGCCGGCGGAGTTCATCCGGTTCACCGCGTAGCAGATGCGGTCCTGGGCGGAGAGCGCCTCGGGATCGCGCGTCATCACCTCGCCGACCCTCGTCTTGCCCACGTCGCGCCCCTGGCCCAGCACCCGGATCAGGACATCGCGCTCCGTGAAGATGCCGATGAGGCGCCCGTCGGCGTCCACGATGACCACGGCCGCGCGGTGGGTGTCCACCATCCGGGTGATGGCGTCCTGCACCGAGGCGTCGGCGGAGAGCCGGATGGGCTCGCTGGGCGCCAGGAGCTGGACCGTGTCGTTGAGGAGGGCTCCGTCGAGCTTGCGGAAGTCGGTCTCGAGGGACTCGGAGTACTCGTCCTGGAACTCGCTCATATGCCCCTCCGCTCTCCCGTCGCAGGTGGGCCCGGGTGGCACCACCCCGGCGACCCGACCCTGGGGCGGCTCTGCCTTTGGTGGCTGGAGTCTAGACGCCGCCCCATGAGGAGTCAAGCCGCGCGACGAGGGCCTGCGCGACGCGGTCCACGTCGCCCTCGGGGAGGATCGCGCGGAGCGGCAGCGCGGTGGGACTCCAAGGCGCCCAGCGCTCCCGGGTGGCCTGAGGGAACAGGATCACCGAGGCGGTTCCCACCGCGGCGGCCAGGTGGCTCACCCCCGAGTCGGCCCCGATGAACGCGGTGGAGGCCTGGAGGACGCTTGCCAGAAGCGGGAGGTCGGGCTCATCGAGCCGCAGGGCCCCGCGCCCGGCGCCCCGCTCGCGCAGCGCATGGTGGAGCTCGGTCGTCGCCTCGTGATCCGCCGGGCCCTGGTGGACGAGGACCTGGCAGCGCATGGCCCCGACCGCGCGCTCGATCACGCGCGCGAGATCCGCGGCCGGCCACCGCTTCCACACCGCGCCCGCGCCCGCGTGCACGGCAAGGATCGGGCGCTCCGGCTCGGCGCCGAGCCCGGCGAGGGCATGACGGGCGAGAGCGCGCCACGCCTCCGGGAGGACCAGCGGCGAGAGGCAGGATGATGCGGCCACACCCCACGGAGCGAGCGTCGCGAGCAGGTGCTGCCACACCGGACCGGCGAACGAGTTGTCCGGCACCGGGGGGGCGATGACCGCCGAGGGGACGAGAGCGCGGAGCCGCTCGCGATAGCGCTCGTCGCTCGCTCCGAACCAGGACACCACGCGACCCGCGCGGCCGAGTTGGGCGGCCAGCACAGCCGGTACGGCCTCGTCGGCGAAGAGCCTCTCGAGCCCGAGGCCGTCGAAGGAGAGCGCCTCGTCCACCACGGCCGGGCCCGCCAGCAGCCGGCCGAGCCGGGGCTGCGCGGCGAGCGTGACGTGACTCCCACCGTCGAGACGCCCCAGCGCGCGGAGTGCCGGCACGGCCTGGAGCACGTCGCCCAGGGCCCCGGGGTGGATGACGAGGATCTCGGGAGGTTCAGGCGCCATCGGGCAGCCTCCGCCATGCTACTCTCACTCATCTTTTCGAGGAGGTCTCCATTGGAAGACGCGCCCCTCATGCCCAAGCCCGTGCAGCGCCCCCACCCCGAGCTCATGATCGGCGGCGGCGGCGAGAAGGTCACGGTGCGGTTCGCGGCGCGCCACGCCGACCACTGGAACGTCTGGGGCGGGCCCGTGACGCTCGCGCAGAAGGGAAAGATCCTCGAGGAGCACTGCGCCGCCGTCGGGCGCGATCGCGCCACCATCCTGCGCTCGGCGAACATGGCGCTCGTGATGAGCGAGGACCCGGCGGAGATCGAGAAGGTGCAGCGCCTCTACATGGCGCGGCTCGGAGCGGACGAGGCCAAGGCGCGCGACACGGTGCTCGGCGGCAGCGTCGCCTAGATCCTCGAGACGCTCGGCCGCCTCGCGGCTGGGGTGGGCATGCTCTTCATCCCCACCATGTTCCTGCCCCGTGAGCGACGCCCCGTGCTCGACCGCTTCATGGCCGAGGTGGCCCCGGCCTTCCGGGCGGTTCCCGGGGCTCGCCCGTAGCGCCCCGCTCAGGCTAGCCGCCGGCGATCTGGCGCCAGTGGGTGCTGATCTCGGCGAGGGGCGCCACCCAGATCCGCGGGGTGTGGCGGACGTGGTCCACGAGCTCCCGCAGGCATGCCAGCCGCGAGGGCCGGCCGATGATCTGCGGGTGAAAGGTGAAGTTGGTCACGCCGTGCACTTCCGAGATGCCGTCGAACTCGGTGAGCCACCCCTGGAGCACGGGCCCCGGCGCCTGGACGCTCCGCTGCCCGGTGAACATGAAGAACGGGGCGTCGTCGAGGACCCACGACACCGGGATCTCCACCAGCGAGCGCCCCTCGATGGGCGGGTGCAGGTAGGGCACCAGCCTGTCCATCATGTTGGAGGAATAGTCGAAGCCGTGGCGGGCGATGAGCCCGAGCGTGTTCGGGGAGAACTGCCACGCCGGCGCCCGGTAGCCCACGGGGCGCTTGCCCGCCAGCGGGGTCAGCACCTCCAGGCTCTTGAGAAGGATCGCCTCCTCCCGGTCCGGAGGCAATTCGCTCACCCGCTCGTGCTCGTCTCCGTGGCAGCCGACCTCGTGGCCCGCGGCGGCGATGGCCCGGACGGCGTCCGGGTAGTGGCTGGCGACCCAGGCCGGGATGAAGAACGAGGAGCGGATGTCGGCTCCGCGCAGGATCTCGAGGATCCGCGGCAGCGCCTCGACCGGGCCGAAGCGCCCCTGGGAGAGCGTCACGGGCTCGGTGATGCCGCGCGCCATCCAGAGCGTCTCGGCGTCGAGGTCGAACGTGAACGCGCAGGCGGCCCGGGCGTCCCGGGGCCAGCGCGGCGGGGGGGCTGTGGCTGCAGGTGGCGGTGTCATCGGCGAGGCTGATAGTAGCCCGCTTGGTTGTACCATGGAAGGGCCCATGTCGCGCGCCCTGGACCAGATCCATTGCCTCGAGGAGAGCATCGGCCGGGCCCTGGTCGGCAAGCCCGAGGTGGTGCGCCTCGCGGTGGTGGGGCTGCTGGCGCGCGGCCATCTGCTCATCGAGGACGTGCCGGGGGTCGGCAAGACGACGCTCGGCGCGGCGCTGGCGCGCGCCATCGGCTGCGGCTTCCAGCGCATCCAGTTCACCTCCGACATGCTCCCCTCGGATGTCCTCGGCGTCTCGATCTACCAGCCCGAGAAGGGCGAGTTCGTCTTCAAGCCGGGGCCGCTCTTCACCAACATCGTGCTGGCCGACGAGATCAACCGGACGACGCCCAAGACCCAGTCGTGCCTGCTCGAGGCCATGAACGAGTCGCAGGTCTCCCTGGACCACGCCACGTACCCGCTGCCGCGCCCCTTCATGGTGCTGGCGACGCAGAACCCGCGCGAGTACGAAGGGACGTTCCCGCTGCCCGAGTCGCAGCTCGACCGCTTCCTGCTCAGGATCCGCATCGGCTACCCGGACGCCCCCGACGAGAAGGCGATCCTCCGCGGCGCCGGGGGCGCCCCGCAGGAGAGCATCGAGCCCGTGCTGAGCACGCGGGAGGTGCTGGCACTCCAGGAGGCGGCCGAGCGGGTGCAGGTCGAGGAGTCGGTGCTCGACTACCTGATGGCGCTGGTGGCCGCCACGCGCGACTCGCCGCTCCTGAGCCTCGGCGTGAGCCCCCGTGGCTCCATCGCGCTCCTGCGCGCGGCGCGCGCCCGGGCGCTCTGCGATGGGCGCGACTACCTCGTGCCCGACGATGTGAAGGCGCTGGCGGTGCCGGCACTGGCCCACCGTGTGATGGTCAAGGCGGCGCTCGGCCACGGGGGCGGCGGCGCGGACGGCGAGGCCATCATCCGCGCCGCCGTCCAGGACATCCCCGTCCCCCGGTAAGAGGGCCCCTCTGCTGCACGCCCGCCTCTGGCGCCTGCTGAGACCGCGGCGCACCGTCTGGCCGAGCCGGGACGGCTGGTGGTGCCTCTTCGCCGCCATGGGCCTCGGGGTGGCGGCCATCAACACGGGCAACAATCTCCTCTACCTCCTCTCCTCGATGCTCCTGGGGCTCGTCGTGGTGTCCGGCATCCTGTCGGAAGCCGTGATGCGCGGGCTGCGCCTGACGGCCATCGTGCCCGAAGAGATCCACGCGGGCCGCCCGGCGCTGATCGGCGCCACCGTGGCCAACCGCAAGCGGCATGTTCCCTCCTACTCGATCAACATCGAGGTCCCGGGGCCGGGCGAGGCCGGCCGCGTCGCCTACCTGCCGCGCCTCCCGGCCGGCGCCGAGCGCCTGGCGACCTGGGAGGTGACGCTCCCCGCGCGCGGGCGCCACCGCCTCCCCGGCGTTCGTGTGACCACGCGTTTCCCGTTCGGTGTGTTCCTCAAGGCAGGGCAGGTGATCCTCGACGAGGAGGTTCTCGTCTACCCCGCGCTGGTCCCTGTGCCCGCGGAGCTGCTGCGGCGCATCGGTGGCAGCGGCTCGGCGCAGACGCGCCGCCGCGGGCGCGGCAGCGAGCTCCACAATCTTCGCGACTACCGGCCGGGGGACGATCCCCGGCTCATCCACTGGCGGAGCAGCGCCAAGACCCAGGCCCTCACGGTGCGCGAGCTGGAGGCCGACACGAGCCTGGACACGCGCATCGTGCTGGACGGGACCGGGGCGCGCGACCCGGCGCGGCTCGAGGCGGGGCTGTCCGAGGCCGCCGCGCTGGCCGCCCATCTCCTGCGGGCCGGCGCCCTGGTGGAGCTGGCCGGTCCCGGCCTGCTTGTCCGGCTGGGCCGCGGCCGCGTCCAGGAGCGCCGGATCCTCACCGCGCTGGCGCTGTACGGGCCGCGGGCGCGGCCGGGGGCAGCGGCTGGCACCGCGCCAGGCGGGTCGCCGGGCGACGTGGCGAACGTGCGCGAGATCCGCATCGGGATCGGCTGAGATGCCGCCCGCGCTGGCCGTCCGCATCGCAGGCTATCTCCTGGTGGTCGACGGGCTGGCCGCGCTCTTCCTGGCCGGGCTGATCGGCCCCGTGGGGCTGGCGGTGGTCGGGTTGGGGCTCGTGGCGAGCTGGTGGCAGGAGCCGCTGCGGGCACGCGTGCGCAACCGAGCGCTCGGCGCGGCCCTGGCCGTCGCGGCCGCCATCGCCTCCGCGGCGGATCTCCTGTATCTCGCCGAGACCCTCCTCGACGGGCTGGTGCATCTCCTGCTCTTCGTCGTACTGGCCCGGCTCTTCACGCTCCGCGTCCCGGGCGACAGCCGCGTGGTCGCCTTTCTGTCGTTCTTCATGCTGGTGGCGGCGTCCTCGGGCGCCTTCGGCGTGGGCTTCCTGTTCGTCTTCGTCGCCTTCCTGCTCCTGTCCACCTGGATGCTCCTGCTCCAGCACGTCCTGGCCGAGTCGGAGCCGGCGCCGGGCCGTGTGATCGTCGGTCTCTCGCCCCATCTCGCCTGGGGGCGCGGGCTGCTCGGGCTGGCCGCCGGCGCGGCGGCCGCGACCTTGCTGATCACCGCGGCGCTCTTCTTCGTCATCCCGCGCGTGGGACTGGCGGCGCTGCCCTTCAGGGCCAAGGTCGGGCCCCTCGTCACCGGCTTCACCGACCGCGTGGAGCTGGGGGCCTACGGTCAGATCGAGACGGACGCGAGCATGGCGATGCGGGTACACATTCCCGAGGGCATGGGGGCGGTGGAGCAGATCCCCAATCTGCGCTGGCGCGGGATCGTCTTCGACGAGTTCGACGGGCGGGCGTGGACCGTCGGGCAGCCGGACCGCATGACGCTCCGCCACTCCGTGACGCACGACTTCCGGCTCGGCGGCTATCGCGGGCGCGGCCGGATCCTCAGGCAGGAGTTCTTCCTCGAGCCCATCGGCACCGACATCATCTTCGCCGCCCCGCGGATCATGCGGCTCGAGGCCCGCGCGCTGGAGATCACGGCGGACGACATGGGCAGCGTGTCCATCGCCGTCCCCGCGGCGCGGCTGCACTATGTCGTGGAGTCGGAGCTCGAAGCGATCCGGCCCGGCGGCGTGACCGACGCGTGGGGGTACGCCAGCCGCGACGACCCGGCCTTCGCGCGCTACCTGCAGCTCCCGCCGCTCCCCGAGCGGATCGGGGCCCTGGCCCGCGAGGTGACGGCGGGCCTCCGCACCCCGTACGAGGCCGCGCTGCGGCTCGACGAATACCTGGCCCGCGAGTTCGCCTACACCCTGGCCCTCGAGCGGCGGACCGCCTTGCCGCCCCTCGAGGAGTTCCTCTTCGTGAGGCGGTCGGGCAACTGCGAGTACTTCGCCGCGTCCCTCGCGGTGATGCTCCGCTCTCTCGGGGTGCCGGCGCGCGTCGTGGGCGGGTTCCAGCGGGGGGAGTGGAATCCCTACGGCCGCTACTTCGCCGTGCGCATGCGGGATGCCCACTCGTGGGTCGAGGCCTACTTCCCGAGCGCGGGCTGGGTGAGCTTCGACCCCTCCCCGCGCGTCCAGGCCGAGGACGGTCGGAGCACGGTGGCGCTGTACCTCGACGCGCTCCGGATGCGGTGGTACCGCTACGTGATCAACTGGAGCCTGCGCGACCAGGTGGAGGTGGCGGTGAGCGTCCGGCGGCAGGCGGGGCGCTGGGGGCCGTGGCTCGCCTCGCTGCGCGAGGCGCAGATCCCGCGCGTCGTCTGGCCGGTCATGGCGTTGCTCGCCGCGGCGGCGGTGGCGCTCGCGCTGCTCCGCGGCCGCGCGGCGCCGGCAGCCCGCGCGGCGCGCCGGATACCGCGCTTTTACGCGCGCGCCCTCCGGGCCCTCGCCCGGCGCGGGCTCAGGCCGGCCCCCGGCGAGACCGCGCGCGAGTTCTGTGCCCGCGCCGCGGCCGCCGTCCCGGGCTGGGCCGAGCCCCTCGCCTCCCTCACCGCGGCCTATGAGCGAGCACGCTTCGGCGCCTCCGCCCTCACGGCCGGGGAGGAGGCGGCGCTCGAGGGCTGGCTCGCGGCGCTGAGCCGTCCGCGCGCAGGGTGAGATCCCGGTCCGCCGCCTCACCCGGATGTTCGATGCCTTTCGTTGGGCTGCCGAACAAGCCGCTTCATACCATTCCAGCGAGAGCAGCGCGCATCGCGCCTCGGACAACGTGGAGGAGAGCCAACCACTCCTCCTCGGACAGGTCGAGGAGCCGGGAGCTGACCCGGGGAAGGTAGTTGTGTGGCTTTTTCTTCTCGTTTACTGGCCGACGGCACGCACCGCTCCTGTCGACGGTACGTGGTGGCCGGCGCCCGCGGCGTATCGGTTCGGCGACATTGACGGCCCTGAAGCGTCCCGCTATCCTGGCGACCATGGCCTCGGTGATCGAGCCCTATGTGAAAACGCGGCGCTGGCGGCGTGTCGAGTACGAGCGGCTCGTGGACCTCGACGTGTTCGCCGGCGAGCGCCTCGAGCTGCTCGACGGCGTGCTCGTCGTCCGGGAGCCCCAGGGCAGCTCGCACGCCGCGATCGTCACGCAGATAGGTCTGGTGCTCGGCTCAGCGTTCGGCGCGGGGTGGCATCCGCGTCTGCACGCGCCGCTCGCGCTCGACGAGGATTCGGAGCCCGAGCCCGACGTGGCGATCGTAGCCGGCGGGCCGCGCGATTACGTCCGCGCGCACCCCTCGACGGCCGCCCTCGTCGTCGAGGTTGCCGATTCGAGCTTGAGGCTTGACCGGCGCCTCAAGAGCGGCCTGTATGCCCGGGCCGGCCTGCCGGAGTACTGGATCGTGAACCTCGTCGAGGGTGTGCTCGAGATCCATCGCCAGCCGCAGCCGGCGGCGGATGCTCCGTACGGTTGGGTTTATCGGTCCCTCGCGGTCCTCCGCCCGCCCGCGGCGGTGACGCCCTTGGCTGCGCCCGGCGCGCTGATTCCCGTCGCCGACTTGCTCCCCTGAGCCTTCGTCTCACGCCGGGCATCGAGGGCAGTCGGGTCGGTCCTCTCGCGCCCCGTCAGACGAGAGTCAGGCGCAGGTTCACGGGGACACTGAGGGCGCGGCTGATGCGACAGGTCTCGGCCGCCTCGCGCAGCTTGGCCAGCTGCGTGGCGTCGAGCGCGCCCTCGAGGAATAGCTCGGCGTCGATGTATCTCACCCCGCACATCAAGGCGTACAAGGAGCGGGTGCGCGAGGCCAAGCCCGTCGGCACGTTCATCAACGACCAGTGGCTCTCCTCCAGCATGGCCTTCTGCGGCTGGGACAACTCGGCTGCCCGCGAGCTGGCGGCCAAGTCGCTGCGCACCTTCTTCGGGCCGGATCGCCCCTATCTGAAGGATCACACGCAGCTCTACGAGCAGCTCGTCGCGTCCTGGGGCGGCGTGCCGGAGCACTTGACGGCGAACTTCGCCCGCTATCTCAAGGGCGAAGGCGTGGCCGGCGCGCCCGAGGTGGATCTGTCCGGGGGCTCGGCGCAGATTGCCACCGCGCTGTGGAATCAGATCGACGCCGAGACCTTGGTCGACCGCGGCGTCCTCGTCGCCGGCGATCCGGAGAGCTGCCTGCGGAGCATTGCCATCCACGAGGTCGCCGGCGTCGACGAGCTGCAATTCCTCATGGCCACGGAGACGGTGCTCCACGACAAGGTGACGTCGTCCATCGAGCTATTCGGCACGCACGTCATCCCCGAGCTGAAGAAGAGGGGAGCGCGCCGCGACGGATGCTGAGGGTCAGCGTGCGTGCCGCGCGCGCTGCTCGGGCTGGAGCGCTCCGATGGTCTCGGCGGAGCGGTTGAAGATATCCGGCACCGGCCAGCCCTGCAGACCGGCGTAGGCATCGATTTGCGAGCGGTGATGCGCCTCGTGCTCGAGCATCATCATCAGGACGCGCCATCCGGACAGCGTGGCGCCGGGCGTGTCGATCATCTCGATGCGACAGGTCAGCCAATCGTTCGGCGTCTCCTCCAGCAGCGTGGTGAACCGCTCCGCGGACGTTTGTAACCAGGGCACCCACGTGCGCTGGTCGTCGCGCTCCACCTCCGCGGCGCTTCAGATCCAGCCCTCGCCACGGTAGGTGCTGGCGAAGTACAGGCGCGAGCTGCCGATGTGGCCGACGATCTCACCGATGCTCCATCCGGCCTCGCCCTCGCGTTCAGGCGGACGCCACGCCGCCGCCAGGGGCGGGAGCGCCGCGACGTCACGCTCCGTCCGTCGTCGCATGTTGTCGAAGAAGCGCAGATAGGACGCGATGTCGGTGATCATGCCGATCCTCCTCTCGCGCCGCTGCCCAGCGAATCTCAGCGCGGCGTGTGCTTGGCCAGGAACTCTTCTACGGCTTTCTTCGCCGCCGGCTGGTGCTCGGGCTCTTTCCAGAGTTCGATGAGCGTGGCGTTTGGCGCCAGCGCGGCGACCTCTCGTGACGAGGACTGTGGATGGTGCAGATCATTGCCCAGCAATACCAGCTTGACGCTGGCGCGCTGGAGCGGCGACGCCTACCTCCTCACCTCGCAGAAGCTCCTCCAGGACCAGTACGAGCGCGAGTTCGGCGACGCGCTACAGCTCGTGAAGGGCCGCGAGAATTACCTCTGCGAGCGCTATGCTCCGCCCGCCCGCGTGACCACGACCCACGGGCTGTGCCGGCGCCCGCGGGCGCCCTTCTGTCAGTGTCCCTATGCGCGCGCGAAGCTGGCTGCCCAGAACGGCCCCATCTTCTGTACCAACACCGCCTACTTCCTCACCCTCCGGCAGTGGCAGCGCGAACAGCTCCGGCGGCGCCGCGTGCTCGTGGTGGACGAGGCGCACAACCTCGAGGTCCAGCTCGTGCGCGTCTTCACGGTGGCCTTCGCCCCCGACCAGATGACGAAGTGGTTCGGGGGACCGCTGCCTCGGCTCGGCAGCGCCGACGAGTACCGGATCCTCTTCGAGGACGACGTGAGCCGACTCGACATGGCGCTGGCGCTCATCGACGACCGCCTCGCGAGCCTGCGCCCGCCCGGGCTCGTGGACGACGACCTCCTGAGCTATCCGCTCACCCCGCAGGAGCTGGCGCTTCTCGGCGAGCGCGACCTCCTCGAGAGTGCCCTGGCGCGCCTGCACTTCTTCCTCGATGCGGAAGACACGGAGTGGGTGGTGCGCTACCCGACCGAGATCAGCGCCGCGCTGGAGCTGGTGCCGCTCACGGTCAGCGCGATGGCGCCAGCGCTCCTGTGGGACGCGGCGGAGCTCATCGTGCTATCCACGGCCTTCATGGGGCGCCCCGAGGCGATCGCCGGCTACTTCGGCCTCGAGCCCGAGGCCGTGCGCGCCTTCGCGAGCGAGTCACCGTTCCCCGTCGCGCAGCGGCTCATCGAGTATCGGCCCGTGGGCGCGCTCTCGAAAGCCACGCTGTCCGAGCTCGAGCCCGCCCTCTTCGCCGAGGTGGCGGCGATCCTGGCGGCGCACCCCGCCGAGAAGGGCCTCGTCCACGCCGCCTCCTACGCGGCGGCACGACGGCTTCTGACCGAGTGATCTTCGTGGAATCTTCGGAGGCGAAGGGGCGTGCGCTCGATGACCACCGCGCCTCCTCGCGGCCGACCGTGCTGCTCTCCCCGTCGCTGCGCGAGGGTGTCGACCTGCCCGACGACTTCCTGCGCTTCCAGATCATCACCAAGGTGCCCTACCCGGACCTCGGCGATCCGTGGACGGCCGCCCGCCAGGAGCGCGATCCGCGGTGGTATGCACTGGAGACGGCAAAGGCTCTCGTGCAGACGTACGGGCGCTCGTGCCGCCACGCCGGCGATCATGGCGTCACCTACGTGCTCGACGCGCACTTTGCGCGTTTTCTCCAGCGCTATCGCCCACTCCTACCCACCTGGTTCCGCGAAGCGGCGGAGCCGGCGCTGCGCGCCGCCAAGGCGCGGCCATCGTGACCTACTCGAGCGCGAAAGACCCTTGCGTCGGTCGGCCTCCGTATGGCACTTTCTGGCCTGCATGGGTCACGACAACGGCGACGCTTCCGGCGCTGACCGTTACAACGCAGCGAGGCGCGAACGAGACGAACCGATGGACGACCTGGATTCCGAGTGGCAGCGCAAGGGCGCGACGCTCAGCGACAAGACCGCCGGGAAGGAGTACGGGCTGACGCAGGACGAGATCGTCCGGGCGATCCGGGCCGGCAAGCTCCACTACCGGGAGGCTTCGATGCACGGCAACCCGTGGTTGCGGCTCCTCCGGCGCGAGGTGGAAGCGCTGGTCACGAAGAAGCACGGCGACGACTACCTGAAGGTCCAGCAGGCCAAGACCGAGCTGGGAGGCATCAACCGCGAGCTGAAGCGGCTGAAGACGCAGGTCGCCGTCCTGGAAGAGCGGAAGGCAAAGCTGATGGCCGATCTCGGGACGTGACGGGATCAGCGGAGGACTTCCCTACCGAGGCCGCCGCTGACGCTGTGCGTGTCCTGGCCGGGGGACACCAGAAGGGCGTCGGACGAACACGTCGCGCCCGGCCGCACCTCGATGAGGAGTTCGTGGACAAGAAGGTTCCGGAGTGGGGTGACATCATCGCGCGGGTGCTGGAGCGGGGATGACCGACGAAGGTCAGCAGAAACAGGCCTGGCGCCGAGCGCTCGACTGGAGGATGCCCGGTTGGTGCCAAAAGTCAGGGGTCCACTGGGAAAGTTGGTCGCTCAACGGCGAGGCCTGCATCACGGGGCTCGATCCGCCGTTCGCCGGCGGCGCCCGGCTGGCGAGTTGCCTCACGTGGCTCGTGCGCTCGTTCGCGAGCCATTGCCGCCGCACGTACGACGCGACGGGAGCGCTCGCCTTCACGTGTACCGGTCCGCGAATGCCGAGCACGCTCGCCGTGACGATGTCCGTGTCGTTCGATTTGGCGCTTCGGGACCCCAGGTTGATCCGCGAGCGCGTGCGGCGCCGAGGTGGCGACCCGGGCGCAGCTCGCTGGCCGGCGGTCTGGCTGGAGGGGGCGGTGCATGAATACGTGATTGGCCGCGACCCATTTCCTCCGGTCGGCACGCTACGCCGCAAGCTGGTCGTCCTGGCCGAGGAGCGCCAGGTGTTTGTCTCGGCCCGGGCGGCGAAGCTTGCCGCTGGCGTCCGCCGTGCATGGGAGAGCGGCCTCGACGCCGTGGCCGGCATCGAGGGGGCCCCCTTCACCGGGCTGCTCGACGAGGACGAGCACGCGTTCCTGCTCAACATGCTGGTGGTGGTGCATGCGCGGCCTGCGGCGAACGCTCGGCCGCGACCACCGCTGCAGGAGAGCTACCGGCGGCACGAGGTTCTGATCGCTGACCTGGCACCGCCCGCTGAGGCAAAGGGTCTGCCCGTGGCGTGGCATGCGCTGTGGCGGCTACCGCCCGCGATGGCGTGGAGCGAACCGGGTGGGAAGCCGTGGATGCGGTACCCGGCGGTCTCGTTCGTGGCGGCGGTGCGACCGTTGCGGTAGGCAGAGCGACATGGGGGCGCGTGAGCAACTCCGGGTGCGCGTCGACGACAAGCTGGTGCTCGATGCGGGGACTTGCGAAGAGGTCTCGGGACCACACGGCCCGGAGCGACTCATCCGCCCGCCGGCGACCACGCTCTTCCACCAGGTGCTCCCCTACCTCAAGGCAAAGCCAGATCCGCCGAAGCGCCCCTCCGGCTCGATGATCGGCCGCGAGGGCGTGGCCGCAGCGGCGCTGACCGTGCGCTGGGGCTCGTACCTCGCCGTCCTCCTCGACCACGACAAGCCCGTCTGGTCCGAGGTCCACTCGGCGCGGACGAGCCGCATCAGCGACGAGGAGATGGCGCGCATCAACATCGAGGCCTCGGCGGCGCTCGCGGCGTGGATCGACCTCTACCGCGAGGATCCGGGTGGACGGCTCTACGAGCAGCTCGTGAACCGGGCCGTCGCCTACCTGCCGATGCCGAACAAGACATCGAAGATCAAGGTCGGGGAGTTCGGTGCCATCGCGCAGCCCGAGATGGCGGCGCGCGTCGTCGAGGTAGCCGACGCCGCTCGACGCGAGCGTGTTCGCGCAGATGTCATGCGCCACCCGAGCCGCGTCCTTGCCAACGCCCTGCTGAACACGGCGTGGCGCAACGGCCCCGTGGAGAACATCCACGCCGGTGGCTACCGAGGGTACCCGCTCGACCAGCGGCGGGCGACGCCTGCGGAGGAGCGAGAGCTGATGGCCTTCGTGAGCGAGCGGCTGGCGCTCGGGATGACGGTCTGCCTGCAGTTCGCCATGGAGCGACCCCAGCGGCCCTGGCCCGAGCAGGTGCTGCCTTACGGTTTGGCGGAGATGCTGTTGATCACGCCGTCGCGGTGGACGCTCACGGAGTCCTCGCGAGAGGTACGCCTCCCGGCGTAGCCGGTCTCGGTCCCGTGGGCGCGATCCGCGCGGCTGCTTGCTCTGACGCTCTGACACGACCACCCCGCGGGCGGCGTTGGCTCGCCCGTCTGCGCCGTCGGGCTGTTGGAGCGGCTGAACATGGAGGCACCCTTCGCGTCCTGCGCCCCCCTGTCCCTATCGCTCTACCCCTGCCGGGGGCGAGGGAACCGGAACGACTCCCTCTCACTCCGAGACAGAGACGGTCGGGGTGAGAGCGGGGGGCTTATCGCACATCCGCATCGATGGGCTACTAGTCGGGGTCGATACAGGCGGAACGTTCACCGACTTCGTCCTCCTCGAGGAACGAAGCGGCCAGGTCTTCAACTTCAAGCTTCCCTCGACGCCGAAAGACCCGGGGGGGGCTTTGGTCGAGGGCCTGGGCGGG
>MGBT01000200.1:22623-25450 GCA_001788395.1 Candidatus Rokubacteria bacterium GWA2_70_23
GATCTTCGCAACCAGCCCGTAGACGTGGAGGCGGTGCAGAAGGCGGCTGATCTGGGCACTCTGCTGTTTCGGGTCATCACGAAGGTGGCCCGTGAGCGTGGCGCGGAGGTCGCGGTTGGCGAAGCCGTGCACGGCGTGCTCCCCGCTCATGAGGGCGACGAAGAGCTGGGAATCAGGCCGGGCCACCGGATTGTCGTGCTTGGTGTACCGCACGCCGTGGTGCGCGAGCTTCCGCGCCAGCCACTCGTGCCCGTTGACGGAGACCTGCAGCTGCAGCGGAAACCACGTCTGCAGCCGCACGTGGATCAGGCCGAACTCCCGGTCCATGAAGGAGTCGTACAGGATGAGGCACTTCCGCCGGGCCGACTGGATGAAGGCCGCCCCCTCCCGCCACCGGAGGGAACACGTGCGGCACGGTTCGACCGTCGCCACGACGCAG
Organism: Candidatus Rokubacteria bacterium GWA2_70_23; assembly: GCA_001788395.1. GTDB lineage: Bacteria > Methylomirabilota > Methylomirabilia > Rokubacteriales > CSP1-6 > UBA12499. Next base: position 23,063 of record MGBT01000200.1, read on the forward strand.
ACCAGTCCCTCCTCAATGCCATCGCGCTCCGCCAACTGGCGCGCGAGGTCTTCCTTCCGCGTGCGTTCGCCGAAGTACTGGTACGGCCGCCCCTCGCGCGCCGCCATCTGCCGCGCGTGGTCCTTGAGCCGATAGGCCTGGGTCAGCACGAAGCGGTTCACGTCGCGGCGATGGACCTTGCGCGTCTCCAGAACACTGGCCATGGCGTAGCCACTGAAGAACGGCAGGCGGTCGCGGGAGTCCTATCTACCTCTGGACCGTCCTGGACCGCTGAGGGCGGTCAGCCACACCGGGGCCTCGAAGAAGAAGAGGCGAGGTGTGCACAGGCAGACGTCCTCCGTCGCCCGCGACAAGGGGCATTTTAGTGGGTCGCGTGGGGCGTGCTTGCTGCTCGACTGTCCCCTCTCCCCGGCGTGGAGAAGGTGCTATTGGGGCCGGTAATGTTTCCTATGGGCCCGCGCACCGCACGCGGGACGGTGGGCAGCGTTTTCTGGTACATTCCGCGTAAGGGAAAGCCCCGGATTGACACCCCACCGGCCAGGCGCTATCCGTCGCGCTACGTGGTGAGCGCGGCGTCGCCGGTGAGCGGCGCCGACCTGCGGCGAGGCGACCGACCACCAAGGAAAGAGGAGAGCCCAATGAAAAGGATCTGGACAGTGGCAGCGGTCTTCATGCTCGCGTCCTCCGTGGGCGTCATGCTGGGGGACACGGCGCTCGCGCAGGAAAAGGCGAAGAAGGATCCGGTGCGCTTCACGGTGGTCAACACCTTCGAGCCCGGCTTCACGGGGATCGAGAAGGCCCAGCTCATTCAGTTCGAGATGGATCCCGGGGCAGCCGTGAAGGACTTCAAGGTGGGGTCCACCGAGATCCTCTGGGTGACGAAGGGCGCCTTCACCTACAAGTACGGGGACAAGGTCGCGGAGAAGAAGACGGGTGAGAGCTGGCTCCATCAGGAGGGTGTCGTGCTCGACGTGTCCAACAAGGGCAAGGGCGTCGCCATCCTGCGGGGCATTCAGTTCCTCAAGAAGAAGTAGCGATGAGCTATCCGGGTTTCGAAGACGCGTTGCGGCGGGTCATCACGGGGGACGACGCGAAGGGGCAGTCGGTCATCATCGTCGACGGTCCGCCCTCCGCCGTGATGGCCGAGGCCGGGCTCGGCGGCCTGTTCGAGATCTGGGCCGACGCGGCCTCGGGGCCCCTGGATCCGCGCGCGGGCGCCGACCGAGGGCCGAAAGGGGAGCCGGTCCTGTCGCCGGCACGCGGGGGGGTGAAGGTACGCTGGTTCATCGTCGAGCCGCCGCCGCCCGGCGCGCCGAAGGCGGCCCTGGACGCGGCCGCCAAGGCGGCCTTCGCGCGCATGGGCGCGGCCGCCCACCTGCAGGACCAGACGCGGCATCACGCGATGCACGAGACGCATACCCTCGACGTCATCTGCCTCCTGAAGGGGGATGCGTCGCTGATCCTGGAGAGCGGCGAGACGCGGCTGAGACCCGGCCAGATCGTGATCCAGCGCGGCACCAGCCACGCCTGGGCTGCCCATGGTGGACCGGCGCTGTTCCTCGCCGTGCTCATCGATCGCCCGATCACGCCGCGGAGCTGAGCGGCATCGGCGCCTCCAGCTTCAGCTCGCGCGCTCGGCCGCATCCGCCGCGTGACTGGGCCTCCGTCGCCGAAGCAGTATCGCTCCCGGCGGAACCGGCACCCCGAGCGGGCCTGATCGCCGTTCATCCGGCGGTGCGTGCTGGTTCGGCGCACTCTCGAGCCCGGCGGCGCGGAGACGGAGCCCGCCGACCCGCTCGCCGAGGCATCGCCGATGCGGGCCGGCCTCGCCGGCGCCCCGGTCCAGGGCCGCGTCGCGCTGGGCCCCCGCGCGGGGGCGCGGGTGCGGCGCCTGGGCCACGAACCGGGCACGGCCGACGGCGGCTCCAGTGCGAAATCGAGGTTCACACCACCCTGCGGGGGTGTCCCGGGCGGCGGGATCAGGCCGCCGCCGGGCTCGTGCGGGGCTCCCCCGCCGGGCCGGCGGGGGACAGGCCGCTGCCGGTGTCGCGGGCCCCGGGAGGCGGATCGGCGCCGGCCGCCCGGGCCGATTGACGGCTCCTCACGTGATGATATAGATGAAGCCGCCGGAGAAGGCCGTCCAGCGTCGGCGGATCCAGGACGGGTTGCGACGGAGTCGTGTTCACCATTCCCTGCAGGAGGTTTCCGAGCGCATGAGCGAGTTCCTCTGGACACCCACACCGGAACTGATCGCGCAGAGCACCCTCACCGCCTTTCTCCGGCGCACCGGCTGCGCGGACTACGACGCGCTCGTGCGCCGCGCCGACGCCGACCCGGCCTGGTTCTGGGGCGAGGTGATCCGCTTCTTCGACCTGCGCTTCTACCGGC
>MGBT01000200.1:25629-32821 GCA_001788395.1 Candidatus Rokubacteria bacterium GWA2_70_23
TGATGCCGCTCTTCTCCGGCTTCGGGCCCGAGCCGCTGGCGCTCAGGCTGGCCGACGGCGGCGCCCGGGCGGTGATCACCTCCGATGGGGCCTGGCGGCGCGGCAAGCCCGGCGCGATGAAGGCCGTGCTCGACGAGGCGCTGCGGAGCGCGCCCACGGTCGAGCACGTGATCGTCGTGCGCTACCTGGGCGAGGGCGTCGAGACGCCGATGACGCCCGGGCGCGATCACTGGTGGCATGAGCGGGTGGCGCCGCAGCCGCCGGAGGCCCGGACCGAGGAGATGGGGGCCAGCGACCCGGCGGTGCTGATCTACACCTCGGGCACCACGGGCAAGCCCAAGGGCGCGGTGTGGACGCATATCTCGAACGTGGCCAAGATGTCGCTGGACTTCGGCGTCTGCCTCGACTTCAAGCCTGAGGACCGCTTCTTCTTCATGTCGGACATGGGCTGGATGGTGGGCCCCATGAGCGCCATGGTCCCGTCCATGTTCGGCGGCAGCGTGCTGCTGGCCGAGGGCGCGCCCGACTACCCGGACACCGCGCGGCTCTGGCGGCTCATCCAGGACCACCGGGTCACCTTCCTCGGCGTCTCGCCCACACTGGTGCGCGGCATGATGCGCTACGGTGACGAGGCATTGGCGTGCCACGATCTCTCGAGCGTGCGCATCACCTGCTCGAGCGGCGAGCCCTGGACCGACACCCCCTGGCACTGGTTCTTCGACCATGTGTGCAAGCGGCGGCTGCCGCTGCTGAACATCTCCGGCGGCACCGAGGTGGGCTGCCTGATCCTCACGGGCACCGTGCACCACAAGCTGAAGCCCTGCTCGTTCGGCGGGCCCGTGCCCGGCATGGGCGCCGACGTCGTGGACGAGGCCGGCCGGTCCTGCCCGCCTGGCCAGGTGGGGGAGCTGGTGCTGCGGCAGACTTCCATCGGGCTCACGAAGAGCCTGTGGCGGGACGATCAGCGCTACGTCGAGAGCTACTGGAACGTGATCCCGGGCCTGTGGGTGCATGGCGACTTCGCCCAGCGCGACGCCGACGGCTGCTGGTACATCCTCGGCCGCTCGGACGACACGATCAAGGTCTCGGGCAAGCGCACCGGCCCGTCGGAGCTCGAGAACCTGCTGATGAAGACGGAGAAGCTGGTCGAGTGCGCGGTGGTGGGGGTGCCCGACGAGCTCAAGGGCTCGGCCATCGTCTGCGTGTGCGTGGCGCGCCCGGGCGTGGCCACGGACGCCGCTCTGAAGAGCGAGCTGTCGCGCGCCTTGGTGGCGGGCATGGGCGCCTCCTACCGGCCGCGCCGCATCGTGTTCGCGCGCGACCTGCCCAAGACGCGGAACCTCAAGGTGATGCGCCGCGTGGTGCGCGCCGCGCTCACCGGCGGCAGCGCCGGCGACCTGTCGGCGCTGGTGAACCCGGACGTCGTGGAGGAGCTCAGGGCCTCGCGCCTGGCGGGCGCTTAGGGCAAGAACCATGGAGCGGATCTGGACGCGCCACTGGGCCCCGGGCGTGGACGAGGCGGCGATCCGCCTGCCGGCCGAGCCGCTGCCGGTCTTCCTCGAGCGCAACGCCGAGCGCCTGGGCGACAAGCCGGCGCTGATCTTCTACGGCCGGGAGATCTCCTTCGCGGAGCTGGACGAGGCGAGCGACCGCTTCGCGGGGTGGCTCCAGGGGCGGGGCCTCTGTCCCGGCGACCGCGTGGCCATCTATCTCGAGAACTGCCCGCAATTCGCCATCGCCTACATGGGCGCGCTCCGGGCCGGCGCCATCAACGTCTGCCTGAACCCGATGCACAAGGCGGTGGAGCTGGAGCACGAGCTCCGCGACTCCGGGGCCAGGGTGCTGGTGGCTGCCGACCAGGCCCGGGACGTCGTCGCCGCGGTGCGGGGCGGGAGCCCGCTCGAGGCGGTGGTGACGACCTCGTACGGCGACTACGTGCCGCCGTCCCCCGCGCTGCCGGTGCCCCCGAGCTTCCTGGAGCCGGCGCGGCCGTGCCCGGGCACCGAGGACTTCCGGGAGATCGTCCGGACCGCGCCGCGCCTCGGGGCGCCCGTGGCACGCGCGCTGGACGACACGGCGCTGATCCAGTACACGTCGGGGACCACGGGGGTGCCGAAGGGGGCCGAGCTGACCCACGGCAACATCGTGGCCAACTGCGAGCTGCTGCGCGTCCTGATCCAGGCCACGGCGGCCGACGTGGTCCTGGGGGTGCTCCCGTGGTTCCACATCACGGGCATGGAAGTCCAGCTGAACATGATGGCCTTCACCGGCGCGACGCTGGTGGCGCTGGGCCGCTTCGACCTCGAGACGGTGCTGCGGGCCATCCAGCAGTACCGCTGCACGGTGACGACCTTGATCGCGACGGTCAACGTCGCCATCGTGAACGACCCGCGGACGCGCCAGTTCGACCTCTCCTCGCTCCGCGCCTGCTCCTCCGGCGGCGCGCCCGTGCCGGCCGAGATCGCGCGGCGCTGGGAGGCGGTGACGGGCCACAAGCTCATCGAGGGCTACGGGCTGAGCGAGACGACGGCGCCCACCCACAGCAACCCCCTGCACCGGCCGAAGTACGGGACCGTGGGCCTTCCGCTGCCGTTCACCGACGTCAGGATCGTGAGCCTCGAGGACGGGGTGATGGAGATGCCGCCGGGCCAGTCGGGGGAGATCGTCGTGCGCGGGCCCATGGTGATGAAGGGCTACTGGCGGCGGCCGGAGGCGACGGCCGAGGCCATCCGCGACGGCTGGTTCTACACGGGCGACATCGGGCGCGTGGACGAGGAGGGGTACTTCATCATCGAGGAGCGCAAGAAGGACATGATCAAGGCCTCGGGCTACAGCGTGTTCCCAGCCGAGGTCGAGGCGCTCATGTACCGGCACCCCGCCATCGCCGAGGTGGGCGTGGTCGGGGTGCCCGACCCCTACCGCGGCGAGGACGTGCTGGCCTTCGTGGTGCTCAAGCCCGCTGCCCGCGGCTCGGTGACCGCGGAGGACATCGTCCAGTGGTGCCGGAGCGAGATGTCGGTGTACAAGGCGCCGCGCCAGGTCCGCCTCGTCGAGACGCTGCCGAAAACCGCCTCGGGCAAGATCCTCAAACGCTCGCTGCGGGAGCAGGCCGCCCGGCAGGCGTGAGGCTCCCGCCCCACGCGCGGGTCCCGGGGCGCGGCGCGCCCTCGGCTGCCCTCGGCGGCGAGCGGGGGCTCGGCGACGACCGGCCCGGCGAGGGAAGCCATCCTAGCGAAACCGCTGATGCTCCACCAGGAGGCAGCGGTCCTGGACGACCTGGATCCCCGCCCGGGCGAGCGTCTCGGCTGCCTCGGCGTGGGTGATGCCGAGCTGGAGCCACACCACCTTCGGCCTGGCGGCGAGGAGGTCGGGCAGATGCGGCGGGATGTCCCGCGGCCGCCGGAACACGTTGACCATGTCCACGGGGCCCGGGATCGCCGCGAGCGTCCGGAAGACGGGGCGGCCGAGAATCTCGGTCACCTCGGGGTAATAGACCGGCACGGGGATGATGTCGTATCCCTGGGCGGCCATGTAGGCCGGCACGGAGAAGGCCGCCCGATCGCGCCGCGCCTCCGGCTTGATCCCGAGCACGGCGATGCGCCGGCTCTCGCGCAGGATCCGCGCGATGCCCTCGGCGGATGTCACCAGGTTCTCCCGCCAGCCGCTCATGCCCCCGAGTCTAGCATCGGCGTGCCGCTGTGATAGCGTGAGAGCGGGAGGGACGCGTCCATGCCAATCCGGATCACCCGGGTCTACACGCGCACCGGCGACAAGGGAGACACCGCCCTCGTCGGCGGCAAGCGCGTGCTCAAGGACTCGCCGCGTATCGAGGCCTACGGCACCGTCGACGAGTTGAATGCCGTCATCGGCCTCGCGCGCGTCTTCAACGCCGAGCGGCTCACGAAGGGGAAGGACTCCCGCTGGCTCGACGAGGTGCTCCGGCGCCTCCAGAACGAGCTGTTCGATCTGGGCAGCGAGCTGGCGACGCCCGAGGACGCGGCGTACGAGGGCATGCACCGCGTGGGCGCGGCCGAGGTGGCAGGGCTCGAGCGGCTGATGGATCAGTGCCAGAAGGACCTCCCGCCGCTCAAGTCGTTCGTCCTCCCCGGCGGCGGGCGCGTCGGGGGCTTCCTCCACCAGGCGCGCACCGTGTGCCGGCGCGCCGAGCGGCGCATCCTGGCGCTCTCGCGTGTCGAGCCCTCGAGCGAGTGGCCGCTCAAGTACGTCAACCGGCTGAGCGACCTGCTCTTCGTCCTCTCGCGCTGGGTGGGCAAGCGCCTGGGGGAGACGGAGTACCTCTGGGAGCGGGGGCTCGAGTCTCATGCGAGGCGCAAGCGCTAGCCAGGCGCCTGGCGGATACGTGATCCGCCGGGCAACCGCAGCCGATCACGATGCCGGGGCCCGCGAGCTCGCGGCCTACCTCGCCTTCCTCGGCGAGCGGCTCGACGGCGACGGGCTCGACCGCGACATCGCCCGCTGGCAGGAGATCTACGACGGCACGCGCGGCGTGATGTTGCTCGTGGTGGATCCCGCGGGCACCGTGGTCGGCACCGCGGGCGTCCGCCTCCTCGCGCCGGGCATGGGCGAACTCAAGCGCATGTGGATCCGGCCGGAGCACCAGGGGCGCGGCCTCGGCCGGCCGCTCCTGGACGCCTGTCTCGCCGAGGCGCGCGGCCTCGGCTGCCGCCTGCTGCGGCTGGACAGCGAGCGGCGGCTCGAGGCGGCGGTGCACCTCTACCGCGCCTACGGCTTCACCGAGATCGCCGATTACAACGGCAACCCGCGCGCGGAGCTGTGGATGGAGGCGCGCCTCTGAGCCGTCCGCGGGCGCCCCTGCGTCTCAGCGCGGTCGCCGGCTCACCGTCTTCCGCGTGGAGTACTCAGCCACACGCTCAGCGAGACGGGAGACGAAGCCTTCGTCCTCCAAGAGGTCGTCCTTGGTCGGAGGCCGGCCCCCCTCCATGTACTCCCGGAGCGCGCGGTTGACCTGAGTCTGGTAGGGTTCGGCTCCTCGCTTGGCGGCTCTGGCCTTGAAGAATTGCAGCACGTCGTTGTCCAGCATGATCGTGATCCTGACCTTGGTGTGCCGGTCCAGATCCTCGATCGGTGGAAGATCCCGAACGGTCCCCCGTTTCGCTCGACTGAAATCATATTCCTTCTTCATGGCTCTTGACCTCGCGCCGAGTGGCGCGCCGTGAGGAGATGATCCGGATGTGGTCTCCGCGCTCGGTGAAGACGGTCACCAGGAGGCGCCCTCTGTCGGACCGCCCGATGCGGATGATCCGCTCCTCCGCGTGAGAGTGATCCTCGTCACGCAGTTCCATTCCCAGGGGGTCGAAGAAGGTGGTCCGAGCCTCCGAGAACTCCACCCCGTGCGCCCGAAGATTGCGCTGCGCCTTGGCGTCGTTCCACAGGAACCGCACGCAGACAGTATATGCATGTAGTGCATATCCGTCAAGCGCGGTGACGGTGCGGTCAGACCTTCCAGGTCCCCCGGCGGCCGTGCTCCACGGCCGCGAGGAATTCGGCCACGCGCAGGTTGAACGCACCCGGCTTTTCGATGTTGGTCGTGTGGCCGCTCATGGGCAGCATGAGGAGCCCCGCGTGGGGGATGTGGCGCTTCATGAAGAGGCCCGGCTCCAGGCACGGCTCGTCCTGGTCGCCTACCACGATGAGGGAGGGGACCCCGAGCCGAGCCAGCTCCGTTTCAAGTTCAAAGATGGTCTTGCGCTTCATCTGCACCCCGCGCATCGTCGAGGCAGAGCCCTGGGGGGAGTGCTCGCGCAGATGGGCCAGGAACTCGGCCCAGCCGCGCGGGTCCTTCTCGGCGAATCCGCGGCGGGAGGCCAGCGGGGCGAAGTGGTCGGCGGCCGCGCCCGGGCCCTGCTCGAGGAAGAGCCGGGCCGTCCGTTCCGCCTCCTGGAGGAAAGTCTCGCGCCCCACCGTGCCGCTGCCGCAGGCGCAGATGATGAGGCTGGCGGCCATGTCCGGGTGGGCGATGCCGAAGTTCAGCGCGATGTTCCCGCCCATGGAGAGCCCGCCCACATGCGCCCGCGCGATGCCGAGATGCCGCAGGAGCGCCGCCAGATCGCGTGGCGCCTGATGCCGCAGGGATTCGAGGTGGTGGTGGCGGAACCGGGAACGCCACAATTCTACGAAGCGGCCGCGACGGCCGAGTTCTACCTGGGCCTCGCGCGCCAGATGGGCGGCGAGTTCTTCCGGTCGGCGCCGAAGCTGCGCCTGGTCCAGCTCATCAGCGCCGGATACGACCACGTGGACGTGGAGTCGGCCCGGAAGGCGAAGGTGCCCGTGGCGAACGACGGCGGCGCCAACGCCATCGCCGTGGCCGAGCACACGATCATGCTCATGCTCGCAGTCCAGAAGCGGCTCGTCCGCTTCCACAACGACGTGGTAGCCGGGAAGTGGCGCGCGGGCCACCCGGCCGAGTCGCTTATCTACGAGCTCGCGGGTAAGACGCTCGGCATCGTGGGTCTCGGCAACATCGGCAAGAAGGTCGCCCGGCGGGCGGCGGCCTTCGACATGGCCGTCCAGTACTACGACATCGCACGCCTCACCGAGGACCAGGAGGACGCGCTGGGCGCGCGCTTCGTCCTCTTCGCGGAGCTCCTGCGCAGCTCCGACGTGCTGAGCCTGCACGTGCCGCTCACGGACGCGACGCGCCGGATGCTGGGAGCGCGCGAGCTCGGGATGATGAAGCGGAGCGCCATCGTCAGCAACACGTGCCGCGGCCCCGTGATCGACGAAGACGCGTTGCACCGCGCTCTCGCGCAGGGCCAGATCGCAGGCGCCGGGCTCGATGTGTTCGTCGAGGAACCTCCCAAGCCCAACCACCCGCTCTTCGCGCTGCGGAACGTCACGCTCACACCGCACTCGGCCGGTCCCACCTGGGAGAACTGGACCGCGCGCTTCCGCATCGGCTTCGACAACATCCAGCGCGTCGCCGCCGGCGACAAACCGCGCTGGGTGATTCCGGAGTTCACCTAGACATTATGACTCCCTCGGAGAGACGCTGACCTCCAGCTCAACGCGGGTTAGCCTTGGGAGGCCAGAGCCGTCACGTGCGCTTGGCACAATTGCGAAGGTGGAGGTCAGCCATGGAAGAGCGTGGATGGGATGAAGGGCATAGGAAGGATTAACGCCAGTTCTGCTGGGGCGGGGGGCGGGCGGCGGG
>MGBT01000200.1:32856-41012 GCA_001788395.1 Candidatus Rokubacteria bacterium GWA2_70_23
TCACGAAGTGGGCGGGGAGGGTGCGGGCGGGGCCGGGGGCAGCGTCGAGAACGGCCCTCAGGCGCGGGCTACGTGAGGGCGGCGGGCGCGAGTGGGGCGGGGGACCTCGAGGAGGTGCCGGAGGATCTCCGCCGGCAGCTCTCCTTCATCGTCGTCGACGATGCCGAAGACGTCCTGCGCCATGCCCTCACGCCCACCGCGGCCGACGCGCGCCCGGCGGCGCGGTGACGCGCGTGATCGGCGGAGTCGAGATGCCGGCGCGATAGGGAGCGCGCCGCAGGCGACGGCGCCGGCACCGATCCGCCGCGTCAGAATTCCAGGGTGGCCTGCACGTAGGCGTAATCGATGTCGCGCCTGGTGCCCGCGGCCTGCCGGAAGAACCGGCCGGTCAGGAAGCGGTTGACGCCGACGAGCATGGTGAGCTTCTCCCAGAGCCGGTAGGACGCGACGAGGTTCAGTTCGATCCCAAGGTCGCGGCTGAAGCCGTCGGGGACCTCGCTCGCGAAGAAGCGGTGCGCGTCGAGGCTGAGGCTGAGATCCGCCGTGGGGCTCAGCAACGCGCCGGCCACCCACACCCGCACCCCGCTGGCGCGGGTCTCCCCGACGGCGACGCCGCTGAGGTCGGCGACGACGCTCATGTCTCCGACCACGGGATGGTCGTTGAACACGGTGCCGTGGAACTCGCGGTACGTGCCGTCGAACGGCTTGGCGTCGCCCGATCCCCAGGCGTAGGCGCCGAAGAGGCGGGGCTTCCACGCCAGCGGAAACGTGTACCCGAGCTCCGCGTGCCCTCCCCAGGCTCGGACGTCATCACTTCCGCGGCCGTCCGGGCTCGGGACGCTTCCCCACTGAACCAGCGGCTCGAGCTCGTAGTCGAGCCCGCGAGCGCGTCCGGCACCCTGGCGCCGAGCGTGAACCACCGGTGCCCGTCGGAGGGCAGCGTGACCTCCCCGTGGGAGACCGGGTAGAACCCGGCGTTGTAGAAGAAGTAACCCTCGAGCGCGTGGCCCTCGGCCGCCCTCCACGTCGCGTAGACGCCGGCCAGGTAAATGTCGGGATCGCCGGGGTTCAGCGTCGCCATCGTCACGCCCACGGCGTCCACGGTGAAGTCCGCGCCGGGCGCGAGGGTCAGCTTGAGCCCGTCCCAGGTGAGGCCGTTGTAGAAGTCGTTCGCCCCGAGGAAGAAGGTGGAACCGTATACCAGCTCCTGACGGCCGGCCCTGATGCTGACGGGGGAGTCGAGGATGTCGTTCCACTCGATGTATGCCTGGTAGAGGTCGAGGTCCTCCCGCTCCTCGACTCCGCCCCGCCGGCCATACCACTGCCCCTGGGTGACGAGCCTGACCTTCGAGGCCGGGAGCTCGATGGAGGCGCGGGGCCGGATCCGTTCGAGCGCCTGGCCCTCGCTCGCGCCCGGGGTGAACGTGAAGTCCGTGAAGTTCTGGTTGCGCGCGAAGTCGCCGCGGACGCGGATCTGCGCGCCCGCGTCGATCTTCACCGACCCTTCGTCGCGCCGTTTGAGCTCGTCGCGCACCTCGTCCCGGAGGCGGTCGACCGGCGGCGCCGCCGACTCGGTGTCCACCGGCGGGGCAGCCGGCTGCCGGGCGGCCATCGCGGGCGCTGGCGGGACGACCCCCTCGATCTCCTTCTTCAGCGCCTCGTATTCCTCTTGGGTGAGGATGCCCTTCTTGATGAGCAGCAGAGCCAAGGCCTCGTCGCTCGCGCCCGCCGTGGTCAGGCTCGGACAGGCCAGGGCGGACAGGACGGACAGAAGCATGCCGGCTAGCAATCTGCGCATAGCGTTCCCTTCTCCCTCGGGTTGGATCAGGGCGCTGGGCGGAAGGCCGCTGGCCGCTCGGAATTGAATCGACGTTCGTCGCGGTCAGGACATCCGTTGAACCTCTCTCGGAGCGGGCGGGACGTTCACGACGATGCGGCGCTTGCAGCGCCGGCACATGAGCTCGAGGCCGCCGTCGCGCCAGCGGGCCAGCAGGTTGCCGCAGTCGCAGCGGCATTCCCCCCCCGCAGACCCGCGGCGGTCGCGTCGGCAGCACGAGCCCGCATCACCGCTTCGTCACCGCGTAGTGCTGCATCATGCCGGACTCCGCGTGATCGAGCACGTGGCAGTGGAGCATCCAGAGGCCCGGGGCGTCCTCCACGAATTCGAACGTCGCGGTGGAGGCCGGCGCCACCGGCACGTTGTCCACGATCTGGCCGTTCAGCGTCCAGCGGTGAGCGTGGAGATGGAAGGTGTGGAGCTCGTCGCCCATGCCGATCACGCGGAAGCGCACGCGCTCGCCCACGCGGGCTCCCAAGCCCGGGAGGCCTCCCATGAAGGCGACGCCGTTGATCGTGAAGAAGTCGCGGCGCAGCCGGGTCACCGTGCGCGGGACGTTCGAGAAGAGGAGCACGTACTCGCGGTCGGCCGGCCGCTCGTCGGCGCCCCGCACGATGACGCCGCCGAGCATGCCGCGCCTGACGTTGTCCGCTGCGTCGACGGAGTGGTCGTGGTAGAACCATGTGCCCGCCGAGTCGGGGCCTGCCTCCCACTCGTACGTGTGCTCGCCGCCGGGGGGCACGGCGGTCCCGGGCTGGGCCGGTGCCAGGTGCGGCATCCAGCCGCCGTCGTGGGCCATCCGGTACCGGTAGCTGAGGCCGTGGACGTGGAGGCTGTGGGGCCGGCCATAGCCGAAGTCACCGTTGCGGAAGTGGACCACGACCTTGTCGCCCACCCGCGCCTCGATGATCGGGCCCAGGATGCCCATCCAGGGCGCCCGTGGGAGCGGGCGCTTGAAGTCGGGGTCCTCGTAGCCGCGCAGCACGATGGCCGGGTACCGAGTGTCACCGGCTGGGACCTCGCGGCCGAGCTTGTCGTCGTAGTAGCCCGTCGGCACGAGAGTCCAGTCGACGTTCTCGGCCTGGATGTAGTAGTGGCGTACCTGGCCCGTCCCCTGGGCCGTGCCGGGCACGACCAGGAGCCCCGACAGGCCGGTGGCCAGCGGCAGGGCGAGCGCCAGCAGAGCGGACCCGCGGCGCAGGTGAGAGGTGGCGACGCCCGGTATCTTGATACTCACCAGAGGTAGAAGACCGGCACCCAGGCGGCGATGATGAGCGCGACGCCCGCCAGGTGAAGCAGGAGCGCGAGCCTGACGCACCGGCTGTCGGCCGTCTGGAGCGCCAGGATCCGGCGCGCGAGATGAAGGCTCCAGAGCGCCCCCCCGACCAGCAGCGCACCCCGGATCACGTCGGTGGCAAGCGCAGGGAAGCCCACGCCCTTGAGATAGCCGAAGGTGAGCTGGCTCAGGCCGAGGAAGAGCGAAAGCAGACTCAAGGGCGTATAGAGGTACCCGATCCGGGTGAACAACTCTCGCATCCCGGCCGGCTCGCGGAGGGCCGGCTCGAGCACGCGGGCGGAGAGCCACGTGACGGCCGAGAGGGAGCCGATGGCGAGCAGGGTCGCGCCGAGCAGGAATGTGACGATGCTGAGCCCGTCGAGCAGGTTGAACACCTCGCCGGCGTCCGGGTGGTTGGACAGGAACCACCAGGGAGCCGTGGCGCCGATCACGCTCCCAAGCCCTGACCCGAGGGCGAGGCTGCCGAGGAGCTGCTTCAGCCGCTGGAAGAGGGGATCGACCGTCCAGTGGAAGACGCCCAGCGGGAGACCGATCGCGCCGAAGAGGAAGATGACCTCCCAGATGAGCGGCTCGGCGGTGTTGATGTGGAGCAGCTCCTCTCCCGGGCGACGGAGTCTCAGGTGTATCGAATCCCGCCAGCCGGCGCAACGGAAGCACATGAGGCAGTACCGGTTGGTCGCCATCTTCGGCAGATAGATGAAGACGGGGCACGGATCCTTCTTCCCGGTCTGCCCGCGAGACGGCTTCCACGACGCCAGGCGCGAATGGTCTACCCGGAAGTGCGTGGCGCCGAGGCGCGAGAAGACCCCGAAGAGCAGGCTCACCGGGCACAGGTAGCGGCACCAGACCCAGCCCCTCCGCGTGTAGATCAGCGCGACGGTCACGGCCAGCGCTGTGGACCCGCCGAGGATCAGGAGCTGGGGCCCCGGATACTCGTAGACGCCGATGAGCTGACCGTAGATCGTGATGCCGACGAACGCGACGAGCGGGATCCCGCCCCAGCGCATCCAGCGCGGGATGGGGCGGTCCCCGCCGAAGCGCGAGGCCCATGCCGCCAGCGCCCCCTCCGGGCAGAGGAAGCCGCACCAGGCGCGGCCGAAGAGGATCATCGAGAGGACGACGAAGGGCCACCAGAGGTACCAGAAGACGAATTGCGAGAAGCGCACGAGGTTGGTGAAGGGCGTGACGTCAGTGGGCGGCGGCGGCAGCAATGGCGGCACCAGGATGATTGCCAGATAGAAAAGAACCATGAAGACGTGGAGCCCCCGGAGGCCCCGGGGGTGTCGCAGAAAGGCCAGCTCGATGCGGCCGGCCAGTCCCAAGGGCAAGGCAGCAGGCGTCGCGGGCGACGGCCCCTGCGGCTGAGGATGATCCGCCTCGAGCTTTTCCCCGGGCTCCACCGGAACGCAAGGATTCGCCGGGCCCCTCATCTCACCGACTCCCTGCGGCGCGCGGATGCTTGAGTGTCCAGCCCACCTGGAACGGGCTCCACCAGCGGGAGACGCCGGTTTCGAGGTCGGTGTGACGCCCGAACCCGACCTTGACGGGGGGCTCGATCGTCACCGTGATGGTGTAGGCGCCGGGCCCGGGCAGCTTGACGTTGTTGCCGTAGCGCATCCCGTCGCGTGTGATCAGCGGATGGAGATCGCCCTGCCCCGCGTCACCGCCATCCTGACGGCGCACGCGGTAGGAGACGGAGAGGTAAGGGACGAACTCCCCGGCGCCGAACCCGTTCTTGGCCCCTTTCTGCGCCCGGACGTCGACGGCCAGGAACAGGGACGCGCCGTCCGGCGATGCGAACAGCGGCCGGCCCGCCGCGTCCGCCCCGTCCACGGCGAGCGGCGGCTGGGAGCCGGCGACGACGGTCAGGCCAGCCTCGGGCCTGGACACCGACTCCATCACCGCTTCCTTCGGGGCCGCCGGCGAGGAAGCGACCAGGCCCACGAGCAGGAGGATGCCGAACAGCAGCGAGCCCCGAGAGATCATCGTCGTCGCAGTCATGGCCGCCCCCTTAGTAGCCGCCCTTCTTGCCCGGGCCGAGGTATGTGAACGCCCACTCCACCTGGAACGGCTTCCACCAGGGAACCTTCGCGGCCCGACCGAATCCCTGGCGCACCGGCGCGTCCGGGTCGCCGCTCCCCGGGGGTTGGACGATGTAGGTGAGCTTGTACTTGCCGAGCCCGGCCATCTTGAGGTTGGCGCCGTAGTGAGGGCCGTCGTTGGCCACCATCGGGTGGAGTAGCCCCGACTGCTCCTGCCCGGTGTCGAGGTTCTTCAGCGTGTAGCGCACGGTGAGGGCCGGCACCCACTCCCCGTCGCGGAACCCGTGCCTGTTGCCCTTCACGGCGCGGATGTCCGCTTCGAGATGGATGTCCGACTTCGCCCTCGGGAGGTAGAGCGCCTTGCCCTGGTGGCTGGCCGGCTCCATCTCGATCGGCTGGAGATAGACGGCCGCCACCTCGAGCCCGGCTGCCTCGATCACTTTCGGCTCCCCGATGGGGACCTCCTTGGGGAGTGCGCGTCCCGGCACGAGCGCGAGCGCCAGAGCTGCCGCGACGACGATGGTTCGACGCGCGATCATGGGCTTCTCCCTCCTCGCGGTCATGGGTGAACCACTTCGGCGCTCGCCCGCTTCCCGCGTCGCCGGAAGAGGTGGGCGACGGCGACGGCCGCTGCGCCGACGAGGACCGCTTGGAGCGCCACACTCTCCCAGGTCGGGTAGAGGCCGAGGACATCCCACGTGGGAATCCAGCTCGCCGGCGTGGCTCCGACGAGCCCCGATGCCTGCAGCTCCCGGATGCCCCTGCCGGCGAAGACGAAGGCGAGGTAGTAGAGCAGCACGGACGTGACCATGAAGAAGGGCCGGATGGGAATGCGGAGCGCGCCGGATCGGAGAAGGACGAACATCAGCACGAGGACGAGGGACCCGACGCCGAGACCGGCCAGCACCGCCTCTCGCTCGCCGGGACCGCTCCCGGCAAGGAGCGCCTCGTAGAACAGGACCGTCTCGGCGCCCTCCCGGAAGACCGCCAGGAACGCGGCGAACCAGAGCGCGACCAGGCTGCCCGCTCCGAGCGCGGTCTGCACCTTCGTTCGGACGTACCGTTGCCAGCGATCGGCCTCCGCCTTGCTGGTGAGCCAGTAGCTCACGTAGAAGAGCACCGCGGTGGCCAGGAGCATCGCGGCGCCCTCGAGCGTCTCCTGATGGCGGGGGCTCACGGTGAAGAGGGTCCGGATCGCGATCGCCGTCAGGACGCTCGCCAAGAGCGCGACGCCGCTCGCCCGGTAGACCACGCCGACCTTGTCCCGGTGGCCGGACTTGAGAAGGTACGCCGCCAGGGCCGTGACGATCAGGATGGCCTCGAAGCCTTCGCGGACGATGAGGAGCAGCCCGCTCAGGAAGGCTCCCCAGGGGCCGCGGTTCTGGTCCAGGAGCGCCGTCGCCTGATGAATCCGGGCCTGCAGTGCCTCCACCGCCTCGGCCACCGTGTCGGCCCGCGCCCCGGCGACGATCAAGCCCCGGACCTGCGCGAAGCCCGCCTCGATCTCGACCTTCCGTCTCGGCGCCCTGGCCGCGACGGCGGCCTCCAGCCCCTGCCCCTCGAAGAGATCGAAGTAGGCACTCGCGAGGAGGGCCTTCGCCGCCTCACGGTCGCCGGTCCGGTGACGCTCGCTTGCCTCGTCGAGGCGAGCGGAGATCTGCTTCGTCAGCGCCTGCGCCGCGACCACGCGCGGGACGGCGTCCGGCTCGGACCCGACACCCTCTTCCTTCTCGGCGAGGGGCGTCGCCGTCGCGCCGGCCCGGACCAGCTCTCGCGCGTCCTGGTCCAGCGCCTCGCGCAGGGCCGCGATCTGCTGCCGGACCCGCAGCGCCGGCTCTCCCCTCGTCATCGCCTGCCGGACCCCCCCGAACATCCTTTCCAGCTCCCGCGCCCGCCGGACGGAGATCTCTCGGCGGACGGCGGCTTCCATGCCGCGCTCTTCGAACGCGCCGAAGTACGCTTCGGCGGCGAGGTCCTGCGCGCCCCGTAGATCCTTCGCTTCGTAAGCCCTCGCGGCGCGATCCAGAACGCCCGAGACTTCGCCGGCGACCTCCAGCCAGGGGCCCGGCGGCGCCCCGGTCCCGCCGAGCGCGACGGAGGCGACGAGCAGGAGGCCCACGGCGGCACCGACCCCGATCCGGACGCTCGGTTCTCTTGTCATCCGCGCTCTCCCAGGCAAGACTTAGGTACGCCTAAGTCTGACAAGATGCCAACCCTAATGTCAATGGGTATTTCTCCGGCGGCCGGCCAGGTCCGGCCGCCTCCCGCGAACCCCGGCACCAGACCCGGGAGGGCTCGTTCGGGGTGGACGAAAGGCGAGCCTGGGCATCGTGAGCGCGCGCGGGCCCCGAGTTGTCCCGCGCGGGCGCGGGCTCGCGGTCAAGAAGTGGGCGGGGAGGGCGCGGGCGGGGCCGGGGGTGCCGACGGGGGCAGGGGCAGCGTCGAGAACGGCCCTCAGGCGCGGGCTACGTGAGGGCGGCGGGCGCGAGTGGGGCGGGGCCGGCCGGCGGGGGGCCCGTCGTCATCACTTGATCTCCAGCCGGAGCGCGACCGGGCGCCCCTCCGTTTACCCTCCGCGTCACCCTCCGCGTTCTGGGTACGACCTGCTACGATCGGGCTCCCAGCATGCGGCCATCGAGCGGGGGATAACTCAAGATTCTCGGATCGTTGCCTCGCAGCGGGTTGTCGGGAGTGACGGATGTTGTCGGATACGTGATCCGCCGGGCGGCGGCCGTGGATCACGACGCGGAAGCGCGGGAGCTCGCCGCCTATCTCGACTTCCTCGGCGAGCCGCTCGACGGCGACGAGCTCGACCGCGACATTGCCCGCTGGCAGGAGGCTTACGACGGCGCGCGGAGGGTGATGCTGCTCGTCGTGGATCCCGCGGCCGCGGTGGTGGGCACCGCCGCTGTGCGGCTCCTCGCGCCGGGCGTGGGCGAGCTCAAGCGCATGTGGATCCGGCCGGAGCATCAGGGGCGGG
>MGBT01000200.1:41069-41905 GCA_001788395.1 Candidatus Rokubacteria bacterium GWA2_70_23
ATCGCCTGCGGCTCGACAGCGAGCGGCGCCTCGAGGCGGCCGTGCACCTCTACCGCGCCTACGGCTTCACCGAGATCGCCGACTACAACGGCAACCCGCGCGCGGAGCTGTGGATGGAGGCGCGCCTTTGAGGAAACGGCGCGGTCAGGCCTTCCAGGTCCCCCAGCGGCCGTGCTCCACGGCCGCGAGGAATTCGGCCACGTGCAGGTTGAACGCGCCCGGCTCTTCGATATTGGTCGTGTGGCCGCTCATGGGCAGGATACAGTACAGCTCCACGCCGTTGACGCGCGCGATGGGCATGTGGCCTCCGGCGATGGGGGAGTCGTGTGCTACACTTCCCCGGCTTCTAGCACGCGCGCTTCGCGCGGCGCAAGCCCTTGATGAGGAGGGGCCCTGGATACCGGCCGGCCGCTGACGTCGACTCCGCGAGGGCTGGTGGCCTCGCCCCATCCGCTGGCCTCGCGGGCCGGCGTCGAGATCCTCGAGGAGGGCGGCTCCGCGGTGGACGCCGCCATCGCCGCCGCAGCGGTGCTCTGCGTGGTCTACCCGCACATGACCAGCGTGGGCGGGGATGCCTTCTGGCTCATCCACGATGCCCGCCGGGGCGGCGTCCGGTTCCTCAACGGCGGCGGCCGTGCCGCGGCGGGCGCCACGCTCGGGTGGTTCGCCTCTCGCGGGCTCGGCGAGATCCCGCTCCACGGCATCGTGCCCGCGACGCTCACCGTGCCCGGGGCCGTGGACACCTGGTGCGAGGCACAGGCCGGCCACGGCCGGCTGACCCTCGCGCGCGATCTCGCGCCGGCCATCGGGCACGCGCGCGAGGGCTTCGAGGTGAC